>JAFRJF010000081.1 GCA_017432405.1 Clostridia bacterium | reverse complement strand
GCGCACCGAGGTATCACGAGGAATAGAGCGACCGTTCCCGCGACAGAACAGAGGATTATTCATGTTTTAAGGGATGGTGTTTGTTTCTACCATGCGCCAGCCACTATTTCTAATCCCTAATCCCTCTCCCCGACAAATCAGTATTTGACGGTTAGAATTTGCCCCTGAATCACGGGGCACGGGTTCCTTGTCGCAGTCGAGTTCACAACAAAACGCCCCGCGTTTGCGGGGCGTTTTGTTGCAATCCGAATCGAATTAGTTGCCAGCGGCGGCGTCAGCAGCCTCTTCAACGGCCTCTTCAGCGGCGTCGGCAGCGGCCTCAGCGGTGTCAGCAGCAGCCTCAGCGGCCTCTTCGACCTTCTCTTCGGCCTCCTCAACGGCGTCGGCAGCAGCATCAGCGGCAGCGTCAGCAGCCTCTTCGGCCTTCTCAGCAGCCTCTTCGACCTTTTCCTCGGCCTTCTCGGCGGCCTCTTCAGCCTTCTCCTCGGCCTTCTCGGCGGTCTCCTCGACCTTGGCGGCAGCTTCTTCAGCCTTCTGCTCAGCCTTCTTGCAGGCGGTCAGGCCGAAAGCCAACAGAACCATAACCAGAATCAGAGCGATGATCTTTTTCATTCCCGGGTACTTCCTTTCGCTTATGTCGTGCTCCTGCAATCTGCAAGGCATATCAATTATAATGATCTGTTATCATTGATGTAAGCATGATGATGTTGAATCACTGTATATTCTACGTGAAAACTGGCGACGGGTTATCTTACCACCGCGATCGAGATGGCGGCCCGCTTGCCGTTGGCGGTGCGCACCACGATCGTCGCTCTGCCCGGCTGACGCGCCTGGACCACGCCCGACCTGCTGACGGAGGCGATCCTGGGTTCGCTGCTGCTCCAGCGCAGCGCGGATCGTGTACCGGCAGGTCGCAGCACGGCCTTCAGGGCCAGCGTTTCCCCGACCTTCAGTGTGGCGCGACGCCCTTGGGCGATGCGCACGGATTTGGGCGCGTGGGGATCCCGGACGACCAGCTTCAGCAGCAGTATGCTGTCATCCTTCAGATGTATGGTGATCAGCGCTATGCCTGGCGCGCGTGGGCTTACACGCCCCTTCCGGCTGACCGAGGCAACAGAGGGCACGCTGCTCTTGTAGCTTCTGACCGGTCCCAGCGCCACGATGATTTGACGGGGCTTGCCCACCTCGACCAGCCGGCAGGCGTTGCCCCGCAGGATCAGGGCGTTGTCCAGCCTAGGGATTGGCTTCTGCGCCACGAGCACCTTGCCGCAGACGGCGCAATGGCTGCCTTCGGTCAGGCCGTTGGCAGTGGCGGTTGGCGGTACGGCGGGGTCCGTGACGGGCGTGTGGCCGGTGGCGGGGATGTCCCTGACTCGCTTCTTTTGTGTCCTGAAGGCAGTGCGCCTGAAGCTGGCGGTGTAGGTGGTGGTGCCCCTGGCGGTGCAGGTGGCGGCCTTCGTGACCTCGACGGAGGTCTGAACGGTCTCGATCTGCACATGGGCCGGGTCGTTCAGGCAGGCCCTGCGTGCGGTGACGCTCGTGTAATCCTCAGCCCAGGTGTATCCGGCCCTGCCCCAGCGATGGCCGGTGGCGGGGATGTTTCTGACGGCCTTCTTCCGCGTGTGAAAGGCGGTATTATCGAAGCTGGCGGTGTAGGTGGTGGTGCCCCTGGCGGTGCAGGTGGCGGCCTTCGTGACCTCGGCGGAGGTCTGGACGGTCTCGGCCTGCACATGGGCCGGGTCGTTCAGGCAGGCTCTGCGGGCGGCGACGCTCGTGTAGTCCTCAGACCAGGCATAGGACGCCTTTCCCCAATGATGGCCCAGCATTTCGACGGGCTCCTGGGGGGTCAACACCGTTTCACAGACGGCGCAATGGCTGCCCTCGGTCAGGCCCGGCTCGGTACAGGTCGGCGGCACGGCGGCGTCGATGATCGGGGTGTGCGTCTCGTGCAGCTTGCCGTCGGCCTCGAAGAAGCGGCGCTCGCCGTCGACGGTGTGCCAGCCGGAGAGACTGTCCTCCAGCCTGCCGTCGACGTCGAACCGATAGCCATAGCCGTCCAGCAGCGCTTCTCCGGTGACAAACGCGCCGCTGTCGTCAAAATAGTGGAAGCCGTCGGGGAGCTTGTGGAAGCCGGTGGGGGTGTAGCGCTTCGGGGCGAGGGCCAGCGCGGCATCGGGATAGATGTCCAGCGTCTCGCTGCGGTAGCTTCGCCTGCCCTCCTCCGAGCCGTCGCGTCTTACGATGTCGTAGCCGACAGAGACGTTGCCGGAGCCGCCGCAGAGAAACAGGTTGCCCCGGTTTTCGCCAATCCAGTGGGCCAGGTCGCCGTCCGTGTCGTCCCAATCGCCGTCCATGGAGGACACGTCCACCAGGTAGTTCTTCCCGTCGTCCATGCGCACCAGGTTCCAGGAGTGCTCCGTGCCGCTGACGTTTCCGGTAACCAGGCGACAGTGGATGTCGCCGTCGAACTGTGTCAGCTCGCACAGGTACTGATAGGCCTGGGCGTAGCCCTCGCAGACCACGTTCGTGCTGCTGTCGTCGTCGAAGACCGAGATCAGCTTCCAGGGGTCCTGGACCTGGGGATTGGCGTACTGCCATTCGGGGGTGGCGGCCTCGTCGTCATAGCGCACCAGCCGGCAGATCGCCGTCACGTAGCCGGCCAGCCTGGCATAATCCGAGCAGCCGGCGTATTGCTCCACGATGGCCTGGGCGTTCTTTCGGGCGAGCTTCGCTCGGTCGATGCTTCCGGGATCCACGGTATAGGTATCGCCCTGGTACCGGGCAAGCACCGGGAATCGAAAGCTGACGCCGGCACCGTCCGCCACATAAAGCTCCCAGTCGCCGAGCTCGGCACTGTAGCGATACATCACCGCGGGCTTTACGGCCCGGATGGGATTGTCGTAGCGATCCAGCCAGTACAGCTCGTAGGTACAGTCAAACCACAGGGCGTTGGCTACGTTGCTCAGCGTGTAGGTGTACAGTGCCTTCCACGCGGCGGCGACACGGGCCATTTCGTCGTCGGTCATCGGGTTGGACAGCACCTCGCCGGTCAGGGCCTGGCCGGTGATGCGGGTCAGGCCCAGCAGTGCTGACAGGGGAACTTCGAACTTGGTGGAGGCGCGGCTGCCCTCGGCGACCTGGGCGAGGAGGGGCTTCAAGGCGTCGTAGATGACCTGCTCCTGGCTGTTCAGCTTTTCCCGGGCGTAGGCGGTGGCGTTGCGCCTGGGTCCAGCGCCGTGGAGAATGCCGTTCGCGTAGCCGGCGAACAGGGCGTCGCTGTCCCGGGAGGAATGGATGAAGCACGCTTCCTCCTCGGTCGGCACCAGCACGGCGGGGTCGGAGGCCAGGCCGTCGTCTGTCGGCTCCGGTATCAGCAGATTGGCTTCAAGGCCGCCGTCGGAGATATCGAGGTCGATCGGGACGTCGACAGGCATCTCGTCGGCGAGCTCGAACGGCATTTCGGCGTCGTCCTCCGGGAGCAGGATATCGCCCCCATCCGTCTCAGGACCGGCGCTGACGTCCTCCGGGAGGAGGAGTGCTTCCTCAGTGATCTCCAATTCACCGGGCATGGAGATCGCGCTCTCCGTCAGCGCCGGCACCGCTGTCGTCAGCAGGAGAATCAATAAGGCACATAGCGCTTTTTTCATGGGCGGCTCCTTGTGGTCACGGGGGAAAACATCCAGTTTGTTATATTGCCTTTTCATTATAGCACAAAAAAGACTTGCTGAAAAGGCAAGTCTTTGAGAATTACAGGGCGAAGCCCGGGAGCGGTTACTGCGCGGCCTTCTTCTGGAACCTGGCCCGGTAGTGCGCTTCGGGGTGCTTGTCTGCCACTTCGCCGGCGGCCATCAGGGCCTGCTTGGTCAGCAGCGGGCCCACCAGCTCGTAGACGAGCACGGCGAACAGTATGATATTGCGGATCATGGCGCCGTATTCCTGGCCGAGGGCCTGGGCGGTGACCACCATGCCCAGGGCCACGCCGGCCTGGGGGAACAAGGTGACGCCCAGGTACTTGCGCACGTTGGGCTCGCAGCCCATCACCGTGGCGCTGCCCCAGGCGCCCAGGTACTTGCCGGCGCAGCGCACCAGTATGAACACCAGGCCGATCAGCAGTATCGAGGGGTAGCGGAACACGCTAAGGTCCAGCTGCGCGCCGGAGAGCACGAAGAACACCGCGTACAGCGGGGCGGTCCATTCCTCGGAGCGCTTCATGATGTCCACGGAGTATTCGCTGAGGTTGCAGAACATGGTGCCCAGCATCATGCACACCAGCAGCGAGGAGAAGGTGATCTTCGCGCCGCCGGGCAGCGGGATCTGGAGCGTGGACAGGGCGATGGTCATCAACACGAAGGAGATGGTCAGCGACAGGCGGTTCTTGTTGGAGAAGAACAGCTTCTCCAGCAGCGTCAGCAGCTCGCCCATGGCCGCACCCAGCGCCAGCGAGCAGACGATCTCCAGCATCGGGTTGAGTATGACCGAGGTCACGTTCAGCGCGCCGCCCTCCAGGGCCTGGGCTATGCCGAAGGACACGGCGAACACCACCAGGCCCACGGCGTCGTCCAGGGCGACGATGGGCAGCAGCAGGTCGGTCAGCGGGCCCTTGGCCTTGTACTGGCGCACGACCATCAGCGTGGCCGCGGGGGCCGTGGCCGTGGCGATGGCGCCCAGGGTGATGGCCACCGGCAGGGGCAGCTTTTCAGGGCCGAGGATGAAGTGGAGGCCGATGAGGGCGATGTCCACCAGCGCCATGGCGGCCAGGGCCTGTACGATGCCGATCACCGTGGCGACCTTGCCCGTCTTCTTCAGCTGGGCCAGCCGGAATTCGTTGCCGATGTCGAAGGCGATAAAGCCCAGGGCCACGGTGGACAGGAAGCTGACCCTGTCCAGCGCCTCCATGGAATTGAAGCCTAAGGGGATGTCTATGGCTCCCAGCACAAAGGGGCC
The DNA here is from genome assembly GCA_017432405.1 of Clostridia bacterium. The sequence continues at coordinate 5,800 of JAFRJF010000081.1, read as the reverse complement.
CACCAGCACGCCGGCGATCAGGAAGGCCGTCACATCGGGCAGCTTGAGGTTGATTTTCTTGAAGATACGGGTCATGATCAGCCCCGCGAACAGGGCAAACGCGGTCGGAAGAAGCATTTTTTAGTTCATTGCCTTTCTTTATTTGATTACCATATCATATACCTCCTCTGTGAAGGCTTCAAGCGCATTGCACGGCACGTTTGCGTTAGGGTTTGGTTGCGGGGCGGCATAAGACAAAGGGACGGCGCTTTTGTCTGCGCGTTTCGCAGAGTCAAAAGCGCCGTCCCCTGACTTCTGTATCTTTCCTATTGAACCGGTACGCTGTCTTTATAAAGCCATTCGGGGTCGAGGTCAAGGCCGTTGGCCCATTGCACGGTTCCGAATGTCACGGTAGCAGTTTGGAAAAGGATGTCGTTTTTCAGCGGAAGATAGCATTTTCGGGTGAGCAGGGGCTTCATATCAAAATCGCGCAGTTCACCGTTGAGGAAGCGCACGCGCAACAAGTGATCCGGCAAAATTGTTACGCTGGCGGCATCCGGGGACAGCTCGCGCTTTCCGATGATTAAATCCTCCATATAAGCACCTCATTTCAATGGGTCGATTCTGAAGGGCATTTCGTCGTTCATGGCCAATTCCCAGTTCAGGAGGAGTTCTTCCTGATGAATAAAAGCCCAGGCTTTGATATATGCGGCTTGCTTAAGCGGCATCTTGCCAGCTAGTATATCGCCATTAAAATCAAATTCCGCTTTGAATTCCCCGTATCTAGCGTGAAAATGGGGCGTGTGATGCTGCCCATCCTTCTCGAAGTACATGGAAATCAAAATACCATAAAATAGGCTGATGGTTGGCATGGTGAAGGCTCCTTTCTTTCCCGCTTCAGTATACCACACTTTTATTGTAGAATACAAGGCAAAAACACCCCGCCACCAGTGAAACGGGGTGTGCAGTTGGCGAGGGACGGCTCTCATTGACTCCCTGATGATGGACAGCCGGCGAAAACGGTTCTGCCTGACTCCATAATGCAGACGAAAAGAGTCGAGAAGAACCGTCCCCGCTGACTCCGGATCTGAGCACCAGAGGATTGCGCTTGGTGTTCACCTTGTAGATGGCCTTGCCCTCGCTCATGGCCTTGTAGGCCAGCGCCACCTGGGGCGTCTCCGAAGCGGGAACCGGGGCGCGGACGATATGGCCCTCCACCAGCCGGTGCCACTTCCCGGTGTCGTCCAACGGGTGAACGATTTCCAGCTCATACTCGCCGTTGAGCGTTTCCTTCACCAGCGCGGAAGAGGGCGAAATGGTGCCCAGGCCGTTGCCGGAGAAGTCGGTACAATCGGGCGGATAGACACAGAGCATAGGCGTTCACCTCCACAAAACGAGCATAAAAAGAGCGCCGCAGTAGCGACGCTGAACAAATCCTGTAACTCGATAACCTCATGGCTAAACATTCTTGGCGATCATAACAATGCCAGACTCAAGGGACTTCTGCACATCAATAATCCTCTGGTTCTCCGATCCCCGGAAGCGCAGCCGGATGTTCTTCTTTGCTTCGACAAACGGCCCGTCCACCAGCACATCGATCAGACTGAGCATCTCCTTTGTCCCCGGAAGGCTCGACCTGTGATGCCCGGAGGTTAGCTGCTCCCATGTGTAGCCGGTGTAGGCCCATATATCCTTACTTGAAAAGGTGGCCCTGACCTTCCTCAGAAACGGCAGAAGCACACGCTGGTTCTCCGGCTCAAAGGGATCGCCACCCAGCAGCGTCAGGCCGTTAATGTAGCCGGGTTCCAACAGCTGGAGCAGCTCATTTTCTGTTTCTTCCGTGAAAGGCTGTCCGTAACCGAAATCCCAGGTCTCCGGCTGGAAGCATCCGGGACAATGATTGCGGCAACCCGATACAAACAGGGAAACCCGGACGCCCGTACCGTTGGCAATATCGCAGTTCTTTATCGTTCCGTAGTTCATGGCTTTACAGGTGCAATACCCTTTCCTTGATCTCCTGCGTGCGGCCCTGGTTCCAGAACTGGGTGCCGATGTAGCCGCAGGTGCGCCGCGCCACGTTCATCTTGTCCTGATCCCGGTTGCCGCAGCAGGGGCAGACCCATACCAGTTTGCCGTCGTCCTCCTGAATCTCGATCTCCCCATCCCAGCCGCACACCTGACAGTAGTCGCTCTTGGTGTTCAGCTCGGCGTAGAGGATGTTGTCATAGATGAAGCGCATCACCTGTAAAACCGCCTCCAGGTTCCCCGTCATGTTGGGCACTTCCACATAGCTGATGGCTCCGCCCGGTGACAGCGCCTGGAAACGACTTTCGATTGCGATCTTGTCAAAAGCGTTGATGGGCTCCGTCACGTGAATGTGATAGGAGTTGGTGATGTAGCCCTTGTCTGTAATCCCCTCGATCACACCGAAACGCTTCTGCAGGCACTTGGCAAAGCGGTAGGTGGTGCTCTCCAGCGGAGTGCCATAGATGGAGTAGTCGATGTTTTCCTCAGCCTTCCACTTGGCAGTGTAGGTGTTCAACATCCTCATGATCTGAAGGCCCAGTTCCTCGCCCTCGGGCTCTGTCAGCTTTTTGCCGTTCAGGGCCTTCACACATTCCCACAGGCCAGCGTAGCCCAGGCTGATGGTGGAGTAGCCGTTGTACAGCAGCCGGTCGATAACCTCACCCTTCTGAAGCCGGGCAAGCGCCCCGTACTGCCAGAGGATAGGCGCTACATCCGACGCTGTGCCCAGCAGGCGTTCATGGCGGCAGCGCAGCGCACGATGGCACAGCTCCATCCGCTCGTCGAATATCCGCCAGAAGGCGTCCATGTCCCCGTGGGCGGACAGGCCGATGTCCACCAGGTTCACCGTCACCACGCCCTGATTGAAGCGGCCATAGTATTTGTGCTCATGCGGATTATAGTTCCCTGCATTGGCGATATTGCCCAGACCCGCGTCCGTGAAGCGGTCCGGCGTCAGGAAGCTGCGGCAGCCCATGCAGGTGTACACGTCACCGCCCTTCAGCTGTTTCATGATCTTCTCGGAGATGTAGTCCGGCACCATGCGCTTGGCGGTACATTTCGCCGCCAGCTTTGTAAGGTAATAGTAACGGCTGTCCTCGCCGATGTTGTCCTCCTCCAGTACATAGATCAGCTTCGGGAAGGCGGGCGTGACCCACACGCCCTGCTCGTTCTTCACTCCTTCATACCGCTGGCGCAATACTTCCTCGATCACCAGCGCCAGGTCATCACGCTCCTGATCGTTCTTCGCCTCGCCCAGGTACATGAACACCGTCACGAATGGTGCCTGGCCGTTGGTTGTCAGCAGCGTAACAACCTGATACTGGATGGTCTGTACGCCGCGCTTCACTTCCTCGCGCAGCCGACGCTCTACCATCTTTTCCCTTGCTTCTCCATCCATAGCGACGCCAACCTCGGCAAGCTCCGCGTCCAGTTCCCGGCGAATCTTCTCCCGGCTGACCTGCACGAAGGGCGCAAGGTGGGCGAGGGAAATGGATTGTCCGCCATACTGGTTGGAGGCCACCTGCGCGATGATCTGCGTGGCGATGTTGCAGGCGGTGGAAAAGCTGTGGGGCTTTTCGATAAGCGTCCCCGTGATGACCGTGCCGTTCTGCAGCATATCCTCCAGGTTCACCAGGTCGCAGTTGTGCATATGCTGGGCATAGTAATCCATATCGTGGAAGTGGATAAGCCCCTCTTCATGGGCCTTCACGATGTCCTTCGGCAACAGCAGGCGCTCAGTCAGGTCCCTGGAAACCTCTCCCGCCATGTAGTCGCGCTGGGTGGAGTTGATCACCGGGTTCTTGTTGGCGTTCTCCTGCTTGGCTTCCTCATTTGCACAGTCGATCAGGCTGAGGATCTTGCCATCCGTGGTGTTGCTCTGGCGCACCAGGGCACGGGTGTAACGATAAGTGATGTAGCACTTGGCCAGCACAAAAGCGCCGTGAGCCATGAGCTCCTGCTCCACGCGGTCCTGCACCTCTTCCACGCCCGGGGCACGATCCAGCAGGCGGCAGTATTCCGTCACCTGATCCGTTATCGCCTGGATCTCTGCGTTGCTGATCTGGTCAGGCGCATCCACCTGGACGTTTGCCCGGGAGATCGCCGCGAATATCTTTTCGCTGTCAAACGGCATCTCGCTGCCGTTTCTCTTGATGATCTTCATACTTCTTCCCCCTCGAATCTTGCACACATAAATTAGAATTTATTCTATTTGACATTATAACATCCATCTGGTATACTGTCAACAGAAATAGAATTGATTTTATTTTAATCCCCGAGAGGAGGCACACAGCATGGCAGGAAAGCGGGGGCGCCCATCCAAAGCCGTTGAACCGACAGACGCCAGGAAGAGACTGGTAGATGCTGCGATAGCCTTGATCGCACAGAATGGCATCGATGCTTTCACTGCGGCCAATGTCGTTGAGACATCAGGGCTTTCCACGGGAACATTCTATCACCACTTTAAGAATATGGATGATCTGATGATGACCATCGTCAAGGAAGTGGCTTTTGATCGCTTTATTATGCAGACACCCATCGAGGATTTTCCCGGTCGTGTCTGTGAGCTGTACTCCCATCTGGTGGAGCATTACTCCAACCTCGGTGTGACATTTATGAAGCGGTTTTATAACCCCGGCAATAAAGCGTTGGCCTCCTATATGTGCGAGGAAAACGGCCATTTTGCCGCCGGTACCGCCATGGCCCGATGCGAGGACGAGGCACGAGTGGCGATTGCAGCCGGGGTCCTAAAACCCGATACAGATCCACATAAATTGAGCGCTGACATCTGCAGTATTGTCAAGGGGTGCCTGTTCGACTGGGCTATGAGCGACCTGAAAACGGACATACAGGGAACGATGGCCCGCATTCTCCAGCTTTATCTTTCATCCATTCTCACCATGAAACCGTCCTGACCCAAAAGCTCACAGATATCGCCAATTCGGTTCAATGACCACTCTGGTGATGTCGCCTGACCAGCAGACCAGGTTGTTGCCCGGCTTCAGGACGGGAAATTCGCCTTCCATCTTTTCGTTCAAAGTCAACAGGGACGGTTCTAATTGACTCCCATTTCTGACAGAAGAAGTCAAAAGAAACCGTCCCCGTTGACTCATTCCCCGGTGAGCAGGTCCACAAGTCTGTCGATCTGATCCTGCGTCATGCCGCATCGCGCCAGAAGTCAACAGGGACGGTCCTAAATGACTCCCATTTCTGACAGAAGAAGTCAAACAGAACCGTCTCCGATGATTTGATGAATACGTCATCCTCTGCCAAACACAATCCCATCGTGATGAGTAGTGCCGCCAGGATCATTACCACCTTTGTCTTCGCAATGCGCACTTCATTTCCCCCTTTACCCCGGGCAACATTCAAGCTTTATTATACCATCTGTCCCAGCTTCATTCAAGGTGAACCGTCAAAATCGTAGATTTCCCCTATTCTTATGACAGGCTGATCGATGAAAAAAACAGCCCCACACCCCTGTGAGGCCTCTGTGACACGCAGCGTGCAACAATTGGCTCAATAATACAGCAAAGACAAGAGGTCATGAAAATGGTGATGGCATATTGTCTTCACGCATAGTGGCTACCTTGCCCTTTAAAAATGATATGAGTGCGCTGGTGGCGCACAGCACATATTACCATCAGTTGGCACGGATAGCAACAGGCGTAGTAGACAAGGTTTGAAGGGGGTATTAGTGCATGTGGCGCGGGAAAAATACTGGTTGCCGACTCGGTAAATCTATGGTAAAATGGATTGTGGAGAGTTATATTCTGGGAGGCCCGTCGCAATGAAT
>JAFRJF010000080.1 GCA_017432405.1 Clostridia bacterium | reverse complement strand
GCAAAGCCAAAATAGATTATCTCATTTCTGCTTCAGACAGTCAACCAACTCTTCAAAACACATTCACTTTCCTAACGTGTATTATCACGGCGGCGCTGGTTAGCGCCGCCGCCATTGTTCGTATTACCACACAGCCACCCGATCCTCCGGGGCGACGTACATGCCGTCGCCGGGCTGGATGCCGTAGAAGTCGACGAACTCGTCGAACTGCGCCAGCGTTGCGTTGATGCGCAGGTAGCGCATCGGGTGAGTGTCTCGCGCGACGAGTGTGACGAGATAGGCAGGCAGCGCCTGCATGCGCCAGACGGTGGCGTACTGCCGGAAGAAGGCGTCGTAGTCGAAGTCCTCCTGCTGCGCGGCGATGGCGAGCAGGCACTTCACGCTGCCCATGTCCGCGATGGCCTCGGTCTGCACCTGCTGGCCGGAGTAGCTCGCGCCCTCCCACGGAATGAAGCCGTCGTACCAGGCCGCCAGCTTGGCCGCCCGCGCCTGGAAGGCCGCGTAGTCCTCCTCCGTCCACCAGTTGGAAATCGCGCCGTCCTTGTCAAACTGGGAGCCGTTGGTGTCAAAGGCGTGGCTGATCTCGTGGCCGATGACCGTGCCGATGCCGCCCAGCTTCTGCTCGTAGCTCATGTCCTCGTTGTAGACCTCGCCGCTGAGGATGCCCGCCAGGATGTTGATGGAGTTGTCCTGGGGGTTGTAGAAGGCGTTGACCTGCGCGGTCTGCATCGTCATTTGATCCCACTTGTCCTTGTCCACGGCGGTATCGACCTTCTCTGACTGGAGCGCAATCAGGTAATTCTCGACCGCGGCATTTGCGGCCAGCAAGCTTCCGCCGTCCTCAATCCCGGCAAAATCCAGATCGGACCAGTCGCCCAGCGTGTCCGGGTACACCGCGCGGATGCGCAGGTTGTCCAGCTTTTCGATGGCCTTCTCGCGGGTCTCGTCGCTGAGCCAGTCCACCGATTCCAGCATCGTTCGATAGTAGGCCACGACGTCCGCGATGATGTCCAGCATGTCCTGGCGCTGCTGTTCGGTGCAGTAGGCCTGGATATACAGGTTGTCCATCGGCACGGGCAGCAGGTTCAGCACAGTGCTCAGCGCGTTGTCGTCGTCGCTGGTCTCGCCGGTCACGCCCATGACGGCGTTCGAAATGGCGTCCGCCTGTTGGTTGGTTTCCTGATCCAGCATATTGTTCATGGTGAGAGCGGCCCTCAGAGTCATCCAGTCTCGCATCAAGGTCACGTTTTCCTCTGTGTAGAACTCCGGCAGCGCGGCGATGTAATCCGGCTCCGTGACCAAGAAGCGCTGGCCGACCTTCAGCCCATAGGCCTGGAGCATGTCCAGGATCGGGAAGTCGCCCGCGAGCGCCTCAAGCTCCTCGGGGCTGTAGTAGTTGAGCAGGCTCGTGAAGTAGTCCGCCTGGTAGTGGGTCGCCGTGGGCTTGATGTGCGCCGCCATCAGCGCCTCAAAGGCGAAGGCGTTCTCAATCACCTGCGCGGCCTCGTCCTCACTGTAGCCCAGCCGCTGGAGTACATAGGCGATAACCTGCTGGTACAGTGCATAGTACAGATCGCCAGCCTGGGTCCGCTCGCTGTATTCCGCCGAATCCTGTAGCAGCAGCTTGGGCGTGCCGATCTGCGTGATGTAGATATCCGGGTCGGTAAAGTCCGCGCCGACGCTCATGGTCAGCGGATAGAATCGCTTGAGGTTGTTTCGATCATACAGGTATTCGGTGAGGGCCTCTAGGCTGTCGATGCCCTTCAGCGCCTCGACGACAGGCATGGCGGGTTCCACGCCCTGGGCGTCGCGGTAGTCCCAGTCCGACACCAGCGCGTACAGCTTGCGCACCAGCTCGGCGTCGTGCCCGGTGAGGCTGTCGTCCTTCAGCAGGGCGATCTGCCGGTCCTTCAGCGTACGCATGACGTCCTCCATTGAGCCCGCCTTGGATTCTCCGGCGGGAATCTCCGCCTGCAAAATCCAATCCTTGTTGACAAACAGGCCGAAGTCGTCCTTGAGCTCGGCGGGGGTGTCCTCGGTCACGTTCCCCTGGACGTCGGCGCAGAGCCAGCGCCCGTCCAGGATCGCGCCGCCCTCGGCCAGGGCAGGTGCCAGGGCCAGCAGGGCGCAGAGCAGCAGAGCGGTGAGTTTCTTCATCATAGGGTTATCCTCCTTCTTATCGGCGCGCGTTCGCGCCGCATTATACTGTCGATGGTTTATTCCTGTTTTGTCGAGTTTTTTGTGGGCGGTGCCCTCTCAGTCAGCTTAGACGCCTCGCTTGATCTGCGGCCTCGTCTGACAGTCCTCCCGCGGGGGAGGTAGAGGGCTACAATTCAATTAAAACCTCATTCCTCGACACCCTCTTCCATGCCGCTTCGCCAAGAGACGACCTCGTCGAAGCAGTCGGCGTCGGCGCGGATCAGGCCCTCGTTGCCCACCACGCAGTACTTCATGATTGTATGCTCCTTTCTTCTAACGCGGTTCAAGCCGCTTTGCTTGCTTCGGTTCCTGCCTTCAGATAGTCGATGATCCCTTCAAGGATCTCGGGGCTCTTGAAGCCGTCGTATCCTTCATCCAGATGCGTGATGGCGTAGGCGAAGTTCGTCGCCATCGCTTCCTCGGGGTCCTCCACATAATCCGTGTTCTCGCCGACGACCTCCCAGAAGTCCTCAACCTCCTCCACTCGGTAGACCCTGGAGCCGTCCAGCGGCACGATCCCGGAATACATACCGGAGAAGAAGTCGTCTCCGGCCTTCTCGAACACGCTGTCCGTCAGGAATACGAGATAGCAATCCTTCTTTTCCCCGTCAATGGTGAAGGTCGCGTAGCTGTCGTGGTGCTCCACGTCCGGATTGGCGATGATCTGCTCCAGGATCTCCCCCGGTATTTCGATGTCCTGATCCAGCACCGTGAAGTGGATCAGGGAATACAGCGCCCGGCGGTATTCCGGGAAGAGCCTGGACAGGCAGTGGGACAGCTCATGAAAGACGAGCTCCCGGAACATTTCATCCGTATAGTACTCCGGCTCAAAGGTGAACCACGCCAGGAATACGGTGCCTCCGCTGGTATAGCCGGCGGAGCCGACCGCCTCCTGACCCGTGGTCTTGACAAATGTGATCTCTCCCGGATCGGGCAGACTCAGGCCGTGCGCCTCCAGCACTTCCCTCAGCCAGTTCAGCGCGTCGATCACCCGCTGCTCCTCTTCCGGAGTGAATTCCATCACCTGCGCCTCGGAATACTCGATATACTCCTCCAGCGTCCCGCCCTTTGCCTGGAGGAAGAAGGGTAGCATGCTCTCGGTGATCTGGTCGTGGAACAGCGTGCGGTCGCGCATGCGCTGTTGCCCCTCCTCCACCGTGGCGAAGCGCGCGGTGATCTGCGTGGTCCAGTTTGCCTCGACGGTTGCTCTTTCCTCAGACGCAAGGGCGGGGCTGAGTAAAAGGACGAGGATCGTCCAAACGGCCAAAACAACGATAGATACTCTCTTCACGGAATCCCCCTTCTTTCTTTAGTGGTCGGTCTCATTTGCGCGGAGCTTACGGGCGACAATCACCAGTCGGTCGTCGTCCAGACAGGTGGTCAGCGTCAGTAGCGCGTCACCGGGTCTCACATCGACCTCTGCCGTTCTCAGAGCGTGACTACGCAATGTATCAACATAGGCGTTGAAATCGGCGTCGGAGGCGAATGTCGGGTGCGCATTGTGTAGGCCTCCTCATATCCATGCACTGACTGAGTATAAATCTATTATAACAGCCCTGGACAGCGGTGTCCACTGAAAAATGGGCATAAAACGTCCCCTCCGCGCAGCGAATTCAAAAGGGAGGAAATGCTGCTCGGAGGGGGAACCACCAGTGCTACTTGGCTGGTGGAGTTATGATAGCAAGCTAAGATGAACTGAGAATGAACTACTCCTCCTTCTTCACCCTCTTCAGCACCTCCTCCCCCAGCTCGTCCCACCGCGCCTTCGCCCCTGGGTCACGTCTCATCTCCTCCTCCATGCTTCTGAGAAACGTCCTGGCCAGATCCTCTCTCACATGATCTGGCATTTTCTTCGGGTCTGTCGCCCATGGTTCGAGCACCACACGGGCGGTG
>JAFRJF010000079.1 GCA_017432405.1 Clostridia bacterium | reverse complement strand
GCCCACAACAAGGCCCTGAGCCAGGTCTACTCCGGCAACTACAACTCCGGCGTGGACGTGGCAGTGAAGGACGGAAAGCTCACCGGCTTTGCTGCCAGCGAAGTCTGGACCGTCGGCGTCAACGCGGACGGCACCTATACCTTCTCCACGGCCGATGGAAAGAAGCTTTCCATGGCCACAAGCTATTCCAGCATGTCCTTTGATAAGGATTACCCCAACTGGTCCGTGACGCCTGTCGACGGCACCGAGGGCGGCTTCTACATCACCAACACCGGCCGCTCCGGCAACCGGATGGAGTGGTATGCCGACAGAAATTACTGGAGCTGCTATTACAAGGACAACGAAGGCGAGCTCTTTATCCAGCAGTTCTATCTGGTGGATGAGATCCCCGCCGACCAGCCCGGCGAAGGCGAGCCCGCCGACGGCCGGCAGGTGGTGATCTACTGCGCCGCTGCCGAGGGCGTACTGGGCCTGCCCAATGACATGGGCAACAGCTTCCAGCTGGCCCCCGCCACGGTGGAAAATGACGCGGCTGTCGTTTCCAACGGCGCTCTGGTCTTCACCGTGACCAGAGAAGGGGAGGACTATACCTTCGAGACCGGCGGCAAGTACCTTGCCACCAGCGACGCGGAGGACCTCTTCCTCCAGGATGCCCAGGACGGCTACACCAAGTGGTATCTCACCAAGAACGGCGACGGCTTCCTGATCTACAACCGCACCGCCAAGTATAACGGGAACCCCATCTGCATCGAGTTCTTCTCCGGCTCCTTCTCCGGCTGGACCTTCAAGAGCTCCGACGCTGCCATCTTCCGCTTCAACTTCTATCCCGTGGCGGAAGGCACCGCTGTGGTGAACGGCGTGGCCCAGGTCCCCGCCGTGAACTTCGACTGCGAGGACACCCGCTATGTGGGTCAGGACTATGAGGTCAAGTTCACGCTGGACGATCTTGCCCCCGAGATCACCGATATCTCCGTCACCTACACCATCGGCGATGTGACCGAGCAGGTGCAGGAGATGAGCTTTGCGGACAAGACCGGCTCCTTCACCCTGCCCGCCGCGGTGCTGGACGCTTCCGGCATCATCAAATCCTTCACTGTCACCGTGAGCGTGAAGAACAGCTATGATCTCTCTTACGCCGGCATCAAGACCGTCACTGTGGCGGACGAACCCTACATCGGCAAGCTGACGCCCGCTCCCAATGCCCAGACCCTGGAGGACAAGCGTCCCGTCATTTCCGCCGAGATCGGCAACGTGGGTGCCAACGCCGTCTTCACCATGACCGTGAACGACGAGCCCGTTGATGCGGTTTACGCCGACGGCGTCCTGCGCTACCAGGCGGCCGAGGACATGGCCGACGGACGCTACACCGTCATCATCACCGCGGTGCGCGCTGACGGCAAGACCGTGGAGAAGATGTGGAGCTTCTTTGTGGGCGAGGCCCAGCTCCAGCTCTTCTTCGGCCAGCTGCACTCCCACACCACCTATTCCGACGGCTCCGGCACCCTGGATGCCGCCCTGGACTACATCTCCAAGATCCCCGAGAGCGGCAACATCCAGTTCGTGGCCTTCACCGACCACTCCAACTACTTTGACTCCACCTCTGCCGCCAACCCCGAGGAATCGCTCTATGACGTGAGCAAGATGACCGACGCCAGCAGAGTCACCTGGGATACCTACAAGCAGACCGTTGCGAACTTCAACGCTTCCCAGGGCGCCCTCGTTGCCATCGCCGGCTTTGAGATGACCTGGTCCGGCGGCCCCGGCCACATCAATACCTTCAACAGCCCCGGTCTTGTCTCCCGCAACAACACCACCCTGAACAACAAGACCAACGACGCCGGCATGAAGGCCTACTACGCCCTGCTGGGCAACGAGGCGCTCTCCGGCGCGCTGAGCCAGTTCAACCACCCGGGCAAGACTTTCGGCAACTTCACGGACTTCTCCTACTGGGATGCTGTCACCGACAGCCGCATCTATCTGGTCGAGGTCGGCAACGGCGAAGGCCAGATCGGCGCCGGCGGCTACTATCCCAGCTACGAGCAGTACATCATGGCCCTGGACAAGGGCTGGCACGTCGGCCCCACCAACAACCAGGACAACCACAAGGGCCGCTGGGGCAACGCCAACGACGCCCGCGACGTTATCCTCACAGATAACTTCAGCGAGCAGGGCATTTACGACGCCATCAAGCTCTACCGCATCTACGCCACCGAGGACAAGAACCTGGAGATCCAGTACACGGTGAACGACGAGCCTCTGGGCACCATCTTCAGCGAGATCCCCGAGGAACTGGCCTTCTCCGTCTCCGTCTACGATCCGGACGACAGCGACTCCATCACCAAGGTGGAGCTGGTCGCCAACTCCGGCAAGGTGGCCTACACCTGGGATGATCCCAACGAGATCAAGACCGGCCTCCTGGAGGTCACCCTGGATCCCGCCTACAATTACTACTTCGTCCGCGTCACCCAGGCCGACGGCGACCTGGCGGTCACGGCGCCTGTGTGGGTGGGCGAGAGCCTGAAGCTGGGCATCTCCGCTGTGGAATGCGGCACCTCCACGCCGGTCACCGGTGAGGAATTCACCCTGAGCACCACCTTCTACAACAGCGAAGCCACCGCCGCGACGGTCAAGTCCATCGTCTACACCGTCAACGGCAGCGAGGTCATCGGCACCGATTCTGAGCAGCACAGCATTCCCGCCAGCTCCACTGCCACCGTGGACTTCAAGTACACGCCCGCTGTTGCCAAGATCATGACCATCACCGTGACGGCGATCGTGGAAATAGACGGCGAGGAGTACACCTTCACCAAGGACATCGAGCTGCAGGTGAAGGACGCCGACAAGCTGGTCTACATCGGCATCGACGCCTCCCACTACAACGAGTATGTGGCCGGCAACTACAAGGACAGCATGGGCAACTTCGGCGCCCTGGCCGCGGGCTACGGCGTCCGCACCGTGGAGCTGAAGACCTCCGAGGAACTGATCGCCGCTTGCTCCAACGAGAAGTATGTGGCCATCATCTTCACCGCGCCCTCCCGCCGTCTGGCTGCCGCCCAGTCTGACCCGAGGACCTACTCCGCCGAGGAGATCGCCGCCATTACCGCTTTCAACCAGGCCGGCGGCCAGGTGATCGTCTGCGGCTGGGCCGACAACTACGAGAACTTCCCTGTCATCACCGGCAATCCCGAGGTCAAGCACATGGCCCAGACCCAGAACGAACTGCTGGCCGCGCTGGGCTCCAGCATCCGCCTGGGCGATGACGAGGCTGTGGACGATGTGCTCAACGGCGGTCAGTCCCAGCGCCTGTATTTGGACGCCTTCAACTTTGACAGCTACCTCATGCAGGACGTCATCGTGGATCCCGAGCATCGCAACGACCGCAACTATTCCGAGGTCTACTCCAACTACGGCGGCTGCTCCGTGTTCTTTGAGGGCGAGGGCGTTCCCGCCACTGTGACGCCTATCGTCTACGGTCACAGCAGCACTTACACCAAGGACTGCGACGGAGACGGCCTGAATGAACAGATCTATCCCTACGGCGACGGCCAGCGCGTGGTCCTAATGGCCAGCGAGCAGCTGACGGACAAGGGCCTGATCATCGTTGCGGGCGCTGCCTTCATGTCCAACTTTGAGGTCCAGGCTGCTGCTTCCAGCGGCTCCTCCGACGCGGACATGCAGAAGAACTACGCCAACTACAAGATCTGCGAGAACCTGGTGAAGGGCTTCAACGAGATCACCGTGACGCCCATTGCCGAGGTCCAGAAGCAGACCGAGATCGGCCTGGTCTACACCATCGAGGGAACCGTGACCTCCAACGCCTCCGGCTATGACAAGGACACCGCCTTCTTCGACTGCATCTATGTCCAGGACGAGACCGCCGGCATCTGCTGCTTCCCCGTCTCCGGCAACTACAAGATCGGCGATCGGGTCCGCATCACGGGCTACACCGACTTCTACCAGGCTGAGATGGAGCTGCAGGTCATGAGCATCGAGGTCATCGGTGAAGGCGAGCCTGTCCAGCCCATCGAAGTCACCGCCGCCCAGATTAACGATCTGAGCGTGCTGGGCTCCCTGGTCACCCTGAAGGGCACCGTGGAGAGCTTTGAGACTGAGAACGGCCTGATCCAGACTATCCTGGTCAAGGACGCCGCCGGCAATATCGCCCGCGTGTTCATCGACGGCTACATCACCACCGCCGTGGATGTGATGGACCTGGCTGTCGGCTGCCGGATCGAGGCCACCGGTCTCAGCTCCTATGACGACACCTGGAAGGACAGCAATTACTTCCCGCGCATCCGCGTGCGCGACCGTGCGGATATCGTCTGCACGCCTGCCGCGGACGCCGCTGTGGTCTATGGCCGCACCCTGCTGCTGCAGAGCCAGATCGGCATCCGCTTCTATCTGGAGCTGCCTGAGACGGTTCTGGAAGACAGCAATGCCTATATCAGCATCGACGGCGTGAAGTTCCCCGTCAGCTCTGCGCCCACCAGTTCTATCTCCGGCAAGACCTATTACACCTTCACCATCTTCGTGAAGATGCCCGAGCTCACCGAGCAGCACCTGCTCCGCGTCTTCAGCGGCGCGGACGAGGCCGTTGCACTCACCGATCGGGAGGGGACCGACTATACCGCAGAGGGCTACCGCTATGCTGCCCAGCAGTACATCGAAGCGGCCCGCGGCACCGGCAATGAAAAGCTCATCAAGCTGGTCAACGCCCTGTCCGATCTTGGCAGCCTTGCACAGCAGTATTTCAAGGTGGATGTGGAGAACCGCGCCGAAGTCCTGGCCGACCTCAGCGCTGTAACGCTGGAGTCTGTCAGCGGCTATGCGCCCACGGTAAACGTGAAGGATGGCAGCGGCCTGAACTTCATCGGCACCAGCCTCCTCCTGCGTGAGGATGTCACCATCCGCCACTACTTCAAGGTCACCG
>JAFRJF010000078.1 GCA_017432405.1 Clostridia bacterium | reverse complement strand
TCGCATGGTTTTTCTCCCTTTTGTTGTACGGTTGAAGTAGTGGTGTACTGATATTATACAGCAAAAGTGGAGAAAAATCAGTTGATAAATGTATCAAAATCACTTGTATTTGCGGGCTTTCTCGACTTTTACAAGTGGCTAAGGAAGCTGAAAATATAGGAGGCATATCCCATGACCACCAACGAAATCCTTCGCGCCGCCCGCGCTGCGTGGCCTGCGCTGCAGACCGCCGATACCGACAGGAAAAACGCCGCGCTGAACGCCATGGCGGACGTGCTGCTGGAAAATACCGGCGACATACTGGCCGCGAACCTGCTGGACATGACCGCCGCCCGGGGCCACATCAGCGAGGTCATGCTGGACCGGCTTCGCCTGACCGAGGACCGCATCAGGGCCATGGCCGACGGCATCCGCGAGGTTGCTGCGCTGCCCGACCCCGTCGGCGCGGTGATGAGCCGCGTGAAGCGCTCCAACGGCCTGGTGATCGAGCGCACCCGGGTGGCCATGGGCGTAATCGCCATCATCTACGAGAGCCGGCCCAACGTCACCAGCGACGCGGCGGCGCTGGCCCTGAAGGCCGGCAGCGCCTGCGTGCTGAGGGGAGGCAAGGAGGCCTTCAATTCTGCGGACGCCATCGTCGAAGCCCTGCAATCCGGCCTGGCGCGCGTCGGCCTGCCCGCTCAGCTCGTGCAGCTGGTGCAGGACACCACCCGCCAGAGCGCAACCGACCTGATGACGGCCGTGGGCCTGGTGGACCTGCTGATCCCCCGGGGCGGAGCGGGTTTGATCAAGGCCGTCACCGAAAACGCCAAGGTGCCCTGCATCCAGACCGGCACCGGCATCTGCCACGTCTACGTGGATTCAGCCGCCGACCAGGCCATGGCGCTGGACATCATCGAAAACGCCAAGACCAGCCGCCCATCGGTGTGCAACGCCGAGGAGGTGCTGCTGGTGCACCGGGATATCGCCGCCGAATTCCTGCCGAAGCTGAAAAAACGGCTGGTGGACGACCGAAAGGCGAGGGGCCTTAACCCCGTCGAGCTGCGCCTGGACCCCGAGGCCGCAGCCGTCATCCCCGGCAAGGCCGCCGGGGAAAAGGACTTCGACACCGAATTCCTGGACTACATACTGGCCGTGGGCGTCGTGGGCAGCGCCGGGGAGGCCATCGCCCACATCGCGAAGCATTCCACCGGCCACAGCGAAGCCGTCGTTTCCCGCGATCCCGCCGTGCTGGACGCCTTCTCAAGGGGCGTCGACAGCGCCGCGGTCTACCTGAACTGCTCCACCCGCTTCACCGACGGCGGCGAGTTCGGCCTGGGCTGCGAGATGGGCATCTCCACCCAAAAGCTCCACGCCCGAGGCCCCATGGGCCTGGAGGAGCTGACCACCTACAAGTACATCGTCCGGGGAGACGGGCAGGTGCGATAGGGCTACGGGCGAGCCATCGAGTCCGCTGCGTTGCCCGGAAAGATCGCAAAAAGTCGCGATCCGTTTATTGCCGGTTCATAATCCCCTTGTAGAATAATATCGTCAGCTCAAGCAGGGCTGTTCTACATATCCCCTTTCTCACTGATACCCGGTCAACGTGGTCGCCTTGCAAGCGGCTACGCAGACCGGGTACAGACAATTTGGGGGGAAACAGGCTTATTATCCCTTGGTCATTTCCTGGTAGAGCCGCATCAATTCTGCGACGCATGAGCTTTCCGTCGTTTCCTTAATGCTCATGCCATAGGCTTCCATGACGGCGCGGTCGTTGCGCTGGTGGGCCGTGCGCAGCTCCGGTGGCATTAACACTTCATCGTAAAGATTCGCAAGACTGGCCTCAAGATACAGTTTGCGTGCATCTAATATCCCTCGAGCCGTTTTCTCGATTTTGCTACGTTGTGCTTCGGTCGGATAAGGCCAAGGGAAATTGTTATAAACTATATCTTTGGAGTAGCGATAATCGCTCTTAAGTCGTCCGCATACTGTACGCATCCATGCCATATGGACATTCGATTCTAAAACCCCAAGATGATACAGCGATGCATCAGGGATCAGGAATAGAAGATCACTTGCAATTACATCACTATTAAGAAATCCTAATGGGATATACTTACGACGTTCAGATGATGTTTTGGGAACAGCAATATAACTGCCCTCTGTTGGCTGAGCAATTTGGCAGAACAAGGTCGGAGTGTCCGCAAATTTTCTCGTACCTGCTGCCTTGCTCGCTAAACGCACAGCCCTTACTTTTTCTATTCTTTCCTTGACAGTTGGGCATTTGGCAATATCCGCAGGGTTAGCACCAAGAAGCCATAAACAGTAACGCTTCTTGTTCTTTAGGAACTCTTCGGCCCCAAGGTAAAGTCTCACCCATTTTTCTGCAAGCGGTTCTTTCTTTAGTAATTCATCTCTTTCTTCTTCGCTCAGAATAAAACCACCGCCGTCTCGAGGCATGCTTCCGAACCTGATTGGCGGAACATCACAAAGCGGAGTGGAGCGACTTTCAATTAATGCCGAGGGACCATCAGTCAGGTACTGATTGATATTCGAAACGACCTTTTTCTGTCCTCGTGAGTCAAAAAGGAAGCTTCGTTCAGTTTTGTGATATGAGAAGCCAACGATGATGCAATGAACATGTGCCTTGATGGAAGCTTCGCTATCCCAAATAAACGTCTGGTGGGCAAAGTTGATTACCAACCCCGAATTGAGGAAATTGCCCCAAAGAGTGGTTGCTTGCTGGCCTTGGCAGATCGAGTTTGTCGATACAAAGGCAGCTCGGATCATCGTCCCTTTCATAAGTTCAGATGCTTTTTTATACCATCCGGCAACATAATCAAGTTCTCCGACTGCTTTGAAACCGGTCATAACTTCCGTTATATCAGCTTTCTGATCGGGAGACATATACATGCCGCCCACAAACGGCGGATTGCCCATGATATAATTCAGCTTCTCCTTCGGAACGATCTCGTTCCAATCCAGCCGCAAGGCGTTGCCCTCAATAACCGTCGCGTTGGTGGTCAGGGGAAGGAAGTCGAGGGTCATGTGGACGATGTCCTCGGTTTCCTTCATCATCTGGCTCTCCGCAATCCAAAGCGCCGTCTTCGCTACGGTAACGGCAAAGTCGTTGATCTCGATGCCATAGAATTGGGTAATGGAGACCTTGATAGGGTTGTGAACCAGGCCGAGCATGATCTGACCGCCGGACAGCTCGGAGATAACTTCATTCTCCAGCCGACGCAGGCATAGGTAAGTCTCGGTCAGGAAGTTGCCCGAACCAGCGGCGGGATCGAGGAAAGTAAGCGAAGCCAGCTTGTCCTGGAACGCGTTCAGTTGCTGCTTCCGG
Organism: Clostridia bacterium; assembly: GCA_017432405.1. Next base: position 6,145 of record JAFRJF010000078.1, on the reverse strand, counting down.
GTATGGTCAACGCCGATGGCCTTGATTCCCTCGAACTCGGCTTTGAGGGCGTCGAGGAACAGCGGATCAATGACCTTATGAATGTTCTCGATAGAGGTATAGTGCATGCCGCCCTTGCGGCGGGTTTCCGGGTTCAAGGTCGACTCGAACACAGCGCCGAAGATGGTAGGGCTGATTTCGCTCCAATCGAAGTCCTCGGACGCTTTGGCCAGCAGAAGATCGAAGATTTCCTCGTTCAGCGCCGGGATCTCGATGTTCTCATCAGAGAACAAGCCGCCGTTCACATAGGGGAATGCTGCCAGCTCGGGGTCATCCTCCTTTAGATAGGGGTCTCGATCATCCTCGGCCTGATCGAGAACCTTAAACAGATCAATCAGGGCGCGGCGGGCATTCTTCTGACCACGATGCTTCATGTAATCATGGAACATCAGGCGCCTGCCGAATATCCCGGCATCCTCGGCATAGAGGCAAAATACCAGGCGGACGCAAAGGGCGTTCAGGCTCTTCTGCGCCCGTTCGCTCTCCGGGTCCTTATATTGCTTATAGAAAGCGTCATAAAGCCTCCCGACCAGTTCGCCAGCCTTGATGGAAATCTCCATTTCCTTTTTGAGATTCTCATTGCCGGTATCGACGAGGAAGCCCAGGCGATGGTATTCCTTCTCCAGATCAGCCAGCTTGACGATCTCGGGCTCGGCATTGGGCTGGTTCATGTTATGGATATGGAATTCCTGGAAGTTGGAAACCACGATCCAGCGGGGGTTCATGTTGTGGGGCAGCAGCCCTGCATAGCGACGGGCCTGCTGGAAGGGCGAAAGGAGGCTCCCGTCGCTCTGCTTATAGCCCTTTTTGAGGTCGATATCCAGGCTCTTTTGCTCGATCAGGACGCTGGTCGCGTGAATATAGCCGTCGATAAAGATGGTGGTTCCAGTCTGGTCGTTTTTGACCTTATATTCGAAGGACATGGCCTTTTCCGGGTCTTCGACGCCAAATACCTTCTGTAGCAGCTGCCGCCAGAAGTTCTGAGCATCCTGTTTCTCATCGCCGCGCCCGGTCCAGTCCTTGACAAACTGCTTAACTGCATTTCTCTGCTGAACATTATCCATATCGGCACCGCCTTCAAACATTATAGATATATTATAGCTTGAGCAGAACAAGGAGACAAGGGATTTGAAGATTTTTCTCAGATACGCCGTTACTGTCGATACCTCTGTCATATGTATGGCGTCGCTTCGCGCCGCGGCTTCGCCGAACCCATTGACTTTGTCAAGCAGATTCGTATATCCCTTCGTCTCTACCAAAAAGATCAGTCCCCACAAGGGGGACTGACTTTTTGGCGGAGGCGGTGGGATTCGAACCCACGGACGGTTGCCCGTCACCTGATTTCGAGTCAGGGCCGTTATGACCACTTCGATACACCTCCACGGCAGGGTTTATTATACCGCATTTCCGCCTCGAATGTCAAGCCGCGTTCGAACGGGGGAGGGATTTAACATTGAAAGGCCGTTTCAGATTACTCGAGTTTCCCTCTCCGAAAAATAACAGCATCACCGGCGACAGGTTTATCCGGAGCATATATAATTATATGTAGATATACGGATTGCGCGAGGTGAGGACACATGGAACTCGACGGCGGGCGCTTGCTGGTCAACTACCACACCCATACCTGGCGGTGCATGCACGCCCAGGGGAATGAGGAGGAATACGTGCGCCGGGCCATCGGGGCCGGTTTTTCGGTGCTGGGCTTTTCGGACCATACCCCCTGGCCCTACGCCAGCGGCTTCGTCAGCGACATGCGCATGCGCTGGGACCAGTTCCCCGGCTACCTGGACACGGTGCTCGCCCTGCGCCGGAAGTACGCCGGGCAGATCAAGATCCCCGTGGGGCTGGAGTGCGAGGCCTTCCCCGCCTGGTTCGGCTGGCTGAGGGACCTGAAGGCGCAGTCCCTGGACTATGTGCTGATGGGCAACCACTACGACGCCACGGACGAGGGGGATCACGCCGTATTTTCCGACGGCGGCGGCTTCTACTTTGGCCGCTGCACCCGGCCCGCCCACGTTCGGCGCTACGCCCAGCGGACCATCGACGGCATGCGGACGGGGCTCTTCGACTACGTGGCCCATCCGGACCTGTTCTGCCACGTCTATGACACCTTCGACGCCGACTGCGCCGCCGCCAGCCGGGACATCTGCGAAGCCGCCGCAGCGCTGGACGTGCCGCTGGAATACAACCTGCTGGGCATACAGTACCATGCCCGCATGCAGGAATCGGACAAGCTGGGCTATCCCTGTCCCCGGTTCTGGGAGATCGCCGCGCAGTACCCCGTCAGGGCCATCATCGGCTTCGATGCCCACGCGCCGGAGCACCTGGAGCGCCTGGACCTGTACGACGCCGCACTGTCGTTCCTGCGGTCGCTGAATATTGAAGTACTGCCCTGCCTGGACAAGCCGGGGCTTTCGTGAGGGAGGTATGACCATGCTGAAGACCGTAGACCTGAACGGCAAGCGCGCGCTGATCACCGGCGCGGGCAGCGGCATCGGCCGGGCCATCGCGCTGCGGCTGGCCGAGGAGGGCATGAAGCTGGCCCTGGTGGGACGCAGCGCTGACAAGCTGATGCGCACGGCGGCGCTGACCGGCCGTCCCCTGGACATGCTGGTGCTGCCCACCGACATCACCACCGCCCGGGGCATCGACGACATCATGCACATCATGGAGGGGCACTTCAAGGGCCTGGACGTGCTGGTGAACAACGCCGGCATGGCGCTGAACTGCCCCTTTGAAGAGACCAGCGACGAAGCCTTCGACAAAATCATGGCACTGAATGTGAAGGCGCCTTTCGTGCTGTGCAAGCGGTCGCTGAAGCTGCTGCGGCAATCGGATTGCCCCACGATCATCAACATCGGCTCGGTGACCGCCCACCAGGGCTACGTGCAGCAGGCGGCCTACGCGGCCTCGAAGCACGCGCTGCTGGGGCTCACCAAGTCCCTGGCCAGGGAGGTCTGCGGCGAGGGCATACGGGTGCACATGATCTCCCCCGGCGGGGTGTACACCGACATGATCGCCATCGCCCGCCCCGACCTCTCCCCGGAGGGCATGATCCAGCCCGAGGAGGTGGCCGAGCTGGCCGCCTACCTGGTCACGCACCGCGGCAATGCCGTGGTGGACGAGATCCGTCTGCACCGCGCGGCCAAGGAACCCTTCCAATGAAAAACATCGGGCCAGCCCGATGTTTTTTCATTGGAAGAATGACCGTGTTCGCCATCCATTCCTAATTCCTCATTATTTAAAGTATTGCTTCGCGACTTCCAGCACCCGCTCCACCTGGGTGCGGTCGATGGGATTCATGTCCCACACGAGGTTGGCGTCGCCCCGGCGGCGCTGGGTCTTGATCAGCGGGTTTTTCGACAGGGTCGCCTCCATCCAGTTGCCGCGACCGCTGACAAAGGGCATGCGGGCTTCGCTGCCGTCGTGGCGGCGAATGAAATATTCGCTGCCCATTTCACCCTTCTTGCCAAAGCCGAATATGCCGCCCATGCCCTCGGACTTGACCAGCACCTCCTCCACGCGCCAATCCAGCGCGTCATAGGATTCCAGGACAAAGTCGTCGTCGGTGCCGAAGCCCGGTGAAATGACCAGCCAGTACTTGCCGCCATTCCGGCACAGGGCCGTGAAGCCCCCGTTGTCGTTCTGGGCGAACAGCATCTTCTCCGGCGCGAAGCCCTGCTGGGCCAGCCTTTGGGCAAATGCAACGCGCCTGTCCTCGAGTTTTTTCAGATTGGCCTTGCGGGCCAGCTCCTCCGGGGTGTCAAACAATCCCATGGAAATAACCTCCTATCGGCGGGTTCATCACTGTATACAATATAGCATACCCCGCCGGCCATGTCAAACAGGACGATATTTATTTCAAAAGTATTGCGATCATATTGCAATCATAATTCAGACCTATTTTTTTTGAATTTCATTTTGGCAGGAGATGGGCAGGAGGCGTCGAATTCCATAATGCACGGGCGACAGCTATGCCCATGTTTTACGCGCATATATTACATGGCGCGCCGAAAAGCGCGGAGCGCCGGATCGTGAGGAGAGAGCGATGAACGGATTCAAAAGAAAGATAAGAAGAGCGGTCGCCGCGGCACTGGCTGCGCTGCTGCTGATGGCAGGCAGCGCCGTGCCCGCGATGGCGGAGGCCTTCTCGGCCATCGTAACATCCAAAACGATGCCGGTCTATTCAGACGTATCCATGACCGACATGTTGGGCATCCTGCAAAAAAATGCCGTGGTGCGGGTGACGGGCTATTCCAACACCATCGCCAAAATATCCTATCTGAACCGCATCGGATACGCGAAGGTATCGGACATGAAGCGGGTGGAGGACATCGCCACCAGGGCCGTGACCACCGGCCCGGCCCCGATCTTCGAAACCCCGGACGCGGAAGGCCTCAGCGTGACGGTGCCTGCGGGCACGATGGTCAACCTGATCGCCACCAGCGGCGACTGGGCCTTCGTGGAAAAGGACGGCGTGGCGGGCTACATAAAGACCGGTTATTTGCAGGACGCGGTGGATACCCCCCAGACCGCCGCCCCCACCCAGGGCACAGTGGTAACCCCCGCGCCTACGACAGAAAACGGCATCACGGTGCGCACCTACAGCGCAGTGACCATTGAAAACACCAAGATCTACCGCGCCGCCAGCGAGAAGGCGAAGCTCAAGGCCACCCTGAAGCCCGGCATACAGGTGACGGTGCTGGCCACCAGCAGCAACGGCTGGGCCTACGTGCAGCTGAACGGCAATCGCGGCTTCTGCCGGCTGGCCAGCCTGAAGGAGGGCGTGGCCGAGGATTACGTGTCCCCCTCCCCCGCTGCGACGGGCCAGTCCGGCGTCGCCGGCGTGGTGAGCGCGGAGATATTGATGGTCTACAAGGCCCCCAGCGACGACAGCGCGCTGCTGGGCTCCCTGAAGCAGGGCCAGAGCGTGAATGTGCTGAAGTGGAACGGCGAATGGGCCTATATCGAGCTGAACGGCCACTACGGCTACTGCCAAATCTCAGGGCTTACCCGGGCCGACAGCCAGGCCGCGCCGACCGCCACCCCTGCCCAGATCCCGGAAAGCGCCACGCGGGGCACCGTGAAAACCTCGGGCCTGCCGGTTTACAGAACCGCCAGTGACAAAGGCGCGAAGCTGGGCAGTCTGAAGAAGGGCCAGGTCGTGAACGTGATCAACACCAACGGCGGCTGGGCCTACATCGAGCTCAACGGCCAGTACGGCTTCTGCAAGTCCAGCGGCCTGACCATCGACACCCAGGAGGAGGGCGTGCCCGCGGGCTTCAGGACGGCCAACATCACGGCTACCGTGGTGATGCCCGACGCCAGGGCCTACGCCTCCATCAATTCCGACGCCGAAAACGTGGCGCTGGCGCTGGGCAGCGAGGTGCAGGTGGTGGGCTACAACAGCAGCTGGGCCTGCATCAGCCAGAACGGCGTCTATGCCTTCGTGACGCTGAAGGCCCTCAGCAAGACGCCCTTTGAGGCCATATCCAGCGACGGACTCGAGCTGGAGGCATTGGTGAAGGTACTGCTGGCAGGCGGCTACTACGATTCCATACCCAGCACCAGCTACAACGCCGCGGCCATCTCGGCCATCAAGCGCTTCCAGAGCGCCTGCGGCATGACCCAGACCGGCATCGCCGACCAGAACATGCTGCGCATCGTCTACAGCGGCTATGCCCCGGTGAGCGAGCTGCTGTACAAGACCCTGGCGAAGGGTGACAAGAGCGACTATGTCAGCCGCGTGCAGGCGCGCCTGTACGCCCTGGGCTACCTCTCCAAGACCGGCAGCCTGACCGGCGAGTACAGCGCCACCACGGCCTCCGCCGTGAAGCTGTTCCAGAACGCCAGCGGCATCACCGCCACCGGCACCGCCGACCCGGCGACGCTGAAGGCCCTGTACAGCCTCGACGCGAAGAAGCTGCCCAGCGGAGCCAAGGCTGCGGACTACAGCAGCGGTTCCTCCGGCGGCTCCAGCAGCACCTACCTGAACGCCGTGCCCGACGGACTGGCCTCCACCACCAACAGCTATTCCAGCAGCATGTCCAACGCCGAGAAGCTGGAATACGCCATCTACCTCGCCCAGGGCGCGCTGGGATGCCCC
>JAFRJF010000077.1 GCA_017432405.1 Clostridia bacterium | reverse complement strand
GCCGACCACGATAACGGAACGGCCGGAATAGTCGACGCGCTTGCCCAGAAGGTTCTGGCGGAAGCGGCCCTGCTTGCCGCGCAGCAGGTCGGACAGGCTCTTCAGCTGCCGTCCGCCCGCGCCGGTGACGGGGCGTCCGCGGCGGCCGTTGTCGATCAGGGCGTCCACGGCCTCCTGCAGCATGCGCTTCTCGTTGCGCACGATGATGTCGGGGGCGTTCATCTCCAGCATCCGCTTGAGGCGGTTGTTGCGGTTGATGACGCGGCGGTACAGGTCGTTCAGGTCGGCGGTGGCAAAGCGGCCGCCGTCCAGCTGCACCATCGGGCGAAGCTCCGGCGGGATGACCGGCACAACGTCCAGTATCATCCACTCCGGCTTGTTGCCGCTCTGGCGGAAGGCCTCCACGACCTCCAGGCGCTTGATGATGCGCTGGCGCTTCTGGCCCTCGGTGTTGCGCTTGGTCTCCTTCTCGGACAGCTCCTGCAGCTCCTTGCGCAGCTGGTCGTTCAGTTCGTCCAGGTTGATGTTCTGCAGCATCCGCTGCACGGCCTCCGCGCCGATGCCCACCAGCACGCCCTGCTCGCCGTGCACGATCTCATCCGGGCCGATGGTGGGGTCCTCGCGCCTGAACAGGCTGAACTTCACGCCCATCTCCTCGGCCTGCTGCTTCTTCTGCTGGTATTCGGTCTCGGAGAGCAGCTGGTTCTGCTGCAGCTTCGTGACGGCGCTGTCGCCGGGGTCCAGCACGATGTAGCTGGCGAAGTACAGCACCTGCTCCAGCGCCCTGGGGCTGATGTTCAGCAGGGTGCCGATGCGGCTGGGAATGCCCTTGAAATACCAGATGTGGGATACGGGCGCGGCCAGCTTGATGTGGCCCATGCGCTCGCGGCGCACCTTGGCCTTGGTGACCTCGACGCCGCACTTGTCGCAGATGACGCCCTTGAAGCGGGTGCGCTTGTACTTGCCGCAGTTGCACTCCCAGTCCTTGGTGGGCCCGAAGATGCGCTCGCAGAACAGGCCGTCACGCTCCGGCTTCAGCGTGCGATAGTTGATGGTTTCCGCCTTGGTGACCTCGCCGTGGGACCATTTGAGGATTTTCTCCGGCGACGCCAGGCCGATCTGTATGGAATCAAGATTCGTCAGTTCAAACAAGGAGCTCTCTCCTTTCTTGTTTAGGCAATAGGCAATAGGCATCAGGCAATAGGAGGAAGGCGACAAATATACAACGCTCTTTGGCACCTTTGTCTCCACGCAAGGCTTCGGCAAGGGAAGTGGCGGCAGGCATGTATCCTATTGCCTATTCCCTATTGCCTCGCTTTCTGCCAGCCTGAATTCAGTCAGCTAACAATCGGTAATTAGAAATCATCATCCAACAGGTCGTCGTCTGAGCCGAGGTCGAGGTCGTCGAAGTCGAAGTCCTCCACCACGGCCTCCTCCTCCTCGGTCATGGCCTCCGGCGGAATCACCGGGCCGAGTTCGTCCTTGAACTCGCTCTCGGTGGCGTAGATGTCGTCCTCGAGCTCGCGGATCTCGATCTCCTGCTTGTCCTCGGAGAGCACCTTGATGTCCAGCGCCAGGGATTGCAGCTCCTTGATCAGCACCTTGAAGGACTCGGGCACGCCCGGATCGGGGATGTTCTCGCCCTTCACGATGGCCTCGTAGGTCTTGACGCGGCCGATGGTATCGTCGGACTTCACGGTCAGGATCTCCTGGAGCACGTGGCTTGCGCCATAGGCCTCCAGGGCCCAGACCTCCATCTCGCCGAAGCGCTGGCCGCCGAACTGGGCCTTGCCGCCCAGGGGCTGCTGGGTCACCAGGCTGTACGGGCCGGTGGAGCGGGCGTGGATCTTGTCGTCCACCAGGTGGTGCAGCTTCAGGTAGTACATATAGCCGACGGTGACGGGGTTGTCGAAGCGGTCGCCGGTGCGGCCGTCATACACCCACAGCTTGCCGGTGCGGTTGATGCCGATCTTGCTGAACTGGATCGTGGGCCGTCCCAGCTCGTCGTACAGCGGGCCGTCCTCCACGTGGGAGGCCTGGTCCAGCATTTCGTCGATGTCCTCCTGGCGCGCGCCGTCGAACACGGGGGTGGCCACATGCCAGCCCAGCGCCTTGGCGGCCAGGCCCAGATGGACCTCGAGCACCTGGCCGATGTTCATACGGGAGGGCACGCCCAGGGGGTTCAGGCAGATGTCCAGCGGCGTGCCGTCTGCCAGGAAGGGCATATCCTCCTCGGGCAGCACGCGGGACACGACGCCCTTGTTGCCGTGGCGGCCGGCCATCTTGTCGCCGACCTGGATCTTGCGCTTCTGGGCGATGTACACGCGCACCATCTGGTTGACGCCGGGAGAGAGCTCGTCGCGATTCTCGCGGGTAAAAATCTTGACGTCAACGATGATGCCGAATTCGCCGTGGGGCACGCGCAGCGAGGTGTCGCGGACCTCGCGGGCCTTGTCGCCGAAGATGGCGCGCAGCAGGCGCTCCTCGGCGGTCAGCTCGGTCTCGCCCTTCGGGGTGACCTTGCCCACCAGTATGTCGTTGGCCCGGACCTCGGCGCCGATGCGGATGATGCCGCGCTCGTCCAGGTCGCGCAGGGCGTCCTCGCCCACGCCGGGGATGTCCCGGGTGATCTCCTCCGGGCCCAGCTTGGTGTCGCGGGCCTCGGATTCATATTCCTCGATGTGGATCGAGGTGTACATGTCTTCCTTCACGAGGCGCTCGCTCAGCAGCACGGCGTCCTCGTAGTTGTAGCCCTCCCAGGTCATGAAGCCGATCAGCGCATTGCGGCCCAGGGAGATCTCGCCCTGGTCGGTGCTGGGGCCGTCGGCGATGGGCTGGCGGACCTTGACGACCTCGCCCTCCGCCACGATGGGATGCTGGTTGATGCAGGTGCCCTGGTTGGATCGGGCGAACTTCTGCAGCTTATACGGGTGATCCTGGCCGTCCTCGCCGCGGATGACGATCTCGTCGGCGGTCACGCGGGTGACCACGCCGGCCTCCTTGGCCAGCAGCACCACGCCGGAGTCGCAGGCGGCCTTGTATTCGATGCCGGTGGCGACCAGCGGGGCCTCGGGCTTGAGCAGCGGCACGGCCTGCCTCTGCATGTTGGAGCCCATCAGCGCGCGGTTGGCGTCGTCGTTCTCCAGGAAGGGGATCATGCCGGTGGCCACGGAGATCAGCTGGCGGGGGGACACGTCCACGTAGTCCACGCGGGCGGCCTCCACCTGGATGATCTCGTCCCGGCGGCGCACGGTCACGCGCTCGTTGACGAAGCGGCCCTCGTCGTCCAGCGGCTCGTTGGCCTGGGCGATGATGTATTTGTCCTCTTCATCGGCGGTCATGTAGTCGATCTGCTCGGTCACCCTGCCGGTGGCCTTGTCGATCTTGCGGTACGGGGCCTCGATGAAGCCGTATTCGTTGATGCGGGCGTAGGTGGCCAGCGAGCCGATCAGGCCGATGTTCGGACCTTCAGGGGTCTCGATGGGGCAGATGCGGCTGTAGTGGCTGTAGTGCACGTCGCGCACGGCAAAGGAAGCGCGCTCGCGGTTCAGGCCGCCGGGGCCCAGGGCCGACAGGCGGCGCTTGTGGGTCAGCTCGGCCAGCGGGTTGGGCTGGTCCATGAACTGGGACAGCTGGGAGGAGCCGAAGAACTCCTTGATGGCGGCGGACACGGGCCGGATGTTGATCAGGTCCTGGGGGCGCACCTTGTCGATGTCCTGTATGGCCATGCGCTCCTTGACCACGCGCTCCAGGCGGGACATGCCCACGCGGATCTGGTTTTGCAGCAGCTCGCCCACGCTGCGCAGGCGGCGGTTGCCCAGGTGGTCGATGTCGTCCACCTCGCCCAGGCCATGGAACAGGCCGAACTGGTAGGACACGGAGGCCACGATGTCGTCCACGAGCACGTGCTTGGGCATCAGGTCCTTCTGGGCCTCCTTCAGCGCCTGGTTCAGGGGCGCGCCGTCGGCCTTCACCCGCTCCAGCAGGGCCACCAGCGTGGGCACGTGCACCCGCTCGGAGAAGTGGGCGACGCTCTCGTCGTACTGTGAGAGCAGCTCGGGGTCGTAGCCCTGCATGAAGGGCTTGATGAAGGCGAAGTTGTTGCCGATGACGTTGAACTCTTCCTCGCCCACGCGCACGCGGACCATGTTCACGCCCGCGTTCTGGATGGTCTCGGCGACCTCCCGGGAGATGGCCTCGCCGGCGGGCGCGATGATCTCGCCGGTGAAGGGGTGCACGACGTCCTCCACGGGAATCTGGTTGAAGATGCGCAGCGCCAGCGCCAGCTTCTTGTTGTATTTATAGCGGCCGACGTGGGCCAGGTCATAGCGCTTGGGGTCGAAGAAGAGGGAGTTGATCAGGTTCGTGGCGGATTCCACCGACGGCGGCTCGCCGGGGCGCAGCTTGTTGTAGATCTCGATCAGCGCCTGGTCCTTGCGGGACTTGTAGCGCAGCTCGCCCTTGTCGTTGACGGAGGGCGCGTCGCGGGTGATGGTGCTGCGCACGCGCTCGTCCTCGCCGAACAGCCGGGTGATCTCCTCGTCGCTCTCCACGCCCATGGCGCGCAGCAGCACCGTCACGGGGAGCTTCCTCGCCCGGTCGATGCGGGCGAACACCACGCCGTTGGCGTCGGTCTCATACTCGATCCACGCGCCGCGGTTGGGGATCATCTGGGCGGAAAACAGGTTCGCGCCGGTCTTGTCGATGGCCTTGGAGAAATACACGCCGGGGGAGCGCACCAGCTGGGATACGATGACGCGCTCGGCGCCGTTGATGATGAACGTGCCGTGCTCGGTCATCAGCGGGAAATCGCCCATGAAGACCTCGGACTCCTTGATCTCGTGGGTGTCCCGGTTGGTCAGGCGCACCGTCACCTTCAGCGGCGCGGCATAGGTGGTGTCGCGCTCCTTGCACTTGTCCACGGTATACTTCGGCTTGTCGTCCAGCGAATAGTCCGTGAACTCCAGAATCAGGCTCTCGCTGTAGTCGGTGATCGGCGAAACGTCCGCCAGCACCTCGCGAAGGCCTTCCTGCAGGAAGCTGTTGTAGGATTTCTTTTGAACCTCGATCAGATCAGGTACTGCCAGCGCCTCTTCAATGCGCGCAAAGCACATGCGCGTGCGTTTGCCCATCTGCACCGGATATGCCATACCCTTAATCACCCCTTACATCATCGTCATGCCGCGCTCACTGACGGCAGCCCGCCTGCGCGAGCATCATTGTTGTTTTTCGGTTAAAGCGTAATTTCAATGTGAATTTTCAGCGTTGAAACGAAGGCGCCCTTCCCCGAAAACCCCGTTGATTTCGGCATTTTGGCTGCGAAAGCGGCTTTTGGGCCATACTAACGTAATATAAAACTATATCATAACGGTTTCTGATTGTCAAGACCCACCAGCCCCGATTTCGGGGCACACACCGGCCTTTTTTCCACTGAATTTCAAAATTTAACAGGAATCCCGGAAGGAATTCACAAAAAGTAAGGTCTTCAGTTGAATTTATAATATGAACGAATAATTGCATCTTGAATTATTTTTGATTTGAATTACTTCATAAATAGCATCGGCAGGCACATCCATCCCCCGCATTCATCCCCCTGCATTTTCTTCTTGCCTATACCAGTGGGACGTGATAAAATAGAAATGGAAGGGAGGCGGCGCTTATGGAGGCCTATCGCAGGCTGGAAGACCTGACGTTGATGGACGACTACATGTTTGGCACGGTCATGCAGGACCCGAAGCTGATCCGCCCATTGATCGAAAGCATACTAAACATGCGCATACGACAGGTCACCTACATCGAGCCGCAGCGCACGGTAAAGAGCGGCTTCGAGGCAAAGGGGATTCGGCTGGACCTGTACGTCGAGGACGAGAACGGCGTCATATACAACGTCGAGGTGCAGACCACCCGGCACAGGTCGCTGCCCAAGCGCATGCGCTACTACCAGTCCGCCATCGACATGAACGTGCTCTCCCCCGGCGCGGATTACGCCAGGCTGCGCAAATCGTTTATCATATTCATCTGCAATCACGATCCCTACGGGCGGGATCGGATCGTCTATCGCTTCGAAAACCGCTGCATCGAGGAACCGGAGCTGCCCTTTGGGGACGAGACCGTGAAGGTCATCGTCAACACCAAAGGTACAGCAGGCGCGGTCAACGACGAACTGCAGGAGGTCATACGCTATCTCGACAGCGGCACCGTCAGCGGCGATTTCAGCCGGGAGCTGGAGGACGCCGTCAACCACGTCAAATCCAGTGAGGAGAGGAGGCACGAGTATATGATCATGATGCTTCGGGAACAGGAATTGATCGAACAGGGCCGCAAGCAGGGCTGGGAACAAGGCCGCAAAAAAGGCCGCGAAGAAGGCCGCGAAAAAGGCCGCGAAGAAGGCCGCGAAGAAGGCCGTGTAGAAGGCCGTGAGCAGGGCATTGTCGAAGGCGTACAAAAGGGCGAGGCACGGCTGGCAGTGCTATTCGGGCATCTGCTTTCGCTTGGCCGTGAACAGGACGCCGTTCGTGCCGCCAGCGACCCGGAATACCGCAGACAGCTGTACAGCGAGTTTAATCTTTGAAACGTCTCCATCCGTCACAGATACGGGAAAGGACGCCTTGCGGCGTCCTTTCCCGTATCTGTTGTTTTTCACTTCTTTGCTTCCTTGGCCCAGCTGTCCTTCAGCGGCACGGTGCGGTTGAACACCGGCAGGGCGTCGGTGGAATCCGGATCCTTGCAGAAGTAGCCCATGCGCAGGAACTGGAAGGTCGCGCCTACGTCGTGGCCGGCGATCCAGGGTTCGCAGAAGCCCTTCACCACGGTCAGGCTGTTGGGGTTCAGCTTGTCCATGAAGTCGCCACTGGCTTCCACTGTGTTGCCGTCCTCGTCCACGGTGACCGCGTTGTCGTCGTCCTCCTTCAGTATGGGCTCGTACAGCCGGAACTCGGCGGGCACGGCGTCGGCGGCGTTGACCCAGTGCAGCGTGCCCTTGACCTTGCGGTTCGCGCCCTCGCTGCCGGAGCGGCTGTCCAGGTCCACGGTGCAGTGCAGCTCCACGATCGCGCCGCTTTCGTCCTTGACGAAGTCCTCGCACTTGACGATATACGCGCCCTTCAGCCGGACCTCCCTGCCGGGAGCCAGGCGGAAGAACTTCTTTACCGGCTCCTCCATGAAGTCCTCGCGCTCGATGTACAGCTCCCGGCCAAAGGTCACCTGGCGGGTGCCGAACTCGGGGTGGTCGGGGTGGTTCTCGATGGTCAGGATGTCGGTCTTGTCCGCCGGCCAGTTGGTCAGCACCACCTTCAGCGGGTTGATCACGGCCATGGCCCTGGGGGCGGTGTCGGCCAGCGCCTCGCGGACGCAGTGGTCCAGCAGGTTGCCCTCCACCACGGAATCGGCCTTGGCCACGCCCACGCGGCCCATGAAGTCGTGGATGGCGGCGGCGGGATAGCCCCTGCGGCGCATGGCCACCAGCGTGGGCATGCGGGGATCGTCCCAGCCGGAGACCACGTGCTCCTCCACCAAACGGCGCAGGTGCCGCTTCGACAGCACGGTGCGCTCGATGTTCAGGCGGGCGAACTCGATCTGCCGGGGCGGCTGGTCGGTGACGTTGGCATTGGCCACGAACCAGTCGTACAGCGGGCGGTGGATCTCATACTCCAGCGAGCACAGCGAGTGGGAGATGCCCTCGATGGCGTCCTGGATGGGATGCTGGAAGTCGTACATCGGATAGATGCACCACTTGTCGCCGGTGCGGTGATGGGTATGGCGGTTGATGCGGTACATGGTGGGGTCGCGCAGCAGCACGTTGGGATTGGCCATGTCGATCTTGGCCCGCAGCACCCGGCTGCCCTCCTCGAATTCGCCGTTCTTCATGCGCTCGAACAGGTCCAGGTTCTCCGCCACGGGACGGTCCCGGTAGGGGCTGTTCACGCCGGGCTTGGTCAGCGTGCCGCGATTGGCCCGCATCTCCTCGGGGCTCTGGTCGTCCACATAGGCCACGCCCCGGCGGATCATGTCCTTGGCGATCTCATACAGGCGATCGAAGAAGTCGGAGGCGAAGTAGAGCTTGTCCCACTTGTAGCCCAGCCACTCGATGTCCCGCTGGATGCCCTCGACGAAGGCGGTCTCCTCCTTGGTGGGATTGGTGTCGTCAAAGCGCAGGTTGCACTTGCCGCCAAACTTTTCGGCAATGCCGAAATCCACGCACAGCGCCTTGCAGTGGCCGATGTGCAGGTAACCGTTGGGCTCCGGCGGGAAGCGGGTCTGAACGTGGTCAAACCGGCCGCTGGCCAGGTCCTGCTCGATGAACTCTTCGATAAAGTTCGCGGGCTTTCTCACTTCATTTTCCATGGTGGTTCCTCCCCCATTGCCGCGCAAAGGGCGGCGCATTGTCGTTATAATGGAGCTATTATAGCACTTTTCCCCCGGGATGAACAGGGGTAAGAAGGTAAATAGTTGGCACACCCGACCGCTTAAAATACGTGAAGGCTGGACGGAATATCCTTGTTTCATATCTCAAATTAGCCTGCTTGTTGGCATCAACTACGACAAGGAAGCGTCAGCGGATCAAAGAAAATACACCTGCACAATCGAGAGGTGGCAAGCCTGACCCTGCGATCAAGTCATGATACGGTTTCACAGCATGAGCCAGTCAGGGGCACTCGACGGCGAGTCGGATGCCCTTGACTGGCTCATTATTCCGAATAAGAAAGCAGACGACACCTGGGCGGAGCGTTTCCACCCGATCGGCCGATTGCAAGCTCGTTTTTAGAGCGTGTCCATATTCCTCGCGGTCTCTTCCTCCGGCGTCCCTTCGTGCTGCGCTTCGCCGCCGGCTGCCTCCCCCGCTTCGGCCTCCGCCCCGATCTGCGCGGCAGCGGGCTGTTCGGCCTTTTCATCCTCGCCGTTGTTCGCAAGGCCGGCGGTGACCACATAGTTGTCCTTCATCCAAAGGGCGTTGGTCAGCGAGAAGTTGGTGGATCGGCTGGCGATGGCCTTCAGCATCGCGCCGCCCTCCTTGGCCGCCATGATGGTGGGCTGGAAGTCGTTTTGGTACTTCACCGAGGACACCGTGCAGGGGATGATGTTGATGCCGGAATCGGTGATGTTGGCCTGGGCGATGCCCATGCCGGGGTTGAAGCTGAAGGTCTGCTGGAAGATCAGGCAGCGCTTGTCGTTGGGGTTGGCGTTGCCGGCGAAGCAGAAGTTGCCCAGGCTGTACACGATGTACTTGCCCTTGTACTTCTCGATGCCCTGGTACACGTGGGGATGGGTGCCGATCACCAGGTCCGCCCCGGCGTCGATGATGGCATGGCCCATGGCCACCTGCTTGTGGTCCTGCATCGTGTTGCCCTCGATGCCCCAGTGCATGTTGACGATCAGCAGGTCGCAGTTGGCCCGGGCGTTCTGGATCGCCTGGCCAATCTGCTTATAGTCGCTGTCCCACCAGGTGAAGCCCAGCGCGCACACCCGCACGCCCTTGATGGTGGTAGAGAAGGTCTTGGAATAGCCACAGTAGCCGATCTTGGCGGTCTCCAGCACGTTCACGGTGTCCTTCAGGCCGTTCTTGCCGTAGTCCATCGTGTGGTTATTGGCCAGGTTGCACAACTCCACGCTGGAGCCGGTGAGTATGTTCACGTATTCCGGGTCGCCCTTGAACACGAAGCCGTGCTTGTTGGACTTCACCGCAGTGGTCAGCGGGCCCTCCAGGTTCACGATGGTCAGGTCGTCGCCCTCGAACACCTGTCGCACGCCGTCAAAGAAGTAATCGTAGCCCTCCGTGTTCGCCAGGTCTATGAAGCGCCTGCGACCCTTGGAGCCCTCCTCGCCGCCGAAGGTGCAGTCGCCCGCCGCCGTGATCGTCAGCCGCACGGTGCCGTTGCTGTCCGCCCAGTCCTCCGCCGTTTCGATGTCGCCGATCTGGGGATCGATCCCGGAAAGCTCGTCGAACGCCTCGGCGGGATCGACGTCGCCGGCCTCACCCGCATCCGCGGCGGGCGCCTCGGTGACCAGCGCCGGCCGCATGGTGGGCTTGATCGTGGGCCTGGGCGTGGGATCGCCCTCTCTGACCGCCAGCGCAGGGCCGTTGGCGCCCTCCCGCTGGGTCGTCACGGCATAGCCCTCCCCCGTCGCCGGGGCCGCGACCTGCACCTCGCTGTCGCGCACATACCACTTCATATCCCGCTGGGGCCTGGCATTGGCGTTGAACATGGCCATGCCGACCATCGTGCCCAAGCCCAACACCACCAGCAGCAAAAGCACCCCCGCGCGTATCGTCTTGCGCCGCTGCAGCTCTTTTGCCTTTTTCTTTTTCGTCGTCATATTTTTGCCCATATTTTCCTCCATCGCCCGCCAAAGAGCGCAAAAGCACCGCTCTCAACCCCATGGCAAAGCCAAACCAAGGCCGTATTCCTGCCTTAATCTGTTATTTTGGAACATTATAATACAAATGTGAAAAAATATCAAGTGAAAATATGATATTTCTATGACATATTTTCCATGGCGAATTTGAGAAGCCGCCAGCCACTAAATTCTGATTCATCGAGCAAAGCTCAATGAATCAGAATTTCTCCTCCCCGATCAGCCCGTTCGCCTCCAGCCAGTTTCCCTTCATCCACAGGGTATCGTTCAGGGTAAAGTGGGTGGAGCATTCGGCGACCGCCTTCAGCAGGGCCTTGCCCTGTTCCACCGGCAGCACGGTGGGCACGAAGTCGTTCTTCTCCGGCACCGACGAGATGCTGGCGGGGATGACGTCGATGCCCGCGTCCAGTATGTTGGCCCGGGCGATGCCCATGCCGGGATTGAAGCTGAAGCGCTGCCGGAAGATCAGGCAGCGCTTGTCGTCGGGGTTGGCGTTGCCGGCGAAGCAGAAGTTGCCCAGGCTGTACACGATATACTTGCCCTTGTACTTCTCGATGCCCTGGTACACGTGGGGATGGGTGCCGATCACCAGGTCCGCCCCGGCGTCCACCGCCGCGCGGCCCAGCGCCACCTGCTCCTGGCACTGCTGGTTCTGGCGCTCCCAGCCCCAGTGCATGTTCACGATCAGCAGGTCGCAGTCCGGACGGGCTGCGGCGATGGCCTCGACCACCTGCTCGGGGGTGTGGTCCCACTTGGTAAAGCCCAGCGCCGTGACCTTCACGCCCTTCAGCTCGGCGCGCCAGGCCTCGGTGAAGCCGCAGTAGCCGATGCCGTTGGCCGCGAGCACCTCCGCAGTCTGCTTCAGTCCCGCCGCGCCGTAGTCCATCGCGTGGTTGTTGGCCAGGTTGCACAGCTCCACGCCGGAGCCCTTAAGGATCTGCACGCATTCCGGATCGGCCTTGAACACGTAGCCATGGGCCCTCGGCTTCTCCACCGTGGTCAGCGGCCCCTCCAGGTTGACGATGGTCAGGTCGTCCGACTGGAACAGGTCGCGCACGTTGGCGAAAAAGTAGTCGTAGCCGTTCTCCTCCACACACTGCAAAAAGCGCTTGTTGGACTTGGAGCCCGCCTCGCCGCAGAAGGTGCAGTCCCCCACCGCCGTGATGGTGAGCGTCACCGATCCGGAGGAAGGGTCTGCTTCGGCGAGGGCCGCGGAGGCAAGCAGGGTCAACGTCAATACCAGGATAAGCAGCTTCTTCATACGCGCAATGCCGGACATAACAGCTTCTCCGTTTCGCTTTTGGAATAAGGTTGATAGAACCATATTACACATATACCTTTGTCAGCATATAAATAATGTTTGACATCATTTCTACTTTGCGGGAGAGAGATAAATACTGATTTGTCGCGCAGCGACAAATCAGTTTTTTGCAGCTCCCCCCAAAGCAAACAACCCCGGAAGCGATGCTTCCGGGGTTGTTTCGCCGCAGCCCTTACAGCGGCATGGCGTTGTTCTTCTTGTCCAGAACGCTGTTGTCCAGGCCGATCTGGCTGGCCTGACGGTTCTGGAAGAACTTCTCGGCCACCTGGGGGAACAGCGCGTAGCTGAGCACGTCCTCCTCCTGGGTGTAGTACTGGCCCATCTCTTTCTTGAACGCGTCAAGATGCTTGACGCCGTAGGAGGGGTCGTCCACGGGGCGGCTGGTGATGATCTTCTGGTCGCCGATGACCTTCTTGCGCACGCTCTCGTTGACGGGGGCGGGCAGGCGGCCATACTCGCCGCGCATCAGGCCCTGGCTCTCCTTCGGGCACATCTTGTAGCGCTCGCCGGTGAGCACGTTCATCACGGCCTGGGTGCCGACGATCTGGCTGGTGGGGGTAACCAGCGGCGGATAGCCGAAGTCCTCGCGGACCCGCGGCACCTCGGCCAGCACCTCGTACAGCTTGTCGGACTGGCCGGCCTGCTTGAGCTGGTTGATCAGGTTGCTCAGCATGCCGCCGGGCACCTGGTACTTCAGGGTGTTCACGTCCACGCGCAGCACCTTCGGGTCCAGCACGCCCTGCTCCTGCAGCTTCTGGGCCACGCCGCGGAAGTGCTCGGTCGCCTGGGTCATCAGGTGCAGGTCCAGGCCGGTGTCGTACTCGGTGCCGGCCAGGGTGGCCACCAGGGGCTCGGTGGCGGGCTGGGAGGTGCCGTTGCCCAGCGGGGACAGCGCGCAGTCCACGATGTCCACGCCGGCCTCGATGGCCTTCAGGTTGCACATGTCGCCGATGCCGGCGGTGTTGTGGGTGTGCAGGTGCACCTTGGTCTCGGGCTTGAGGGCCTGTTTGAGGCACTTCACCAGGCTGTAGGCCTTGTAGGGCAGCAGCAGGTTCGCCATGTCCTTGATGCAGATGTTGTCCGCGCCCATCTTTTCCAGTTGCAGCGCCAGGTTCACGAAGTACTCCTCGGTGTGCACGGGGCTGATGGTGTAGCTCATGGCCACCTCGCAGATGCCGCCGTACTTCTTGGTGGCCTTGATGGCCGGCTCCAGGTTGCGGGGATCGTTGAGGGCGTCGAAGATGCGGATGACGTCGATGCCGTTCTTGATGGACAGGCGGGTGAACTCGTCCACCACGTCATCGGCGTAGTGGCGGTAGCCCAGTATGTTCTGGCCGCGGAACAGCATCTGCAGCTTGGTCTTGGGCATGGCCTCCTTCAGCTTGCGCAGGCGCACCCAGGGATCCTCGTTCAAGAAGCGCAGGCAGCTGTCGAACGTGGCGCCGCCCCAGCACTCCAGGGAATAATAGCCAACCTTGTCCAGCACCTCGCAGGCGGGCAGCATGTCCTCGGTGCGCATACGGGTCGCGGCCTGGGACTGGTGCGCGTCGCGAAGGATGGTCTCGGTAATCATTACTTTGCCCATGATAGTTTTCCTCCGTTAGTACAGATACTCAGGAATAAGGGAACAGGGAACAGGGAACAGGGAACAGGCATTGCCGTGTTCCTCATCCCCTGTATCCGCTTTTATCAGCCAAACAAAGCGATGAAGACGCCCGCGGCGACCGCGGAGCCGATGACGCCGGCCACGTTGGGGCCCATGGCGTGCATCAGCAGGAAGTTGCCGGGATCCTCCTCCTGGCCGACCTTCTGGGACACGCGGGCCGCCATCGGCACGGCGGACACGCCTGCGGAGCCAATCAGCGGGTTGATCTGGCCGCCGGAGAGGATGTTCATCAGCTTGGCCAGCAGCACGCCGCCTGCGGTGCCAAAGCTGAAGGCGATGACGCCGAGGATGACGATGTAGATGGTCTGCATCGTCAGGAAGGTGGAGCCCTGGGTGGTCGCGCCGACCGTCAGGCCCAGGAAGATGGTCACGATGTTGCACAGCTCGTTCTGGGCGGTCTTGTTGATGCGCTCCACGACGCCGCAGACGCGCATCAGGTTGCCCAGCATCAGCATGCCCACCAGGGTGGCCGCGTCGGGCAGCAGCAGCGACACGATGATCGTCACCGCGATGGGGAAGATGATCGTCTCGGTCTTGGAGACCTGGCGCAGCTGGCCCATGCGGATGGTGCGCTCCTTGTGGGTGGTCAGCGCCTTCATGATGGGCGGCTGGATGACCGGCACCAAGGCCATGTAGCTGTAGGCTGCCACGGCGATGGGGCCCAGCAGGTGGGGCGCCAGCTTGGTGGTGACGAAGATGGCCGTCGGGCCGTCAGCGCCGCCGATGATGCCGATGGCGCCGGCCTCGCTGGCGGTGAAGCCCAGCAGCTTCGCGCCCAGGAAGGTCAGGAAGATGCCCAGCTGGGCCGCAGCGCCCAGCAGCAGGCTCTTCGGGTTGGCGATCAGCGGGGCAAAGTCGGTCATCGCGCCCACGCCCATGAAGATCAGGGGCGGGTAGATGCCCAGCTTGACGCCCTGGTACAGGTAGTACAGCAGGCCGCCGTTGGCGGTTTGCATGGCATAGCCCATCTCGCCGGTGGCCGGGTTCATGCGCATCATCACGTCGGTGATGTCCTTGCCCAGGGCCTTGGCCGCAGCCAGCGCCTCCGGCTGGCTGGCGTAGAAGGTGAAGGTCGGATGGCTCATCATGCCCGCAGCGGGCAGGTTGGCCAGCAGCATGCCGAAGGATATGGGCAGCAGCAACAGCGGCTCGAACTGCTTCACGATCGCCAGGTACAGCAGGAAGCAGGCCACGGCGATCATCACGTAGTTGCGCCAGTCGCCGCCGGTGCCGTCCAGGCTCTTGGCAAAGCCGGTGGATTTCGCGATATTGCCAAGGCCCTTGATGAAGTTGATGTCGGGGTCGGTGCTATCCGCCGCGGTCGCGGCAGCCTCCACGGGGGCGGCTTCCTCGGTCGCCACGGGGGCTTCGGTCTGCGCGGCGTTTTCAGCCATCGCCGTAAACACGGTCAGCAGGGCGAACAGCACCAGCAGGCACGCAAAGGCGCGCTTGGGGCTTACCTTTTTCAATTTGGACATTCGTCAAACCCTCCTTACCGCTTTCAGAAAACCGATGTCATCAGTTCAGCGAAAGCAGTACGTCGCCGGTGTTGACGGTGGCGCCCTTGGTCACGTTCACGGAGGCCACGACGCCGTCTCTGGGTGCCATGATCTCGTTCTCCATCTTCATGGCCTCGAGGATGACCAGCACGTCGCCCTTCTTGACGCTCTGTCCATTGGACACGTTCACGGCGTTGATGTTGCCGGGCATGGGCGCCTTGATGGCCTCGGCGCCGGCGGGCGCGGCGGCAGCCTTGGGGGCAGCGGCGGGCGCGGCCTTGGGGGCCGGGGCAGCCACGG
>JAFRJF010000008.1 GCA_017432405.1 Clostridia bacterium | reverse complement strand
GTCGCTGCAGGCCAGGCAGGTGATACGGAATTCCCCGTTGTGCTCGATGATGTTCAGGTGCAGCGATCTCCCTCCGGCGGGCGTGCAGAGGAACCGCACGTCCGTGATCTGATCGGAATAGCCGGTCTTGTGCATGGAGCCGATGTAGTCGATGTAGAAAGTATCGTGGGATATCGACATGAAACCTGAGGGCTTTTTCAGCTCCTCCATGTAATCCGTGGCATGCTCCATGCGCCCGCGGTACATCTGGCCCAGCATATTATATGTGGCACGGTATTGGTCCGTGCTCATCTGCTGCTTCTGCATGGCCCGAAGCCGGGCGGCCCGCTCATTGAAGGGCAGCGCGTCCATAGGAGTGCCGCCAATGGGAAGTATGATGCGGCTGGAGCAGTTTTTGAAGGTCTCTTCGCAGCCCAGCTGCCGCCGGACAGACACGGGAATGTTGACGAAGATCGGCGCTTCGGCGTCCGGATGCACCCTCTGGATGGCCTCGCCCACCAGCATGGACAGCATCACGGAGGGCGACGTGCCGTTGGCCTTCACGAATTGCATCAATGTCTCCGAAGACAGTCGGAAGCCGTATTCCAGCACTTCGCCGCTGCGATTGGGAACGATTTCCGGCAGGTGATAGGGCGTGGGCATCTCCTTCCGGGTCATGTTGAAATCCGGGGACACCTCATACGCATTGGAGAGGGGTTCAAAGGTCTCGCCCTCCGTCATCTGGGTGCTGTCGCTGCGGATGCCGTTGGGATCGTATTCCACGCCGTCCTTCATGCAGTAGTAGTGATACAGCACGGACTCGAGGAAGGCGTTGATGCCCTGGCCGTCGCAAAAGCCGTGGAACATGGTGAACCAGGTCACGTTGCCGTCCCAGGTGAGGTCCAGCATGTGATAGTTGGTCTCGCTGCCGCCCACATGGCGAATGCCCGCCACGTGGGCCGCCTCCATCGGCAGCGGGTTCTTCGCGTAATAAACCGCGCCGCCTTCGATGACGAGCGTGTCGGAAAGATAGGGCATGCGCTGGAGCGTGCGATCCAGGGCACGCTGGAGCAGTTCGCCGTCGATGGGGTCCCTGTGGGTGAGTTCCACGGTGTAGGCGGGGATGTCTACCGGCAGATAAACGTAGGGACTGCTGGAAAGGGCCATTTCCTTTTTCTCAAAGCTGGGGCGTTGGGTATTCATGCGTTGTTTTCCTCCTGTCATTCTTGGTTAATGTTGTTCATGGTTTAACGTTGCTCCCGGGGCAGTTCCACCACCGGGTTCAGATAGGATTCATAGGCCAGCTTCTCATAGGGGATGCCCAGTTCATCCAGTATGGCGGCAAAAGCCAGATAGTAGCGATCGGACTCGATGGTCTGGGTAAAGTTGATGTGGAAATAACCGGCAGTTTCGCTCATCAGCACGAAGGACGCGCCGTTGGCCGGAGGCGCGTTCAGATAGCGCACCTCGGTGATCTGGTCGGCGTAGTCGTTGCATCGCAGCCCGCCCACATAGTCCACGAAGAAGGTATCCTGGGGATTGTTGTCGCTCATGGCCAGCACTTTGGTTTTCAAATGATAGCCAGGCATCTTCGCGCCCAGGTGGATCAACGTGTTCATGCCGGCGCATATCAGCTTTGGAAACTCGCCGCTCATCTGCGCACGCATGTCGGCGCGGAGCTTCGCGGCCAATTCCTCCGTGGACAGGCTGCGGGCATCCTCCGGCGCAGTGGGGAGAAAGATGGCCGCATAGCAGTTTTTGAAGTCTTTTCCACCTGTAAGACCTTGCGCAGGGAGATGGGCACCACGCTCATGATCACGCTGTCGCGGACGTCATTCTCCCGGGCGATGGCCTGGGTCATGATGGCGGCGGCCCCGGCGGCCGGGGAAGCGCTGTTGGCCTTGCACCATCCCAGGAAGTCCTCGGTTTTTACCTTCAGGGGCAGGGAGTACATCTTCTCAACCTTGTTTTCCATAAGCTCCGGCAGGCGGAAGCGCTTCTCCTTTCCCATCATCTCCTTGACCTTTTTGACGTTGGCCTTGCGCCGCTCGGCGTGAATGTCCGCCCGTTCGGCGGGATCATAGGGAATCCGGTCGGTATAGATGCCTTCATCGCTGTATTGCCTGCCGTCCTTGAGGCAGACATAGTGATAAAGCACCGCTTCGATAAAGCGATTGAACCCCAGCCCGTCGCACAGGCCATGGAACATGGCGAAGGAAATTTTGTTCTTCCAATAAGTCACGTCCAGCATATGGTAATTGGTAATCTCACCACCGATGACGCGCGGTGCTTCGGATTCGGCCACCAGGAGGGGCAGATCGTCGTCCGCGTAGTAATAAAGGCCCTTTTTCCGCACAAAGGTGGAGCCGTAATAGGGCAGGCGTTGGAGCGCCTTGTCCACTGCCTGTTGAAGAAGATCCCCATGAACGTCCTCCGACAGGCTGACCTCGACGATGTAGCTGCGTTTCCTGTCCTTCCCGTAAAACTGGGTTGCGCCGCTGGCATTCCATTCCCTGGCGGCGAAGAGAGGCGATGCGTTCGTTTGCGTCATGCGTCCATCTCTTCCTTGCTCTTCATTAAGAATTCCTGGATGCTGAATTCGTTTTCATACAGGAAGTCCATGCAGTAGACGGGCTTGCCGTCGGGGTAATCGGTGTGGAAGTCGCTGACGGCCTTCAGGATGATCTTTGCGCTCATGGAGGTGTCCCGACGCTTGTCGATGAAGTATTCCGCGCCGCTGTCGCTGAACGAAACCCGTAGCCATTCCGGCATCAGCGTGATCCGCACCCGGATGTTTCCAGCGGCGGAGTAGGCGTCCATGATGCGCTCGGTGAGCATCTCCTCCACAGCCAGGCGGATGGACAGTGTGCGCCGCCGGTTAAAGCCAACGCCAGAGGCCAGCTCGCTGACCATGCTGGTGACGGGCACGATGGCATAGCCGCTGTTGCGAACCACCACATCGAACACGGTTACGCCGCCCGCCAATTCTTCATCCACCGTCAGCCGCTTGATCCGGGTGAGCATGTCAGCGTGCAGGGCGCGCTGATCCAGCTTGCCGTTCACGTTCAGGGGGAAGCTGTCATACAGGAAGATGTGGGAGGGCACCTTGAAGCGGGCGATCACCTTGCGCAGGGCGGTTTTCAGCGCCTCCTGATCGAAGCTTGCGCCGCCGTCGGTCGTGGTGACGCAGGCCTCCACGCTCTCGCCGTAGATGGAATGGGGCGCACCCATGACCTTGGCTTCCCGAATGTTGTCCAACTGGTTCAAAGCGCTTTCGATCTCGGAGGGGGAGATGTTTTCGCCGCCCCGGATGATCACGTCCTTGATGCGTCCGGAAAGATGCAGATAGCCGTCCTCGTCGAAGTAGCCCAGGTCGCCGGTATGCAGCCAGCCGCTTTCGTCGATGGGCTGTTTCTCAGGCGGCAGCCGATCATAGCCGTTCATCAGGTTGCCGCCCCGGGCCACCACCTCGCCGATTTCGCCCCGGGGCAGGAAACCGCCCTTGCCGTCGGATATGCGAACATCCAGCCCCTCCAACGCTTTGCCTACGGTCTGCGCCCGCTTCTCCACCAGGTCGGAGGGGCGCACCATGGTCAGTGGGGCGGCCTCGCTCTGTCCGTACATATTGATGAAGGTGGCGTTGACGTATTGCAGCTCCAGCCGCATCATCTGCACCGGCGTGGACATGCCGCCCGCGATCATGCACAGGTGCAAATTCGGCGCCACGCTTTCCTCAAAGCCCTCGGCGTCCGCCAGGCTCAGGTAGATGGCGCCCACCGCCGCCATGTCGGAAATGCGGAAGGCGTCGATCTCCCGCGCCAGCGTCTCCGGCTTGTAGTTGGCGGGCAGGCACACCGTCGCGCCCCG
>JAFRJF010000076.1 GCA_017432405.1 Clostridia bacterium | reverse complement strand
GCCTCCGCCGCCGCCCGCATCAGCCAGAACCCCCGGGATCTGATGATGGCGGAGAACGTGGCCAAGGTCATCGCCGCCACGCCCTATTTCAAGGAAGGCTTCTCCTTCCAGACCGGCGTGGGCGGTCCGTCCCTCGCGGCAAACCTGTTCCTGGAAAAGTACATGGACGAGCGGAACATCAAGATGGGCTGGGCCATCGGCGGCATCTGCGGCCCCATGGTGGAGCTCCTCAAGAAGGGCAAGGTGGGCAAGGTCATCGACGTGCAGGACTTTGACCTGGACGCGGTGAACTCCATCAATCAGACCCCCAACCACTTTGAGATGTCCGCCTCCCAGTACGCCAATCCGGCCAACAAGGGCGCCTTCGTCAACAAGCTGGACTTCGTGGTGCTGGCCGCCCTGGAGATCGACACCGGCTTCAACGTCAACGTCCTCACCGGCTCCGACGGCGTGCTTCGCGGCGCCCCCGGCGGCCACCCGGACACCGCTGCCGGCGCCAAGTGCTGCATCATCGTCACCCCGCTGATCCGCGGCCGCATGGCCACGGTGTGCGAGCACGTGGTCACCGTCACCACACCCGGCGACTGTGTGGATGTGCTGGTCACCGACTACGGCATCGCCGTGAACCCCCTGCGTCCCGACCTGATCGAGTGCCTGGACAAGGCCGGCATCCCCCACGTCACGGTGGAGGAGCTGAAGGAAAAGGCCTACTCCCTGGTGGGCCGTCCCGACGATCTGCAGTGGGAGGACAAGGTGGTGGCCGTGCTGGAAGCCCGGGACGGCACCATTCTGGACGTGATCCGCAAGATCAAGCCCTATACCCTGGACGAGGACTGATCCCCCTGTAAACAAGGACGGCTTCGCCGTATCCTTACATTTTTAAGAAAAGAGAGGGAAAAACATGAGTGAAACCTTAGTTGGCATTCTTGGCTTGCTCACCATCATAGCCATCGTTGTCACCCTGTTCAAGAGCAAGACCCAGCCCGCCATCGCCTTTATCGTGTGGCCCACGATCCTGGCGCTGATCCTGATCATCGGCGGCCGTATCACCGGCGAGAACTTCTCCGCCATGCTCAAGGCGGGCTTCTCCAGCACCGGCCCCACCGCAGCCCTGTTCGTGTTCTCGGTATTGTACTTCGGCATCATGACGGACGCGGGCATGTTCGACGTCATCATCAACAAGCTCATGAAACTGGTGGGCGACAGTGTCGTCGGCGTGTGCTTGATGACCGCCGTCATCGCGCTGATCGGCCACCTGGACGGCGGCGGTGCCTCCACCTTCTGCATCGTTGTCCCCGCCATGCTGCCCGTCTTCAAGCGCATGCATAGGCGCAAGACCTCGCTGCTGCGCATCGCGGTGCTGGCGATGGGCGTGCTGAACCTTATGCCCTGGGCCGGCCCCACCATGCGTGCTGCCTCCGTCCTCGGCATTGAGGCCGGCAGCCTCTGGCAGACCATTCTGCCCATCCAGATCTTCGGTATCGTCCTGGCCCTGGCCCACGCCGTGTTCACCGGCTTCCAGGAAAAGAGACGCGGCGCCGGCCTCAACGGCAAGCTCGCTGAGATTGAAGGCACCGTGGACATCGAGGAGGCCGCGGAGCAGGCGCAGAACGATCTGGCGCGCCCCAAGCTGTTCCTCTTCAACGTGATTCTGACCATCGGCGTCATTTTCCTGCTGATCTGGGGCGACGGTTTCGATCTGCCCACTTACTTCCCGTTCATGTGCGGCTGCGCCATCGCACTCTTTGTGAACTACGGCTTCACCGCCAAGATGCATAAGAAGATCATCAACCTCCACGCCGGCCCCGCTCTGATGATGTGCTCCACCCTGATGGGCGCCGCCATCCTCATGGGCGTGCTGACCTCCAGCATCGGCGCTGACG
>JAFRJF010000075.1 GCA_017432405.1 Clostridia bacterium | reverse complement strand
GTCCACGTCGAACACCAGGCTGAACTGGCGGTATTCGGCCAGGGGCAGCTCCTCCAGCGTGACGCCCCGGTCGATGCAGTACTTCACCAGCTTGCCCACCACCCCGTAGGCGTCCCGGAAGGGCACGCCCTTGCGCACCATGTAGTCGGCGCAGTCGGTGGCGTTGATGAAGCCCGCGGCGGCGGCCTTCTTCATGTTCGCGGGATGGAAGGTGGCGGTGCGCAGCATTGGCGTGAGCACCGACAGGCTCAGCTCGGCGGTGTCGATGGCGTCGAACAGGGCCTCCTTGTCCTCCTGCATGTCCTTGTTGTAGGCCAGGGGCAGGGCCTTCATGGCCGTCAGCAGCGTCATCAGGTCGCCGTACACCCGCCCGGTCTTGCCCCGAACCAGCTCGGTGATGTCGGGGTTCTTCTTCTGGGGCATGATGGACGAGCCGGTGGAGAAGCGGTCGGCCAGCGTGACGAAGCGGAATTCCCAGCTGCACCACAGGCAGATTTCCTCGGAGAAGCGGGAGAGGTGCATCATCATGATGGACAGGGCCGAGAGCAGCTCCAGCGCGAAATCCCGGTCGGAGACGCCGTCCAGGCTGTTCAGGCTGATGGCATTGAAGCCCAGCTGTTCGGCCACGAACTGCCGGTCCAGGGGGTAGGTGGTGCCCGCCAGCGCCCCCGAGCCCAGGGGCAGCACCAGCGTGCGCCGCTTGCAGTCGGCCAGGCGGTCGATGTCCCGCAGCAGCATCTGGGCGTAGGCCATCAGCCAGTGGGCCAGCGTGATGGGCTGGGCCCGCTGCAGGTGGGTGTAGCCGGGCATGACGGTCTCCAGGTGCTTCTCCGCCACGTCGCAGAAGGCGGCGATCAGGTCCTTCGCCAGCCCGGTCAGCCGGTCGATCGTGTCCGCCAGGAACATGCGGATGTCCAGCGCCACCTGGTCGTTGCGGCTTCGGGCGGTGTGCAGCTTCTTGCCCGCCGTGCCGATGCGCTCGGTCAGCGTGGCCTCCACGAAGGTGTGGATGTCCTCGCACTCCATGTCGATGGCCAGCGCCCCGCTGTCGATGTCGGCGAGGATGCCCTTCAGCCCCTCGACGATCTGGGCGGCGTCCTCTTCTGTGATGATGCCCTGCCTGCCCAGCATCCTTGCGTGGGCGATGGAGCCGGTGATGTCCTGCCTGTACATGCGGCTGTCAAAGCCGATGGAGTTGTTGATGGCCGAAAGCCTCTCGTCCACGTCGCCGCCGGTGCGGCCTGCCCAAAGTTTCATAGGTATATACTCCTTTGCCGTTTTATCATTTGCCGGATGTGTGTTGTTATTCTGCCT
Organism: Clostridia bacterium; assembly: GCA_017432405.1. Next base: position 9,372 of record JAFRJF010000075.1, on the reverse strand, counting down.
ATGATCTACTCATGCCTGTTGCCGTTCATAGATTATTGCCATCGTATAAGCGCCTGTCTTTTCCGGCTGTTCCCTTATTTGGATTGCCTGCATTATACACAATCGTGGAGCGCGCCGCAAGGCTCTGTGCGTTAACGTGGATACTATCCTGCTTGATTATCGCTGCAAATTAGCAGTTGTATTTTACAGCAAAGAATGATATACTGGTGTCAGGATCATGAGAGGACGTGAAAGTTATGCCAAACATCAAGCCTATTTCCGATCTGCGGAATTATACGGAAGTGCTGCGGGAAGTGCAAAAGGATGCCCCTGTGTTCCTGACGAAAAATGGGCGCGGCTGCTATGCCATTATGGAGATACAGGAATACGAGCGGATGCAAGCTGAGATCAAACTGATCAATGAATTGAATAAGGGCAGAAGATCCGGAGAGGAAAAGGGATGGTTGACGGCTGAGCAGGTTCGCCAGCACTTCAGGGAGAAGGCGAATGTTTAAAATCCATTATTCTGAAGAGGCGTTGGCTGATCTTGACAACATCTGGGAATACATCGCTTTTTATCTCCGTCGCCAGTTGGCGATGGAGATCGCGACAATGCCAATGAAGATCACGGCGCTGCTCAGGGCGGCCAGGGTCAGCATCGAGCGCCCGTCGCCTGCGTCATTCACCATGATCAGCGTGTTTTGCAGCGTCAGTATCGATACCAGCGCGTCCACCAGGCCCACCGTGCGCAGCTGGGCCGTGAATCCGTCCGCGCTGCGCTTTCGCCTGCGGTAGCGGATCGAGGCGAGGGTGATCTTCCAGGTGGCATAGGCCGCGGTGGCGATGGCGGGGATGAGCCCCATGTTCACCGGCCTTTCCATTCGCGCCATCAGCGCGATGGGGGCGATCAGGGCCAGGTTCAATATCAGCAGCGTGCCGGCGGCGGTGGCGCAGGCGCGTTTTTTCATGTGACGCGCCTTCGACCGGGGCAGGCCCGCAAGCCTGCGCTGGCTGACCAGAAGATAGCCGCGTATCCCGGCCAGAAGCAGGTAATAGACGCAGATGCTGCCGTTCCAGGGCGCGCGGTACGCCAGGCCGGCAATGCCGTTGTACAGCGCGAAGGCCGCCGAGGCGGCCAGGGAGCCCATTGCCCCGACCCAGGCGCGAAAACCGCCGTCCTGCCGGTAGCGGTGAAGCAGCCCGTCCAGGCTTGCGCCGCTCATGCCCGGACCTTTTCGTAGGCCAGTCTGGGAAAGTCGTCCTCCTCCACATGGATCGTGCCGCAGTGGATGAAGCCCAGCTTGCCCAGCAGGCGCTGCATGACGGCGTTGTCCCCGTGGGTGTCGATGCGCATATGGCCGCATTGCCCGAAGGCCCAGTTCAGGCAGAAGGCTCCGACGCCCCGCGCGGAGCCGTCCGTGGCGATGCGGTGTACCACGCCGTAGGGGCCGTCATCCAGCCACGCGCCGTCGGTGATATTTCGGTAGGTGGGCTCGACGTCCATGCCCTGGATGAAATAGAACGTGCCCGCGACCCTGCCGTCGTCGCCAACGCATACATAGCTGTGGCCCTCGCGGATGTCCTGCTCGATCAGTTCCCTCGGTGGCCACTGGGTGGGGCCCCACTGGTTCGGGTTGCCGTGCTCCGCCATGAAAGAGCGGGCATGGGCGTATATTTCCATCATGCGGTCAAGGTCCTGGGGGGTGGAATGCCGGATGGTCATGGGATACCTCCATCTGATGGATGTGAACTCAATCCAATCATTCAGCCTGGTTCTTTAACAAAGAAGCCAGGCTGAATGATTGGATTGACCCTGTGTCCTTACAGGTTGTTCTTCGCCTTCATCTTCGCGAACACCGCTGTCGGCAGGCCGTACAGGGTGATGAAGCCGTCGGCCCAGGTCTGGTCATACACGTTGTCCTCGTCGAAGGTGGCGATCTCCGGGTCGTACAGGCTGTAGGGACTGGTCATGCCCGCGCCGATGATGTTGCCCTTGTACAGCTTCAGCCGCACGGTGCCGGTCACGGTCTGCTGGGTCTTCTCACAGAAGGCGGTCATGGCCTCGCGCAGGGGAGAGTACCACTGGCCGTTGTACACCAGGTCGGCGTACTCCAGGGCCATGCGCTGCTTGTAGTGCTGGGTGGCCTTGTCCAGGCACAGCTGCTCCAGCTTCTCGTGGGCGGCGTAAAGGATCGTTCCGCCGGGGGTCTCGTAGACGCCGCGGCACTTGATGCCCACCAGCCGGTTCTCCACGATGTCGATGATGCCGATGCCGTGCTTGCCGCCCAGCTCGTTCAGCTTCCACACCAGGTCCACAGGGGCCATTTTTTCGCCGTTCACGGCCACGGGCCAGCCCTTTTCAAAGTCGATGGTGACGTACTCGCCCTCGTCGGGAGCCTCCTCGGGGGTCACGCCCATCTCCATGTTGCCGGCGTACTTCGGCTCGTTGGCGGGGTCCTCCAGCTCCAGGCCCTCGTGGCTCAGGTGCCACATGTTCTTGTCCTTGGAATAATTGGTCTCACGGCTGATCTTCAGCGGAATGTTGTGGGCCTCGGCGTAGTCGATCTCCTCGTCGCGGCCCTTGATGTCCCAGATGCGCCAGGGGGCGATCACGGGCATGTCCGGCGCGAAGGCCTTGATGGCCAGCTCGAAGCGCACCTGGTCGTTGCCCTTGCCGGTGCAGCCGTGGCAGATGGCGTCCGCGCCTTCGGCCTTGGCGATCTCCACCAGCCGCTTGGCGATGATGGGCCGGGCGAAGGAGGTGCCCAGCAGGTAGGTGTTCTCGTACTTCGCGCCCATCTGCATCGAGGGGATCACGACCTCCTCGATGAATTCCTTGTTCAGGTCCTCGACGTACAGCTTGGAGGCGCCGGTCTTCAGGGCCTTCTCCTCAAGGCCGTCCAGCTCGCCCACCTGGCCCACGTTGCCGGAAACCGCGATGACCTCGCAGCCGGGATAGTTTTCCTTCAGCCAGGGAATGATGATGCTGGTGTCCAGCCCGCCGGAGTAGGCCAGTACGATCTTCTTGTATGCCTTGTTGGTCTTCTTCTTCATGGTTATCGCTCCTTGTCGCCCGTGGGCGCTTGTTTTCGTTCGACTGTGTATATTATAGGCCGTTTTTATGCAAAGTCAAGCCCCATATCCGCCTGTTTCAGTTAATATTATGCATATTAAATGTATATCAATGCATAAATATTAAGCCTGGCGCAGTATGTCCGGTATGGCCAGCACGTTGTTGGTATCCAGGGTCTTGTAATCCACCGAACCGCCGGTGACGGCATTTTCGCGCTCGGACAGCGCGTCCAGCGCCTCCCAGGGCGCCAGGCAGGCGTGGGTCAGGTCCTCGGTGTTCTTGGCGATGCGCTTCAGCGTGCCCTTGCGGTACATTTCGCAGCGCCGGGAAAACTCTTCGTCGCTCATGGGTGTGTAGCCCATCGCCAGGTAGAACGCGCACCAGCGCAGGTGCTCCGCGCGGGACAGGTTTTCCAGCACCTGGGGGGCTGGGGGCCAATTTCCCGCCAGCGCGTCCTCCCGGCTGACGTTCGCGGCCTTCAGGAAGGCGGGGAAGAAGTCCACCGCGGCGCGGCAGCTGGCCCGGCTGAATGGGTCGCAGGTCCTCCAGTCCGCCTCGGGGGAGGGGCCGCCGCAGTAGACGTGGTTCAGTACCATGGCGGTCCGGTCCATGCTTCGCACGTCCACGCTGTCGAGGCGGTATTCCACGTCGTCGATCAGCGCGGCATCGGGGGTGCACTGCACCACGCAGGGGCGATTGGGCCGGTTTCCGTACAGCCTGTGCAGGTTGTCGGCCAGCTCGGCGTTCTGCTTCCGGCTGCTGGTGCACAGCGCGATCACATCCGGGGTGTTCTCGGCGAGACGCCGGAAGAACAGGGTTGAATCGGCGTCGGCGGCGTGCAGGGTGATGTCATAGGCCTTAAGCAGCGCGGGGTAGCAGGCCTCCGCGAAGCCCCGAAGGTCATCCATGCGACGGTCGAAGACCTCGGCATGGAAGGCGCTGCCCTCAAACTGGCCGTTGATGATCCACTGCCGGAGCATGGCCGTGCCCATCTGGCCGAAGCCCACCACCGCCACGCGGAAGTCGCCCCGGGCGCGCCCGTCGGCGTCGAAGGACAGGAAATCCCAGGGCGGGCGCTTCTCCACCACCAGCCGGGCGATCAGCTCGTACTGGTTGCAGGCGAACAGCGTCCCGTAGCCGTAGCGATCCCCCTGGGCCAGCAGCCGTGCGGCCCGATCCTCCGACACGCCCAGCAGGAACAGGCTGGTGACGTCGGGGCTGACGCCCCGCGCCCGCAGGGCGGGCAACAGCGCTTCGGCATAGCGCAGGTTCCGGCCGGGGTCGCTGCCGATGCAGTACACGTCCACCGGCCTGCGGTCGCCCTTCACGCCGATGCCCTCCAGAAACCTTTCGTCGGCGCAAAGGTTCCTTCCGCCGGGGAAGAGAACGGCGCCCTGGGAATCCGCCAGGGCGCCGAGCGATTCGTCGGTGCGCTCGGCGACCAGTACCATGGCGCGTCCCCTGCGCCGATCCCCGGCCAGCCGCAGGGTATCGGGGTTGGCGTCGTAGATCAGGCACAGGTCGCCCCAGCGCAGCATGGTCGTGCGCAGGCGCTTCATCATTCGCTTGCCCAGTACGGCGATGGCCGCGCTGGCCATCAGGTAGAAGGCCAGGAAGTGCCCCACCCAAAACAGGGTCGTCACCGCGCCGTGGTCGAACAGCGGCGCGGTGCGGATCGTGGAAAAATCGTTGACGCCGCCGAACATGCGGCATACGGCGAGCAGCGCCTTCAACACTGTGGATGCCGAGAAACCGTCCAGATAGCTGTAGCCATAGCCGTAGCAGAATATGCCCGAGGCGATGGCGACGACGGCGCACAGGCCCATGAGCCGGCCGTTGGCAGCCTTGCTGATGGAGAGACTCAGTATGGCCGCCAGGAAACAGACGGTGGTGAGCGAAATGACTAAAACGGCGTTGGTCATGGCTTTTCTTCCTCTGAAAGCGCGCCCAGCAGCAGCCAGGCGTTGTCGTCCTTGGCCCGTTCGGCTTTATCCAGCGCCTCGTAGGGCACCATCAACGGGTGCTCCCGGGCGTCGTTGTTCCGCGTGGGGGCGTAGCGCCAGTTGTACAGCGCGTGGAAAAGCACCCAGCGGTTGTGCTCGATCCTGCGGCAGCGCTCCCGCCCCTCGTCCGGCAGGGCTTCAAAGCGCTGGACCGCCCGCCGGCAAACCTCGGGGCTCAGCGCCTTCACGTCCGTCTCCGGCAGCAGCAGCCGCGCCTTGGTCAGCAGGTGGTCCGCCGCGGCGAAGTTCGATCGCCTTAGGAAATCGGTAAGCGCTGCCCAGGGGGGCACGGGATAGTCCGCCTGGGCGCGGTACAGGCTGTGCATCTGTTGGGCCAGCCGGTTCAGCGACTGCTTCATCACCAGCTCGGGGGTGAACAGCGCGTCGCCCTGGCCGAAGTAGAAGGCCTCCTGCAGGCTCCGGGCGCTTCTCACGTCGATGGGCCCACGGGTGGGGCAGTACAGCTTCAGCTGGTGCAGGATCTCCAGGTTGGCGCGGTGGTCGTCGCCGCAGATCACGACGCGGTCCACGTCCCGCAGCAGGTCGGCATTGGCCCGCCAGCTCTCATCGTGGAAGCACAGCCCCGGCCCGATGTCCGCAAGCGCCAGCACCGCCCGGTGCAGCGCCCGCCAGCCCGTCCAATCGCCGAACAGCTCGAAGGCGCAGCCGGGCGGCGCGGTCAGCAGCCCCTGGTTAAGCAGCGCCCGGGCATAGCGCCCGCTGCCCACCAGGGCGACGCGCTCCCCGGCGCCGTTCCATGGGCGGGTTTGCCAGTAGAGCCTGGCGCAGCACTCGTATTCGTTGAAGGGAGTGACGTTTTCCCCCAACCCCTCGCCCAGGCCTTCCCCCCGGGTGTAGATGCTTATGGGCAGACCCTTGAGGGCCAGCGTATCGCGCTCGTTGGCCAGCGCGTCCTTGTCCATGGCAAAGAACACGCGCTCGCCCGACAGGGCATAGGCCTGGTCGAACAGCGCCTCGGGGCTGTAGCGCAGGGACAGCCCCGTCTGGGTCCTGCGGGAGGCCTTGCCCCGGCAGAACACGACCAGGCCGTCGTCCAGCCTGTCCGCCAGCGCCCGGGAGGCCGCGTTCTCATTGGAGAACACATACCAGCGCCGCTTGCGGCTGCGCCACAGCCGGAAGCCCGGCAGCAGCCGGTCGGTAAAGGACGCGGCGATCAGCCCGATCAGCAGCGCCAGCAGTCCGGTGCTCATAAGCAGGAAGACGAGCCCGATCAGCCTGCCCGGCAGCGTCTGGGGCGTGTAATCGCCGTAGCCCACCGTAGTGAGCGTCACCAGCGAATACCACAGCGCCTTGGGCAGCGTGTCGATGGGATTGTCTCCGCCGCGCTCCGCCCACATCAACAGCCCCAGCAGCAAAGCGTATACCGCCAGGGCGATGAGGAGGATGAGGAGCTTTCTGTGTTTGTTGTTCATGATTGTGGTCTGTAAATACTGATTTGTCGCGCTGATGAACAGTTCCCCAAAAGGCTTCCCCTTGAGGGGAAGCTGTCACCGAAGGTGACTGAAGAGGTGTCCCCCTATGCTTCGTTCCTCTGTCGCAATAGATGAACCATGCCCAGCGGGGACACCTCTTCCGACCCGCCGCAAGCGGCGGCCCACCTTCCCCTCAAGGGGAAGGCTGTTGGATACGGCGTCTCCCCGACAAATCAGTATTTCACGCTCCTTCCAGCTTCTCGCACCCATCGTACATATTCGCGGTATCTCCCTGGCCGAAGGTCTTCGGGTCGCGGCCGATGCTCGTCAGCTCGGCGTCGCCGCTGAACATCTCCGCCATGGTTTCGGCGGCAGAGGTGTCCCAGTGGGTCACCAGCAGCTCGGTGGCGTTGGGGCAGTTGTGGAAGGCGTTGGAGAAATTGGTTACGTGGCTGGTGTCCCAGTTGGACAGATCCAGCCGATAGAGCAGCACGCAGTCGCAGAACAGGTATTCCATGTCCGTCACCTTGCCGGTGTTCCAGCCGGAGACGTCGATGTCGTCCAGGCACCGGCAGTTCCAGAACATGCCCCGCATGCTCTCCACGTTCGAGGTGTCAAAGCCCGACAGCGCCAGCGTATCAAGGCTTACGCAGTCCACGAACATGCCCCACATGTCCGTGACATTGGCGGTATTGAAGCGGCTCACGTCCAGCGCCTCCAGGCTGCGGCAGTTGCAGAACATGTCCCGCATGCTGGTGACCTTGCCGGTGTCCCAGCCGGACACGTCCAGCGCGGTCAGGCTTTGGCACTCGGCGAACATGCGCTCCATGCTGGTGACCCGGGCGGTGTCGAAGCCGCTGACATCCAGCGCGGTCAGGCTGCTGCAGCCTTCAAACATGTACCGCATATCGGTGACGTGGCTGGTGTCGAAGCCGCTGATGTTCAGCTCGGTAAGGCTTACGCAGTTAATGAACATCTCGTTCATCCGGGTGACGTGGCGGGTGTCGAAGCTGCCCAGGTCCAGCTTTTTAAGGCTCCTGCATTCGAGGAACATGGAATTCATGTGGGTGACGTGGCTGGTGTCAAAGCTGGAGACATCCACGCGCTCCAGCGATTCGCAGGTGTGGAACATGAACGCCATGCTATCCACCTTGCGGGTGTCGAAGCCCGACAGGTCCGCCGACTTCAGGCTTCTGCACCCCTCAAACAGACTTGGCATGCCCTCCACGTTGGCGGTGTTCCAGGCGGACAGGTCCACCGACTCCAGCGACCGACAGCCATAGAACATGGCGCCCATCCAGACGACGTTGTCGGTGCACACGCCGGTGAAGTCGATCTGCTTCAGATTATAGCAGTCCCGGAACATATTCTCGATATTCGTGCGCTGGGACAGGTCCACGCAGCCGTTGAAGGCGATGGATTCCACATTGCAGTAGTCGGAGAACAGGTGGGGCTCGCCGTTGTCCACGATCTTCACGCCGCCGTCCCCGGCGATGGTCAGGTCGAACAGGTCGCCGTTGGGGGTGACCCAGGCCAGCACCCGTCCGTCCCCGGCCTCGGACACGTCCCAGGCGTCCTCCGGCGCGCCCTCCAGCGACGGCTGGAAGGTGATGGAGGCGATGTCCATGCGCCGCAGGTCCTCCCGGCCCAGCACCGGGCCCTCCCGGCGCACCAGGTGGGAGGCGTCGTCGTCATCGTCGTAGGGCGCGTTGCTCTCGTCGATCAGGTGGGAGAGCACCGGGAAGTCGGTGTCCTTCACCACCTGCGGCGCGGGTTCGACCGTGGGCTCGGGGGTGGGGGCCTCGGTGGGCGCCACGGTGGACTCAGGTGTCGGTTCCACAGTGGGCTCCGCCGTCGGTTCGACGGTAACCTCCACGGTGGGCTCCGGCGCCGAGACGCCCTCCGGCTTCCTGCTTCCCTTCAGCAGCAGCACGCTCACCATCGCCAGCGCCACGACCGCCACGGCGATGGCGATGGGCAGCATGGGGAGCTTCTTTTTCTCCTGCGCGACGGGCTTGGCGCTCAGGTAGCGCTCGCAAAGCCGGTTGATGCTCTCCTCGAAGTACTCGGTGGTGCAGGTCAGCCCGTTCTGGTAGCGCACGTCGTCGATGTCCGGGGGCAGCTGCTCCGGGAAGGTGAAGCCCTTCAGCATGATCGGAACGATGTTCTTCTTGCTCCGCAGGGCCTCGGCGATCTCCTTGCGCACCCAGTCGTTTTCCTCGTTGCAGCGGTCCAGCGCGCCGGGGGAGAGGATCAGCACGAAGTCCTTGCAGGACTGGATCGAGCTGAGCAGCGCCTCGTTGAACTTGCCCGCGCGCAACACCTCCAGGTCGTAGAACACGTTGTAGCCGCGCTCCTTCAGGGCCTGGTAGAAGTACATGGCCGTCATGTCGCCGCCGTCCCGGCGATAGCTGATGAAAACGTCGCACTCGCGGACGGACTGGTTGGATGTATTTTGATTATCCTTCATGGTGGTTACGGGCAGCGGCGCTGCCCTACCTCCTTCCGTAATGTGGGCGTGTTGGGAAATGCTGACATTCTATATTATACATTATAAGTCATCTGATTTTTTAAGACAATAACCGCCACCGTTTTACGGTGGCGGTTTACAAATTATTTACAGGATTTGTCCCTTCGGGCCGCTTCAAAGAAGGCGTTCAGCAAAGCGCTGCATTCTTCGGCCAGCACGCCGCCATCGCTCTTGCAGAAGTGGGGGAAGGCGGGGTCCTCGCAGATGCGGTACAGGCTGCCGGCGCAGCCCTGGCCGGGGTCCGCCGCGCCGTACACCAGCCGTCCCACCCGCGCCTGCACGATGGCCCCGGCGCACATGGGGCAGGGCTCCAGCGTGGCGTAGAGGGTGCAGCGGTTCAGCCGCCAGTCGCCC
>JAFRJF010000074.1 GCA_017432405.1 Clostridia bacterium | reverse complement strand
TCCCGAATGTCGTGCTCAACCTCCGTCATGCGCCCCTCCAGCTTGAAGGTGCGCTCGATGACGCTGTTGTGCTTGTCCACCTTCTCCTCCAGCTTCTTCAGCCGGTACTGCGTCAGCCGCGCCGACGCCATGGCGCCGCCGAAGGCGCCCAGCCCTGAACCGGCCAGGCCGATCAGGGCTACGATTATCGTGTTGTCCATCCTTTATCACCGCCTTTGTTACGTGTATCGCCAGCCATGCCAGCAGCAGCGACACCGCCATGCGCTTCCACGGCAGCGCCAGCAGCCGGCACAGCAGCAGGTCGGCACGGGCTACGGCAATTTGGATGTTCTGCTTCTGCTCGCCGTTGGGGTTCATCTCGACGTTGTACTCCTCCAGGTCCTTGCCCAGGCGGTACAGCGACGGGGTCTCGCCCATGAAGGACGCGTCCAGGAAGTGCCCCATGTACTTCCGCGCGATCTTGCCGGTAATCGTCTCAGCCATTGAAATTCGCTCCTTTCGTTCTTTAGGCAATAGGCAAAAGGCAATAGGCAATAGGAATAGCTGCTGCCGCCGTTCCTCCTATTGCCTATTCCCTATTCCCTATTGCCTAATCTTCTTGTCACCCTGTAGGTGACCTTGATCTGTATCTGGTAGCGCGCGAAGGCGCTGCCCATTGCTATGGGATAGCCGCTGATGGTGGGCACGATGCCCACCACCTCGCCGCCGTCCCAGTCGGGAAAGTCGCGGGCGTTGTTGCGGTCGATGATCCACGCGGCCACGTCCTGCATCACGCCCAGGTTGTCGAGGTTCTGCTGGAAGGCGTCGCCGTAGGGCTCGCGGGAGGCGAACACGAAGTTCTGCTCCTGCGTATCCCGCAGCACCATCTCGCCCAGGATGTTCTCCCGGTACTTGAGCGCCGTCGGCGTCGCGTCCAGCGAGTAGCTGCCGTTCTCGGCCAGGTAGTCCACGCCGAAGGCCCGCGCCCGCTCGATGGCAGGGCAGCGCCGCAGCCACGTCCGGAGGGCCCCGGTATTATTGGTATCCGGCATACGGTATCACTCCCCTTGTATCATCACTTTGCGTGCCTCATCCAGCCATTCGGTCAGGTGGTCGGCCTTGGCCCGCTCGAACCAGTACGGCCCCGCCATGGGGTTCTGGCTCGTGTCGTAGGTCAGCTCCCGGTCGGTGGGGTGCTTCGGCCTGCCGGGAGGGCTGAAGAAGCCCAGCAGAATGCCGGTCTCAGGCTCCAGTATCGGAATGTTCGGCCCGTACACGATGCCCATGTACTGGTAATGCGCGTAGGGTGTATTCCAGATGACCTGGCCGCTGCCGATCTCCGTCGATACCTGCGCCGAGAACTCCAGCGTCCGGTCAGGGCTGGCGGGAACGTAAGGTGTGCAGCTGTCGATCACCTTCTGGTCGATAAACCGCTGCACCCTTCCGCCCTTTTCCAGCCCGTAGGCCGCAAGCAGGTCGTTCGGATCCAGGTTCGCCTCCAGCCTCGCGCTGATGCTGAACATGTTCTCACCTCCGGCCTCTCACCGATAAACGCGACAATTTCACGTTTAATCGTGTTTTTTGCACGTTTAAACGCTTTTTTGCGCGTTTGTTCGCGTTTTTTGTACGCTGAATCACGTTTTTGCACGTTTTCGCGCATTACGTCCCGGTGATCCGCCAGTGCGACGCGTTCGGTGCGCGCCGGTTGTCGGTCACGCCCAGGATCACCACGCAATCCGCGTATTCCTTCTTCAGCCTCGCCGGGGTCCAGTCCTCACCCTCCACCGCCGCCTTCACTACGATGTCGCCGCCCTTCAGCGTCCACAATCCGGACACGTCCTCGGCGTTGGCGTAGCTCACGGGGTCGGCGTAGGCCTTCCCGCCGGTATCCGCATCCACCGGTATGCGGATGGTCGCCTTGTTCGCCGCCACCAGTCCGCCCTTGCTGGCGTCCACCGTGCTGGCGTCCGTGGCCCACCAGCTCGCGCCGGTGATCACCGTCGGAACCCACACGTTGCCTCCCTCGTCAGGGTCCACCCGCGCGTTGAACACGGTGACGGTGTCGTTGCACAGCTTCATACGGCCAGCCCCCTGTACAGCAGCGGCATGCCGTTGTCGTCCTTCTCGCCGTACAGCAGCCGCCGAAGCTCGGCGTTCAGCTGCCTTTCGGCATTGGCCGTCTGGTCGGCAGCGCTGCCGTAGTTCTCGGAATAGCCGTCGGTGGAGAAGGAGGCCACCAGGGGCGCGCCGGCCTGGGCGTCCACGCCGACGGCGCCGTCGACCTTGATGATGCTCATCATGGCCAGCTTCACCGCCTCGGGCACCTCCGCCATGGCGGCCACCCGGCTGTCGGTCAGGTAGTCGACGCGCTTCCGCGCCCTGAACTCCGCCAGGGTGAAGTCTGCCTCGGCCAGCGTGCCGCCGTAGGCCTGGTATTCCTCATAGGTCAGGTACATCCCGGGGTCCTCCTCTCCCGTCAGGTGTCGTCGGTCGTGTCCTCAAGCAGCGCCAGCAGCTCCTCGGATTTCTCCGCGAGGGCCAGCAGTTCGGTCTTCTTTGCCGCAAGTGCGGCAAGGTCGGTGGTGTCGGCAGCCAACAGCGCATCGAGCGTCGCAGCGTCGGCCATGTCCAGGCGGCCGGTCGGCGTGTTCGCGGACATCGGTCACACCCCCGATCAGCCCTCGGACAGGATCCGCGCGAACGGCATGGCCTTCGAATCGAAGTAGCCAGTGCCGGCGGTGTCCTTCACGGGCGTCCAGCGGGCCGCGGTGGCCAGCTGCACGTCGGAGGGACTCACGATGGCGGTGGACGGCTGCACGAAGCTGAAGCCCCTGGGCGCAAACAGCTTGCGCTGGCGGGTGATCAGCATGTTCTGGCCGCCGGCGGTAGTGGGATCGCGATAGATCTCGGAAGGCACCGCCGCGCCGCAATCGCAGTAGTCGAAGGCGCCCTCGCCCAGCACGTAGGTGGTATAGACGGGATTCGTGCCGGTGGTGTCCACGGGCACGTCGTCGTCCACGAGCACGGTCCTGCCGTTCCAGGTCGCCATGGACAGATCGCGCTCCATGCCGGTGCCGTCGTTGTACTTCACATACTCCAGCAGCTGCTGGTTCTCCAGGTGGGTCGCCACGATGGAGTGCATGATCACGCAGGTGAAGATGTTCTTGTTCGCGCCGGCGGCCTTCTGGATGGCGTCGTTCAGGGAGGCCGCGCCCACGGTCTTCACGGTGGCACTGGTCAGGTCCAGCGTGTGATCCGAGGCGAAGCTGTTGGTGCTGACGCCGAAGATGCCCGCCAGGATGTTGAGCAGGGTGATCTGGTCCACGTCGTCCCAGTAGTTCGCCACCTGGGCGGCGATGTCCGCCATGAAGTCGTGGCCGGTGATGTCGAAGGAGAAGTCCTTCTCCTGCCACGCCTTGGCACGGCCCACCACGATCATGGACTGGAGGAAGGTCTCCAGCTGGGTGGCGGTGATGTTGGTGGCGCCGTCGTAGTTCAGTGCCGTGCCGCCGATCAGGCCGGACATGGGCACGGAGATGAAGTTGCCGCCGGTCTGGTCCACCAGCATCTGCTTCAGGTCGGGACGGCCCCGCAGGATGCCCGCCTTCAGCAGCGCGTTCTGCTTGACGCGGGGCACCGTCTCGAGGTACTTGCCGAATACTTCGGCGTTAAAATTCTTGTAGTCGAAAACTGCCATTGCATTCGCTCCTTTCAGTCGCTCAGTGGGAATTATGAATTATGAATTATGAATGGCAGTTAGCCTGGCCATTCATTCATCATTCATCATTCATCATTCATAATTAAAATCGATGC
>JAFRJF010000073.1 GCA_017432405.1 Clostridia bacterium | reverse complement strand
TGGCCATGCAGCTGGGTTACCTGAAGATCCCGGACGGCATGCTGATCTCCGCCGAGGAGATCGACCGCTATCCCGACGAACAGATCGCCGTGGTCACCACCGGCAGCCAGGGCGAGCCCATGAGCGGCCTTTCCCGCATGGCCTTTGCCGAGCACCGCAAGCTGGAGATCCGGGAGGACGACATGGTCATCATCTCCGCCTCCCCCATCCCCGGCAACGAAAAATCGGTCTCCCGGGTCATCAACCAGCTGATCCGCATCGGCGCGAACGTGATCTACGATTCCCTGGCCGAGGTGCACACCTCCGGCCACGCCCGCCAGGAGGAGCTGAAGCTGATGCACTCGCTGATCAAGCCGAAGTTCTTCATACCGGTGCACGGTGAGTACCGGCACCTGTACCACCACGCGAACCTGGCCCTGTCGCTGGGCATGTCCCCGGACAACGTGCTGATGGTGGAGATCGGCGACGTGATCGAGCTGGGGCCGGATTCCCTGGACGTGACCGGCGTGGTGCCCAGCGGCTCGGTGCTGATCGACGGCCTGGGCATCGGCGACGTGGGCGCGGTGGTGCTGCGGGACCGAAAGCACCTGGCCGAGGACGGCCTGCTGATCGTCGTGATGGGCCTAGATCACGAGCTGGGCACGGTGGTCTCCGGGCCGGACATCATCAGCCGCGGCTTCGTGTACGTCCGGGAATCCGACGAGCTGGTGGAGGGCGCCCGGGCGGCGGCCATGCGGGCCATCGACGCCTTCGGCCCCATCGACGCCACCGATTGGAACCGGCTGAAGAACGACGTGCGCGAATCGGTGCAGCGTTACATCTACGACACGATCAAGCGGAACCCGATGATATTGCCGATCATCGTGGAGATATAGGGATTAGGGATAAGGAAACAGGGAACAGGAATGGCAACCTGCCGCCATGCCGTAGCGGCGGCAACCTGCCGCCACAGCCCCGGTAGCGGCGGCAACCTGCCGCCACGGACCTTGCATCGGCGGCGCCTGCGCCGCCACGAAACGGAGGACGCTATGAATCCATACGATCAGGCCCACGCGCTGGCAAAATCGCTGAAGGAGAGCGAGGAATACACCGAATACATGCGCCTGAAGCAGGTCGCCTACGACGACAGCACCAACAAGGCGCTGCTGGACGAGTACAAGCGGCTGCAATTCAGGATGCAGGCCAAGCTGGCCTCGGGGGAGAACATGCCCGAGGAGGATCTGCAGCGCCTGCAACAGATCGGCGCGCTGCTCCAGTTCAACCCCGACGTCAGCGCTTACCTGATGGCGGAATTCCGGTTCCAGCGGATGCTGTCGGACATCTTCAAGATCCTCGCCGACGTGGCCGGAATCGACCTGGACATGCTGTCACAGGGATAAGGAGTTGTGCATAATTTATTGATACATTACATCTTGTAATTCTACCTTGCTTGTGCTATCATAAGCAACAGGAGATGATAGTGTGTTAGGCAAGAATTATGAGAGCAAAATAAACACAATGATGCCGCTACTGAACGA
>JAFRJF010000072.1 GCA_017432405.1 Clostridia bacterium | reverse complement strand
GATGAATTCCTCGATCTCCTTGGGGTAGATGTTCTCGCCGCCGCGGATGATCATGTCCTTGAGCCTGCCGGTGATGCGGTAGTTGCCCTCGGGGGTGCGGCAGGCCAGGTCGCCGGTGTGCAGCCAGCCGTCCTTATCGATGGCGGCGGCGGTGGCCTTGGGCATCTTGTAGTAGCCCTTCATGATGTTGTAGCCCCGGGCCACGAACTCGCCGATCACCTCGTCGGGGCAGTCCTCGCCGGTCTCCGGGTCCACGATCTTGCACTCGATCTCCGGGAAGGCGCTGCCCACGGTGGCCACGCGCACCTCCAGCGGGTCGGTGGTGCGGCTCATGGTGCAGCCGGGGCTGGCCTCGGTCTGGCCGTAGACGATGACGATCTCGGGCATGTGCATCTTCTCCACCACGTCCCGCATTACGGCGATGGGGCAGGGACTGCCGGCCATGATGCCGGTGCGCATGTGGCTGAAGTCGGTTTTTTCAAAGTCCGGGTGGCCCAGCATGGCGATGAACATCGTGGGCACGCCGTGGAAGGCGGTGATGTGCTCGTTGTGGATGCAGGCCAGGGACGACTTCGGGCTGAAGTAGGGCAGGGGCAGTATCGTTCCGCCGTGGGTCATGGTGGCGGTCATGGCCAGCACCATGCCGAAGCAGTGGAACATGGGCACCTGGATCATCATGCGGTCGGCGGTGGACAGGTCCATGCCGTCGCCGATCATCTTGCCGTCGTTGACGATGTTGTAGTGGGTCAGCATCACGCCCTTGGGGAAGCCGGTGGTGCCGGAGGTGTACTGCATGTTGCACACGTCGTTCACGTCCACGGCGGCGGCCATGCGGCGGATCTCCTGGATGGGGGTCCGGGCGGCATACTCCAGCGATTCCTCCCAGGTCAGGGCTCCGGGCATCCTAAAGCCCACGGTGATCACGTTGCGCAGGAAGGGCAGCCGGCGGGCGTGCAGCGGCTGTCCGGGCTTGTTTTCAGCCAGCTCCGGGCACAGCTCGTTCATGATCTGCCGGTAATTGGAATCCCGGTAGCCCTCGATCATCACCAGGGTGTGGGTGTCCGATTGGCGCAGCAGGTATTCCGCCTCGTGGATTTTATAGGCGGTATTCATCGTCACCAGCACCGCGCCGATCTTGGTGGTGGCCCAGAAGGTCAAGAACCACTGGGGCACGTTGGTGGCCCAGATGGTCACCTTGCTGCCCGCCCGCACGCCCAGGCTGACCAGCACCCGGGCGAACTCGTCCACATCGTCCCGGAACTGGCTGTAGGTGCGGGTGTAGTCCAGCGTGGTGAAGCGGATGGCCTGCTGGTCGGGGAAGTTTTCCACCATCGTGTCCAGCACCTGGGGGAAGGTCTTGTCGATCAGGGCCTCCTTCTTCCAGACGCAGCGGCCGGTGTGGCGGTTGTTCCAGTACAGGTGCTTGCGGCCCAGGCGGGTGCCCTCGAAGCGGGACATGCAGCTGGCGAAGTGGGTCAGCAGGATCTCGATGTCCGAGAGGCCGTCGATCCAGTCCGGGTTCCACTGCAGCGAGATGAAGCCGTCATAGTTGACCGAGCGCAGCGCGTTCATCAAATCCCGCATGGGCAGGCTGCCCTCACCCACCAGCTCGGGCACGAAGATCTCGCCCTCCCGGCGGAAGTCGTGGATGTGCACGTGGCGCACATAGGCGCCCAGGTTGGTGATGGTGGCCTCGGCGTCCTCGCCGAAGACGCAGGTGGAATGCATGTTCCACAGTGCCGCCAGCCGGTCATCGGCAAAGCGGTTCAGCAGGTCGCGCAGCCGGGCGGTGTCCGCGTAGACGCCGGTGGTCTCGATCAGCAGTGTGACGGGGGCGTCGCCCACGACCGCCAGCAGGGTGGACATGCGCTCCACGCAGGCGGCCTGGTTGTCCGAGTCGGTGTGCACGCCCACATAGGGCGCGCCCAGGTTCACGGCCACCTGTACGCACTCGGCCAGCTCTTCGGCAAAGCCCTGGTCAGTGAAGTCGCCCACGCTGTCCACACAGGGCAGGCAGAGGCCCCGGTTGGTCAGGCTCCGCCGCGTGGCGGCGGCCAGCTCGGGATTGGTGGGGCTGTCCTTGCCTGCAAAGGCGGGGCCGTTCACGTCAAACAGCTCCACGCCCGCGAGCTTCGCGTCGATGGCCGCCGAGAGGGCCTCGGGCCAGGAGAGGGATTTCCAGTATTGGATTGAGAAGGATAGCTTCATATTATGCCTCCTCGTACACGATCTTGTTCAGCGCGCTGATGTACGCCCTTATCGACGCTCCGATGATGTCGGTGGAGATGCCGTTGCCGGAGTAGACCCGGCCGCCCGCGCGCAGCTTCACCAGGGCGCTGCCCATGGCGTCGCGGCCCTCGGTGACGGTCTGGATCTGGAAGTCGTCCAGCTCGTAGTGGTGGCCGATGATCTGCTCGATGGCCAGGAAGGCGGCGTCGATGGGGCCGTCGCCCACGCCCACGCCCCGCAGCTTCTCCTCGCCCCGGCCCAGCAGGATATTGGCGGTGGCGGTGATCACGTTGCCGCTGTTGATGACAGAGCGGTCGATGTGGTAGGTGCTGGGCACCTGCAGGGCGGTGCTGGCGATGATGGCGTCCAGCTCCCGGGTACCCACAAAGTGCTTGCGCCGGGCCACCCGTTTGAAGGCCTCGTAGACCTTGGCGTTGTCCTCGTCGGACAGGTCGTAGCCCAGCTGGCGCACCACCTTGATGACCTCGCCGATCTCGTCGTCCTCGTCCAGGGTGACCCCGGCGGTGTCGCCCACGGCCACGTTGCTCAGCGGGGAGTCCGTCTCGTTCTTGGGCTGGAGCAGCTTCTCCAGCTGGCCCACCACCCGGTTCAGCTCGGTGGTGCGCAGATTACAGGCGATATCCATGGCCGGGCCCTTGATCTCCACCAGCCTGGCCAGCTGCTGGAGGGTGGGGTAGCCCGCGGCCACGGCGGCGCACTTGACGCCCGCCGCGCCTTTTGCGATGGCCACCGCCGCGCAGGCAGCGCCCATGCTCATGTCGTCCGAGACCTGCACCAGCAGCTCGGCCCCGGCGAGGGCAGGCACGCCGGCCTGTACGCCCGCGACAAAGGCGGCGAATTCATCCGGGAGCAGCACCCCGGCGGTGTCGCACAGCGTGACACGGGTCGCGCCGCACTCCAGCGCCGCGGCGATGGCCTGGCACAGGAAGTCCTTTTCAGCCCGGGTGGCGTCCACGGCGGTAAATTCCACGTATTCGCACAGGCCCCGGGCCTTTTTCACCTGGGCGCGCACGGCCTCCAGCATGGCCGGGGCTTTCTTGTGACAGGTGTATTCCATCAGCGCGGGGGAGAGGGGCGCCAGCAGGTTCAGCCGGGGCTGCTTCGCGCCGCGCACGCTCTCCCAGGTGGCTTCCACGTCGCCGGTGGCCACGTCCACCTGGGCGATCAGGGGCGAGGACACCATGGCCGCGATGGTCTTGCCGGCCAGCTGGTCGGCCTTGCCGCCGTCGGAGGGGGCCAGCTCGATGCCGTCCACCTTCAGCCGGTCCAGGCCCCGGGCGATCTCCAGCTTCTCCTTGAAGGTCAGCGCCCCTTCCCGCAGGGTGGGCAGCAGGGCAAGCGTCATGTCAATCAGTTTGATGGTCTTCATCGTGTCACTCCTTATTGGATATGGATCGTTTTTGCGCGGTGGCGGCGAAAAAACATCCCGGAGGCGCAAACGCGAGGTTTGCGCCTTCGGGACGATTCGAATTCTATCAAACCGCGGTACCACCCGGGTTGCCGCGTGCGCGGCCGCTCATCAGCGCTCCAGCAAGCGCTTAGCCATGGTAACGGGGCTTCCGGATCCCCTTACCGAACGCCGCCTGGACGTCCTTTCAGGAAATCTGCTCTGGCAGGAGACTGCCCCTCTGCGTACACACCGGCTCGCAGCGACCGCCGGCTCTCTGAAGTGATCCGCAGCAGGCATAATGCCTTCATCGCATTTATTGCTGTAATTTAGCTAACTAAAGTTTAAGCCTTCGCCGGAAAGTTGTCAAGTCGTTTGACGGGAATTTGCGAAGGATTTACAGTTTTGACCGGAAGGAACCGGGAAGGGCGACGCTTCGTCCAATAATAGATCAAATCGGTTGGGAGGCGTACACATGAACAGAATATGGCGCATTGCGGCTGTATTGGTCGTCCTGGCGCTCGTCGCCGGGGGCGCGGGGACCGTCTGGCCCACCTGTGCCAGGGCGCTGGACGCGGAGGGAAAGCCCCTTGAGATGTCCATCGAGCTGGCGGACGGGTCCGGCAACGAAGTGGCGACGCTGTCCACCATGCGCCTCTACAGCGAAAAGCCCCGGTCCGTGGCGGTGGAATGCGCCTTTACCAACCACGGTGAGGTGACGCTGACCTGGCTGGAATATCGGGTGAAGTATCTGGACGCCGACGGCAACGTGTTTATGGAGCCGCCACGGTCCCTGGAGACCTTTATGGACGATCCTGTGCAACCCGGTGAGACCCGGGTATTCGTGCAAAAACACTACTTTGACGGCGCGGAGACGGTTGCGGGCGTCGTGCTGGAGCCGATGGGCGTAAAGGACGCGGCGGAGGTGAAGCCCTGGACCGAGCCCCGCCCCGGCAGCCTGCTGCCCGAATTTGCCAACGACCCGGACTTCGCCGCCCACTTCGAAAACCTGGACGACAACCTGCCGGTGGAAATGTTTTACCACGTGGACCAGGAGGTGGACGAGACCGTCACCGACCCCGCTGAGATCCGCGCCGCCATCGAGCGGCTGGCCGGCCTGCGCATCGGTGGGGCGGTCAACATCGGCTACGACGATGCCGGCATCTACTATGGCTTCACCATGGCCGACGGCGGCGGCTGGAGCGTGTCCTTCGAGACGCCCGGCCTGCTGTCCTGGCACGGCAGGAATTACGAGGTGATCGAGTGAAGCGGCTTGCGGCGGCCCTGGCGCTGTTGCTGGGGCTGGTGATGGTCCCCGCGCTGGCGGAGGAAGCGGCCTGTCAGACGGTCGCCTGTCCCCGCCAGGGCTTCAGCACGGCCTGCAAGGCGGGGATGTGCTGGAGGTGGGACGACGTGAACGGCCTTGTCATCCACACCGGGCAGGGCGATGGGCCGTGCCTGATGGTCCGCGTCACCGGCAGCGGAGGCACAGACTTTGAGGGCTATTTCGACGACGTCCTGACCCCACAGATTCGGTCCATGCTGGGCGAGAGACTGGTGGCTGTCAGCCCGCTGGACACCTATGCCCTGGGCGACGCGACGCTGCCCGGGGTGATGTACGCCTTTCTGGACGAAGGCGGACGGCGGCAGGCGCTCTTCCGGCTGTTCGACACCCGCTGGCCGCTGAACGTATGCTATACCCTGCGCTACAGCGAGGCCGACGCCGACGCCGCGCTGGAAGCGCTGGGCATCGCGGTGGCCCACTTCAGGCCGGAGGGCGAACTGACTGAAGGCGTGCCGGAGGGGGATGCCCCCTTTGGTGAAGCGCCATGCCGGATCGTATGTCCACAGCAGGGCTTCACGGCGGTGTGCGACGTGGCCTGCGCGCCCCACTGGGACCCGAACGACGGGCTGTATGTGTACCTGAGGGACTGGGGCCGACCGCCCTGCGTGCTGATCTGGGTGGCGGGGGAGACGGACATCCCCGCCTTCTTCCGGGATTCCGTCACGCCCGCCATGGCCGTGCGCTATGGCGACGACCTGCTGGACGTGATCGACTGCGGCAACATCACCGTCGGAGGGCGGGTGATGACCGGTTTTGGCTACCGTTACCGGTCCGAGGGCGGCGTGATGTACATGCTGCGGGTGCTGGAAAACCGGGATGGTCGCAGTGTGAGCTTCATCATGAAGTATCCCGAAGGCGACGAGGCCGCCAGGGAAAGGGGCATGGCCGCGCTTTCGTCCATCGCGGACAGCTTTCAAAGGGACTGACGACGGGAGGACTGAGCGTGGAAAACGGAAATGGGGAAGCCGGGTATCGGCCCCAGGCGGTGTGGCAGTACTCCGACGGAGTGTATCGCTGGATCTATGAAAAGGACCTGTACAGGAACCGCTTTGAAACCGACTATGTGCTGAAGGTCATGGCATTGGTGTTTGGGCTGTCCTGGGTGCTGATGGGGGGCGTGATGCTGGCGATTGGCGCAGGCGCGCTGCCCTTTGCCATCGTCACGGCGATCTGCCTGGGCGGGGGGCTGCTGACGGTGGGCATCCTGCGGCTGGGGTACCTCGCGTCGGCCAGGAGCAGGAACGGCGTGGAGGTGATCGCCTTCGGGATGAACGACGACGGCCTGCGCCAGATCCACTACGATGACGCGCGGAGGGCGGAGGACGTGGTGGAGAGGATGCTGCTGACCGCGAGCGCGACTCAGGGGGAGGACCCGATGAAGGCGGGCGGCTACGGCGTCATCCTGTTCAGGGACGTGCGGCGGATGGCGCTGCATCCAAAGGATGACCTGATCGACCTGACGCTGAAGGGAAATTACAAATGCCGGGTGTACGTCGGGCCGGAGGACTTTGAATTTGTGAAGGATTACATACAGCGGCGCATACGCGGAGGTCAATGACAGGCCAGGGGCCGCCCGAATAGGGCGGCCCCTGGCCTGTCATTGGCGCGTACTATTCGCCGACACGGTCGATGTCGATGGTATACTGGAACGTGTTTCCCTTCTTGTTCTTCAGCGTATAGACCACCTGGCTGCAGTAGTCCTTGGGTACTTCTGGACGGTGAGCGTCTTTGATAGGGTGTACCTCTTGCCGTTCAGCTCATATCCCTGTCAATAGCTTTATCGGAGCTGACGTTCGGAAAGCCGGGTTTCCAATCGGGCCAGCAGCGCCAGGCACAGCGTCATGATCAGCGTGCCGGTCACGCTGCCCGCGCTGTCGATCAGCACGTCCAGCAGCTGGCTCGCGCGATCGCTGATGAACAGCTGGTGCAGCTCGTCGGAGGCTGCATAGAGTACGGCGATCCCCATGGCCCGCAGCCGGCAGCCACCGTCCGAAAGCCTTGGGAAATAAAAGCGCATGGTCCCTATCAGGTTGAAGCCCAGCAGCATGAATTCGCAGAAGTGGGCGTTTTTGCGCACGATGTTGCTCAGCGTTTCAAGGTACGACTCCCGCGCCATGACGGACATCTCCATGAAATCGGGTTTAAGGGTCCGCGCCACATGCAGCGTCACAAGATTGCTCATCGCCTGCGAGTCATCGCCTTTTTTGGAGGAAAACCAGAAAATCAGCGCCGCGGTGACGATCGAGGCGACCAGGAAAAAGCGGGCCCAAAACTTAGGATGCTTCATGAACCGGAACCACGTCGCCTTTCTTGCATTTTGGACATCATAGCATAAGAGTGTTGAGAATCGAGAAAGAAAAAACGAAACATTTTCGCGCTTGACAAACCCCCGGGTTCGTGCCATAATAGACAGGCACTGGAAAAGCGCATATGCACCCATAGCTCAGCAGGATAGAGCGACCGCCTCCTAAGCGGTAGGTCAGGGGTTCGAATCCCTTTGGGTGCGCTGAAGGCCCCCGCCGGCGAAGCTGGCGGGGGTCTTCAGCGCATCCAAACCGGGATAATCGAAGGCCTTTCCCGAGCGAAGCGAGGGAATGGGTTCGGCGAAGCCGCGGCGCGAAGAGACGCCATCCCTTTGGGTGCGCTGAAGACCCCCGCCGGCGAAGCTGGCGGGGGTCTTCAGCGCATCCAAACCGGGATAATCGAAGGCCTTTCCCGAGCGAAGCGAGGGAATGGGTTCGGCGAAGCCG
>JAFRJF010000007.1 GCA_017432405.1 Clostridia bacterium | reverse complement strand
GGACACCTTCACCTGGTTGACCTGCTCCTGGCACTGGTGGGCGGTCATGTCCGCAGAGAAGGCCGCGGGCAGGGCATTGTAGGCGATCTTTTCCAGTATGTCGGCGTACTCGGCGTTGAAATCCCCAAGGCCCAGCAGCGTCTCCAGCGTGGCCATCAGCTCCACGATGGCGCAGAGCTCGGAGCCCTGTGTGGGGCTGTTGCCGTTGAGATGCTTGTCGCAGATGAACATGCCGCTGGCCACGCCGTGGTGGCGCACCAGCTTGTTCCAGCCGAAGCGAAAGCCGCCCTCCTCCTTGAAGCCCGACTTGAACAGGTTGATCACGCCGGGGGTCTTCAGGCCCATGGCGATGTTCACGCCGTGGGACAGGTGGAACTGGGTATGGAAATAGGGGCGCTTTTCTCCCTCCAGGGGCTCCTCCCGCTCCTCCTCCAGGGCCTCCTTCAGCCGGTCCCACTTCAGCGAGCGGCTCATGGGCACGGTGTTGGCGAAGGTGTGGAAGTAATTCGGCCAGTCCAGCGTCTGGGCCCGCAGCTTTTTGCACAGCTCCAGCAGGTGCTTCTGGCCGGTGATGTTGTACAGCCACAGCGCCAGCTCCATGTTCTCGCCGCCCCGGGCCACGGCCCACGCCTTCAGCGGGTGGTCGTTCAGGTGGGCCACCTGGTACTTGAAGAACCTATCCATCAGCACCAGCACCCGCCGGTCGTTGGTGGCGGTGAAATACTGGCGCAGGGCCTTCAGCGCGATCATCAGCGGCCAGTAATCGTCGTTGCGCTCCGGGCCGAACCAGCCGTCCTCCCGCTGGCTGGCCAGGATCCACTCGATGTAGCGCATGGCCTTGGCCTTCAGCGCCTCGTCATCCAGCGTCCAGGCCAGGGCCACCAACCCATCCAGGTAATAAGGCGCGTTTTCGCCGCAATTGCCCGGGCCGCCCAGCCAGCCGGATTCCGGCCCCAGGTCTGACCACCGCTCATCCAGCCCGCCGGTCAGGCCGTCGCGCTGGGTTTGCAGCTGCTCAAGCAGCCATTCTTCGGGGCGGATGCTGCCCAGGGGAAGCGGGGAAAGGGTATTCGGCGTCAGGGGCGCCCTGTTGAAGATGGGTTTCATGTCTGCACCTCTATTTATTCGAATATACGGTATTCACATTCGATCCTGCCGTTATAGTAGCGCCTGCGCCGGGTGGCTCGGCGGCCGTAGGCCTGTTCGAAGAGCGTGTCGGCGCTGAAGGCGCACAGCTTCCAGCCTCTGAAGCGCCTTTGCAGCTCGCCCAGCTGTTTGGCCACGGCATGGGCGGCCCGTTGGTTGTCCAGCCGCTCGCCGTAGGGCGGATTGGCCACGAATACGCCCACCGGCTCCGGGGGAAGGTCGTCGCCGGGGTTCAGCTCCCGCAGGTCCTTCACCGAAAGGGCGATGCGCCCCGCCAACCCCGCCTGCTTTACGTGACGGGTGGCCAGCTCGATGGCCTCGGGGTTGATGTCGCTGCCGGACACGGTCAGCGGCCGCCGGCTGCCCTCCTCGAACCGCTTCCGGGCCTCGGCGCGAATCGCGTCCAGCGCGGCGTGAGGCACGCAGGGCCAGGCCTCCATGGCGAATTTCCGGGTCAGCCCGGGGGCGCGGTTCAGGGCGATGAAGGCCGCCTCGATCAGTATCGTGCCCGTGCCGCAGCAGGGGTCGTACAGCGGCTGCCAGGGGTGCCAGCCGCTCTGCAGCACCAGTGCTGCCGCCAGCGTCTCCCGCAGGGGCGCCTCGCCGTTCCAGGTGCGGTAGCCCCGCTTCGAAAGGGGCTCTCCCGAGGCGTCCACCGCCACGGTGACCATGTCATTGCGTATGGATATATCCACCTGGAACACGGCCCCGGTCTCGGAAAACCAGTCCGCCCCATAGGCGGCCTTCAGCTTCTCCACCATGGCCCGCTTGGCGATCTTCTGCACGTCCGACGGACTCATCAGCTGGGATTTTACGCACCGGGCGCGGATTGGGAAGGCCGCGTCCGCCGGCAGCAGCTTCTGCCAGTCGACGGCCTTCACGCCCTGGAACAGCGCCTCATAGCTTCGGGCCTCGAATCGGGCCATCACCAGCATGATCCGATCGCAGGTGCGCAGCCACAGGTTCGCCCGGAAGGCGTCCTCGAAGCTTCCCTCGAAGGACGCGCCTCCAACGTCCATCACCCGGACGTTCTTCATCCCCATGTGCTTCAGATCCCGCCCGGTCATCCCCTCCATGCCAAAGGCAGCGCTCGCTATCCATTCCATCGCTTTTCTCCATAAGCTGGTTTCTTTCTACAGTCAAAACAAGAAACCATTTCCCCCTATTATTCCATATTCTATTATAATTGATTAAGCGCCCTTCTTCAAGCGAAGAAAGGCGCTCTCAAACATTTAACCTCGGTCAGTTGTACGCTACACAAAATCATCGCGCATCGGGGTGAAGATGTCCAGCAGGGTACCCGCCTCCAGGCACAGTGTGCCGTGGGGGATGTCGGGCGGAAAGGCCAGCGTATCGCCCGGGCCGACCTCCACGGCCTCGCCGTCCACATTGAAGCGGAATCGTCCGGAGCGCACATAGGTGTTCTGGCAGTGGGGATGGGTGTGCACGGTGCCCTCGCTGCCCTTCTCAAAGTTGACCTCCACGATCATCAGCTGGGGCATATAGGCCAGCACCCGCCGGGAAACCCCGCCGCCCAGGTTTTTCAAGGCAACATCAGCATGGTAGACTACGTTCGCTTCCATATCTGTACCTCCTTGTTCACTAAATACTGATTTGTCGCAGGGCGGCAAATCAGTATTTACGCCTTCCAAAAATCCAATATTCCCCGCCACCACTCAAACAGCACCGCGTCCGGGGAGCGGTAGATCTCGTGCTTCGAGCCGGGCACAAGGGTCCGCTTGCCGTCGCGCAGCCGCGCGGCGAAGGCCTTCTGGGCATCGGGCATCACGGAGTTGTCGTCCTCAGCGGTGAACAACCACACCGGAATGTCGATGTGTTCTACCGCGCCGGGAGCCAGCACGGCCTTCGACGCCCAAATCGCCTCCCAGGTCCAGCCGTAGGTGGGACCGTTGTTCTGGAATTCAGGGGTCCTGACCCGCAGCGCGTCGTACCATTCGAATCGCTCCCGGCCTGTGGCGCAGGAGGTATCAAAATTCTCAGCCCCGGCGTAGGGTCTCGAAAACAGCACGCGCTTCTTGTCTCCGCCCAGCCGCTTGGCCGTGGCGCACATCAATTTTCCCGCCACCGGGGGCAGCCCGCCCAGGTTCGGCTCGATCATCGGCGCGCACAGCGCCGCCTTCGCAAACACGCCGGGCGTTTCTTCCAGGAACAGCGACGAAACCGCGCCGCCCATGCTGTGGGCGAAAAGCAGCCAGGGTCGGGGCATGCCCTCCAGCATCGCGTCGCACACGGCCTTCAGGTCGGCCACGTATTCCACAAACCGGTCCACGTGGGTCAGGGAGATGTCCGTGATCGCCGGGTCGCGCCAGGAGCGCCCGTGCCCCCGCTGGTCGTAGGCAATCACGCTGTAGCCGCAGCGCAGCAGCGAATGGATCAATTCCGCGTACTTGTCAGCGTTCTCGGTGAAGCCGTGGACGATCACCACCGTGCCCCTGGGGCTTTCGGCGTCAAACCGGCTGCAAAACAGCGGTTTTCCATCTTTTCCCGCCACGTTGACGTCCGTCCGCCGCGCCGCCAGCCAGGGCATAACGACCTCGTTCATCGTCTCCGCATAATGCCCGGACAGAACCAGCCCGTCAGGATTGAAGCGCGCATCACTCATGGCAGACACTTTCAATTTCTCATTCCTCATTCCTAATTCCTCATTATTTTTGCGTACACCCGCTTTTCATTATACACCATGAACAGCGCGCCGCCCAGCACGCAGACCGCGGCGGCGGCGAAGGCGGTGATGCGGTAGCCGACGCCGGTCTCCTGGCCGATGGTGGCGAAGGCGGTCACCAGCAGCATGGCGATGGACTGGCCCAGCTTGAAGGCGAAGGTGCGGGCGGCATAGAACATGCCGCTGCGATTTTCGCCGGTCTCCAGGGCGTCGCATTCGGCGATGTCCGCCACCACGGCCTGGGGGAGTATGCCGAATATGGCCATGGCCGGGGCCGCCACGACGCAGAGGATGTAGCCTTGCACCGCCGGCGGGATGGGCAGGGCGCTGCCGAAGAAGGCGGTGTAGACGAAGCTGATCGTAAACACGACAAAGGCGAACAGTATCAGCTTCTTCTTGCCGAACTTCGGCGTCAGCTTGTTTACGGGCACGTAGAACAGCACCGACAGCGCGGTCATCAAAACGAAGTACACCGTGCTCATGCCCTCGTCCAGCTTCAGAAGCGAGGTGACGAAGAAGGGCAGCGCCGTCTGGAACATGGTGATGCCCAGGAAATAGGCGATGTCCGAGGCCACGAACACCCGAAAATCCCGGTTGCGGAAGGTGGCGCCCAGGGATTTCAGCGCCGTGGATTCGCTGGGCGCGGCCACGACGTAGTCCTTCTCCCGGATCGTGAACACCGGCACGAACATGCAGGCCATGCCGATCAGCGACATGCCGGTAAAGGTCACCCGGATGGCCGTTACACGCTCCAGGCCCGCCCCCTGCAGCGCGCCCCAGATCACCGGGGCCAGGTAGGCCATGGCCATGCCGGCGATGTAGGTGAAGGATATGGACGTGGAAATGGCCATGCGCGTCTGCTGGTTGCTGCCCAGCTCGGGAATCAGGGCGTTGTAGGGCGTGCAATACATCGTCATAAACAGATAGAACAGCATCAGCATCAGGAACAGGAAGGCCGCGTTCAACCAGCTCTCCCCGTTCACCGGCGACCAGAACGTGAGTATGCAGCTCAGCGCGAAGGGTATCGCTGCCGCCCGCATGAAGGG
>JAFRJF010000006.1 GCA_017432405.1 Clostridia bacterium | reverse complement strand
GGTGCGCTGAAGACCCCCGCCGGCGAAGCTGGCGGGGGTCTTCAGCGCATCCAAACCGGGATAATCGAAGGCCTTTCCCGAGCGAAGCGAGGGAATGGGTTCGGCGAAGCCGCGGCGCGAAGCGACGCCATCCCTTTGGGTGCGCTGAAGGCCCCCGCCGGCAAAGCTGGCGGGGGCTTCAGCGCATCCAAACCAGAATTCATCCTTCCCAATTTCGACACTCATCTACATATTCTCAAAAACCGCGTTAAATGTATATTTTCGGCGGGATTGTTTACCTGCCCGTGCTGTATGGACATGCGCAACAGTGGTATAATTTATATAAGTAGAAAAATATTTTTGCGTGCCGGGGATCCGGCGACGGGAGAGGCCAAAATATGCAAAGAGACAATCATTATGACGAGAGCCAGATACAGGTGCTTGAGGGGCTGGAGGCCGTGCGCCGGCGGCCGGGCATGTACATCGGCTCGACCGACGAGCGGGGACTGCACCACTTGGTCTATGAGATCGTGGACAATGCCATCGACGAAGCGCTGGCGGGCTTCTGTGACAACATTGAGGTCACGCTGAACCTGGACGGCTCGGTGACGGTGCAGGACAACGGCCGCGGCTTCCCTGTGGGCATCCATCCGAAGATGCACCGCCCGGCGGTGGAGGTGTGCCTGACGGTGCTGCACGCCGGCGGAAAGTTCGGCGGCGAGGGCTACAAGGTGTCCGGCGGCCTGCACGGCGTGGGCGCGTCGGTGGTGAACGGCCTGTCCAGCCATCTGCTGGTGAACGTCTACCAGGACGGCAAGATCTACCAGCAGGAATACGAGCGGGGCAAGATCCTCTACGACCTGAAGGTGGTGGGCAAGACCGATCGCACCGGCACCACCATCCGCTTCTGGCCCGACGTCAAGACCGGCGAGGACCCGGAGCCCGGCATCTTCGAGACCGGCCACTTCGATTTCGATACCTTGAAGACCCGCTTCCGCGAGATGGCCTTCCTGAACGCCGGCATCCGCATCGTGCTGACCGACGACCGGGGCGAGACCCCCGTCGTCCGGGAATTCCACTATGAGGGCGGCATCGTCTCGTTTGTCGAATACCTGAACCGCCACAAGACGCCGCTGTTCGCCCCGCCGGTGTACATCTCCGGGGTGAAGAACGGCTCCACCGTCGAGGTGGCGCTGCAGTGGAACGATAGCTTCAACGAGAGCGTGTTCTCCTTTGCCAACAATATACACACCCCCGAGGGCGGCACCCACCTGGCGGGCTTCCGCAACGCCCTGACCCGGGTGATCAACGACTACGCCCGGCGCACCAACATGCTCAAGGCCAGTGACGCCAACCTGACCGGCGACGACGTGCGTGAGGGCCTGACCGCCATCGTGTCCGTCAAGCTGGTGGAGCCCCAGTTCGAGGGCCAGACCAAGACCAAGCTGGGCAACAGCGAGATCCGCCCGCTGGTGGATTCCATGGTGGCCGAGAAGCTGTCCCAATACCTGGAGGAGAATCCCTCCGCCGCCCGCGCGGTGCTGGACAAGTGCCTGTCTGCCGCCCGCGCCCGTGAGGCCGCCCGCAAGGCCCGCGACCTGACCCGACGCAAGACCGCGCTGGAGAGCGCGGCGCTGCCCGGCAAGCTGGCGGACTGCTCCGAGCGCGACCCGGCCAAGTGCGAAATCTTCATCGTCGAGGGCGACAGCGCCGGCGGCAGCGCCAAGCAGGGCCGCGACCGCCACTTCCAGGCGATACTGCCCCTGCGCGGCAAGATACTGAACGTGGAAAAGACCCGCATCGACCGGGCCCTGTCCAACGCCGAGATCAAGGCCATGATCACCGCCTTTGGCGCCGGCTTCGGCGCGGAGTTCGATCCCTCGAAGCTGCGCTACCACCGCATCGTCTGCATGACCGATGCCGACGTGGACGGCAACCACATTCGCATACTGCTGCTCACGTTTTTCTACCGCTTCATGCCCAAGCTGATCGAGGACGGCTACGTCTACGCCGCCCAGCCCCCGCTGTACAAGGTCACCCGGGGCAAGCAGGAGCAGTACGTCTACTCTGACAGCCAGCTGCAGAAGCTGCTGGATGAGATGGGCCGGGACGCCAAGCCCGAGATCCAGCGCTACAAGGGCCTGGGCGAGATGAGCTACCAGCAGCTGTGGGACACCACCATGAACCCCGAGACCCGCAGCATGTACCGCGTGGAAATGAAGGACGCCATCGCCGCCGACGAGCTGTTCACCCTGCTGATGGGCGACCAGGTGGAGCCGAGGCGGGAGTTTATCGAGCAGAATGCGAAGTTGGTGGCGGACCTCGACATTTGATTGTGAGGAAGAATAAATGGCAGACGAATTCAATATTGGCAAACTGACACCGCTGAATATAGAAGATGAACTAAAGAAATCCTTCATCTCCTACGCGATGGCGGTCATCGTAACAAGAGCCCTGCCCGACGTGCGGGACGGCCTGAAGCCGGTGCACCGGCGGATACTGTACTCGATGAACGAGATGGGCATCACGCCGGACAAGCCCTTCCGCAAGTCCGCGCGCATCGTGGGCGATGTGCTCGGTAAATACCATCCCCACGGCGACAGCTCGGTCTACGACGCCATGGTGCGCCTGGCCCAGGATTTCTCCATCCGCTATACGCTGATCGAGGGCCAGGGCAACTTCGGCTCGGTGGACGGCGACGGCGCGGCCGCCATGCGTTACACTGAGGCCAGGCTATCAAAGCTCTCCATGGAGATGGTGCGGGACATCGAGAAGGAGACCGTCGACTTCTATCCAAACTTCGACGAGACCCTGATGCAGCCCGCCGTGATGCCCAGCCGCTTCCCGAACCTGCTGGTGAACGGCTCCAGCGGCATCGCCGTGGGCATGGCCACGAACATCCCGCCCCACAACCTGGGCGAGGTGATCGACGCCTGCGTGCATTACATCGACAACCCCGAATGCACCGTGGACGACCTGATGCAGTTCGTGAAGGGCCCGGATTTCCCCACCGGCGGCGTGATCCTGGGCAAACGGGGCATCTATGACGCCTATCACGAGGGCCGGGGCCGCATCATCGTGCGGGCCAAGAGCGAGATTGAGGAGATGTCCCAGGGCCGCCAGCGGATCGTGGTGACCGAGATTCCCTACATGGTCAACAAGGCCAAGCTGATCGAGAAGATCGCCGAGATGGTCCACGAGAAGACCGTGGAGGGCATCAGCGACATCCGAGACGAGTCCGACCGCGAGGGCATGCGCATCGTCATCGAGCTGAAGCGGGACGTGAACGCCAACGTGGTGCTGAACACGCTGTACAAGCACACCCAGCTGCAGGACACCTTC
>JAFRJF010000071.1 GCA_017432405.1 Clostridia bacterium | reverse complement strand
GCGGAAATACTCGTGCCGGGCGTAGCTCAAAAAGCTGCGGGAGTCTGTGAGCATGCCCACGAAGCCCGCGAGGTACCCGTCAGCGGCCAGGGTCGTGAGCTGCTCTGTCATGCCCGCCTTGTGGTCGTTGAACCACCAGGCGCTGCCATGCTGCAGCTTCCCGATGGCCTCCCCGGTCTGGAAGGCGCCCATCGCGGTCACAAGCGCGGCGTTATCATTGGGGTTGAGGGAATAGATAATGGTCTTCGGCAGCTCGTTTGTATCGTCCAAGGCGCCGAGAAAGGCCGCGAGCTCCTTGACGGAGGGCGCATCGCCGATGGAGTCGATGCCCGCGTCCGGGCCGAGGGCGCGGAACACGCGGTGAGAGTTATCGCGGATGACGCCGAAGTGCAGCTGCATCACCACGCCGAGACGGTGGTATTCCCGTC
Source organism: Clostridia bacterium (assembly GCA_017432405.1). The sequence goes on along the minus strand of JAFRJF010000071.1, from coordinate 1,293 downwards.
CCAATTCCAGCAGCAGCACGGTCTTGAACTGCTTCTGCTCCTCCGCCGTGGGTATGCCGCCCGCAAGCCGCTTTTGGAAGATCGCCTCGACCTCCGCCGCCGTTGCCGGGGCATAGGGAACGCTCTCCAACCCGTGGTCGGAGACCCGGCAGCCGAGAGACACGAAGAAGGTCAGCCGCTCCTTGAGAACCTCCGCCAGCTGCGCGAAGCTCCTGATCTCGCCGAGACGGGAAAGATAGTTTACATAATCTGCTTTCTCGATGCCCAGTGCCTTGTCCGGGCGGAAGCTGGGCAGCACCTGCACGCCGAAGGATTTGTCCTCGGCGATTTTTTTGTGCCATTCGAGGCTGTCCGCCGGGTCGTCAGTAGTGCAGAGGGCTTTCACCCCGGAGCTTTCGACCAGCCTCCGCGCGGAGAGCGTTTTCAGCTTCTCATTGCCAAGCTGCCAGACCTCCTCCGCCGTGTCGCCGTTCAGAATACCGTCATAGCCGAAGTAGCTGCGCAGCTCCAGGTGGCTCCAATGATACAGCGGATTGCCGATGGCAAGACTGATAGTCTCCGCCCATTTCTGGAATTTTTCCCGGTCAGTGGCATCGCCGGTGATGTACTGCTCCTCCACGCCCGCCGAGCGCATCAGCCGCCACTTATAGTGGTCGCCGCCCAGCCAGACCTGCGTGATGTTGTCAAACTGACAATCCTCGTAGATCGCGCGCGGGTCAAGATGGCAATGGTAGTCGATGATGGGCTGATTCTCCGCGTAATCATGATACAGGTGCTTCGCCGTCTCGGTGGACAGCAGAAAATCCTGATCCATAAAAGACTTCATCAGCGTTTCACCCGCGCGCCGGCACCGCCCATGATGGCCTCGACCTCGTTGACGGAGGCCATGGAGGTGTCGCCCGGGGTGGTCATCGCAAGCGCGCCGTGGGCCGCGCCGTAATTGACGGCCTTCTCGGCGTCGCCCGTGGTCATCAGACCGTAGACCAGGCCGGAGGCAAAGGAGTCGCCGCCGCCGACGCGGTCCATGATCTCCAGGCCGTTATACTCCTTGGACTGGTAGATCTCGCCGTCTGCCCAGCAGATGGCCTTCCAGTCGTTGACCGTCGCGGTCTTGACGGTGCGCAGCGTGGTGGCCACGACCTTGAAGTTCGGATAGGTCTCGGCGGCCTTGCCGATCATCTTCTTGTAGCCGTCGATGTTGAGTTCCTTGAGATTGGCGTCGTTGCCCTCGATCTCAAAGCCGAGGCAGGCGGTAAAGTCCTCCTCGTTGCCGATCATGACGTCGACAGACTT
>JAFRJF010000005.1 GCA_017432405.1 Clostridia bacterium | reverse complement strand
TCTCGCCCTCGCCGAGGGTCAGCGCCCGGTAGGCCAGCTGCACGCGGTCCCAGCGGTTGTCCCTGTCCATGCCGTAGTACCGGCCCCCGACCGTGGCGATCTCGCCGCAGCCGATCCGCACCATCTCGTCCTCCAGCTGGCCTATGTAATCGATGCCGGATTCCGGGGGCGTGTCCCTGCCGTCCGTGAAGCAGTGGACGTAGACCCTGTCGAGGCCCTCGCGCCTGGCCAGCTCCAGCAGGGCGTAGAGATGGGCGTTGTGGCTGTGCACGCCGCCGTCGGAGACCAGGCCGAGGATGTGCAGGGCCGTTCCCCTTTCCTTCGCGTTGTCGATCGCCGCGAGCAGCGCCTTGTTTTCGAAGAAGCTGCCGTCCTCGATGGCGTTGGTGATCCGGATCAGGTCCTGGTATACGACGCGCCCGGCGCCGATGTTCAGGTGGCCCACCTCGGAGCTGCCCATCTGACCCTCCGGCAGCCCCACGGCCAGGCCGCTGGCCTCGCCTTTGACGAAGGGGCATTCCTTCATTAACCGGTCCAGCACCGGCGTGTCCGCCAGCGCGATGGCGTTGTGCTCCGTCTGATCGCTCAGACCGAAGCCGTCGAGGATGAGCAGCACAGTCGGCCGCTTGCCGTTCGATTCTTCCGACGCATTCGCGCAGAGCATTCCCGGCAGAACACTTGGCGCAACCGCGCTCAGCACGAGCGTCATCAACAGAACCTGAAGCAGGGTTTTGAAGCTGACTCTGGCTCTCATTCGCAATCTCCCTTTCATCGGTTTGATTATTGGTATTCTCAAATGCTGTTATACCGACATCTCAGCGCTCGGGATTCACCGAAACGATGCGGCCCTCGCCGTAGATTTCCTCATAGCCCTTGCCGATGTGACCGTCGAGCACCAGTGAAATATAGTAATACAATGCCTCGATGTCCATGATCTCTCCGTTCTGCAGAATCCTTGCCCCATCGAACATGGTATAGCCGTCCCCGTTTTTGAGCAGATAAAAGTCCACGGACGCAAGCGTATAGGTCGCCTCCGCTTCGATGGGCCTGCCCGCGACGAGCACGTTGCGCACGCGCCGCTCCTTTGTTTCATCGACATGATCGAAGAAGCCGTTTTCGTCCTTCACGCAGGGGTTCTCAACCGTGGAGTCATACTCGAAGCTCAGACCCGAAACCTGGACAAAACCGCCGAAGCTATTCGGCAGCCTGTTCACGGACCACTCAAGGGCGTCAAGCACCTGCCGGCCGGTAACCTCAGCGACAACGATATCATTTCCGAAAGGAATTGCGGCCAAAAGCCCGCCGAAGGTGACGTCGCCCTTCGGGATGTCGCTGCGGATGCAGCCTGCCCCCATAAACGCGATGTCAGCATCACTCGCCCAGCGAAAGGCATCGGCAATCAGGTTCCCCAGGTTCGTCTCAGCCACACGGATCAGCAGCAGCGGACGGCCGGAAACGTCCTTGATTTCCGGATCGGTACTGCGCAGATCCACCTGGCTGACAACCGCTGCCTCGGCGAGCAGGGCGTTGAGTTCGTCAGTGGCAACGGAGACGGCCTTGGACGCGGCGTTGTCAAGGGGAAGGAGCCTGGGGGCCGGGAGGCTGTTGTTCCAGCTGAAGAGCTCGGAGGAAATCTTCCCGTTGCGGGTGATGCGCAGCGCGCCGATCTGGGCGAGCTTGGTGCCGCAGGCGGCGCGAACGACATCCTTCCCATCCTTGTCCTTCATCACGACCTGATCGGTATCGTGGGTGTGGCCGTCCAGCCAGGCGTCGATGCCGCTGCAGTGGGAGATCACATCGCTGTACATCCAGGGCGCGTAATTATAACTGTTTCCCATGTGGCCGAGGACGATCACGTAATCCGCCCCGGCGGCGCGCGTGGCATCTACCGACTGCTGTACCGCGTTGTAGACCGCCTCGCCGGTCTTGTCCGTCATGAAGCCGTAGACAAAATTGCCGTTTTCATCCTGGAAATTGCGCGGGATGGAAGAACGGAGCGTATCCGGGGTGGTGACGCCCACAAAGCCGATCTTTAAGCCGCCGATCTCTTTGATCAGCCAGGGGTCAAAAACCAGCTCGCCCTCGTGCTCAAAATTGCAGCTGATATAGGGGAAGTTCGCCTTTTTCGTCAGGGCAAGGAACTTCTCCATGCCGTAGTCAAATTCATGGTTGCCGGGGATGGCCGCGTCGTAGCCCATAACGTTCATAACGTCGATGATGGCCTCGCCTCCGGAAAATAAGCCGATGGGTTCTCCCTGAATGGCGTCGCCGTTGTCAACCAGCAGCACATCATAGGTCTCGGAGAGCTTTTCCTTGATGGCGTAGAGACCGGCATAGCCCCAGCCCTTGTCGATACCGCAGTGAACGTCGCTGGTGAAAAGAATGATCAAATCCCGCGCTTCCGCGGGCGTCTCGGCCGCGGCCCCGGCGCACAGGCTCCCGACGAGCGAGGCTGCAAGGCACAGGCAAAGCATGAGGGACAATACGCACTTCATTTTCATCTTAATTCTTCCTATTATATAGAAATAAACAGAGCCGTCGGTATACGTTCTTGTTTCTGCGACTGGGCGTAACGCCACATCTTACAAACCTCCGATCATACCATCCCTTCCCGCCAACAGGTCAGCGGCAGGGTGAAGCGCTGAACGGGCATGCTCCTGACGGGCAGGCCATGATCCTTCATCACCTGGTCCAGGGCATCGGCGATGGCGGAAACGTCGCTGCAGGCCAGGCAGGTGATACGGAATTCCCCGTTGTGCTCGATGATGTTCAGGTGCAGCGATCTCCCTCCGGCGGGCGTGCAGAGGAACCGCACGTCCGTGATCTGATCGGAATAGCCGGTCTTGTGCATGGAGCC
>JAFRJF010000070.1 GCA_017432405.1 Clostridia bacterium | reverse complement strand
TTCATGCCGTCGTGGTAAGCGCCGTTGCTGTTGGCCTTCAGCCCGCCGGTCCCCAGGCCCGTCAGCGCGTAGGCCCGGGCCATTTCCTCCTTGGAGAGCACCTTGCCCACCGTGGCCAGCGCCTCAAAGGGCAGCACCTGGATGAGCATGGCGAGCAGCAGCAGCGCGGTAATCATTTTTTTCATTGCGGCCGTTCCCCCTTATTGTGACGTGATTGTGTATGAAAGCGAAGCAATCCGTCTGATTCAAGCGCAAATCAAACCATATTAATCATATAGTATCATAATTTCAAAATAAAGTTGTCACAGAAATCTGCAAATAGTATGTCGTTTGTGTAAAACAGAATACCTGTGATTGTTCGGTGCGTACCACAAAAGAACGGGCGATCTGGCGATCGTCCGTTGGAATGAACTATTGCATTTCAAAAGGAGATATGGCAGCATTCGCGGCGTGCGTGCGGCGGCCCCGTAGGATTTCCTCATCCATTCCTCATTCCTCATTCCTCATTATACTGATTTGTCGCTCCGCGACAAATCAGTATCTACCTCCAGCTCCCGTACAATCTCCCGTGGCATCCGTCCCTGCGGGGGCGGGGCGGCGGGCAGGGGGCACAGGGATTGGACGGGCACGGCCTTGGCGGGCGGGGCGGCGGGCAGGGCGGGCGGCAATCCCGCTTCACGCAGACCACCAGGTTCCCGCATTCGTCCACGCCCAGCAGCACCTCGGCCACCTCCCCCGGGCAGCAGGGGTTTTCGATCGTCACCCGCCGGCAGGCGCAGGGGTCCGGCATGTGCCCCGTCCCGCAGCGCTCGGAGGCGAACATGGGTACGCGCACGCAGTCGTCCCGCCCGCCATCGCATCCCATCCGGGGATACAGCGGCATGCTTTCATAATACATATACACATCGCCCTTCCATCGCCGCGGCGAAGCAAATCGGCGCGGCGCATATTGACCTTTCGGCTATGTTATCACTATGCCACTGGAAAGCGTTGCGTTCCAATTGAATTCGGCGGCGGGTTATGCTACAATAATCCGGTATTGGAGGGAGGGCAAAGCCATGAGGGTTTCGCTTCGGGAGGAACTGAAAAACGATCTGCTGGTCATAATAGGGCTGCTGGCGGCCGCCGCGGCCTATCGCATGTACCTGATCCCCAACGGGGTGGTCAACGGGGGCTTTACCGGCGTGGGCCAGCTGCTCAACCACGCCACGGGGATCAGCATCGGCCTGGTCAACATCGCGCTGAACGTGCCGCTGTTCCTGATTTCGATGAAATCCATGGGGCCGCGCTTCGGCGTGCGCTCACTGGTGACGATGGTGCTGCTGTCGCTGTTGATCGACCACATGCCCCTGCCCCCTGCCACCGACGACATGCTGCTGGCGTCGGTCTACGGCGGCGCAATCAGCGGCATCGGCTTCGGACTCATACTGCGGGGCAACGCCACCACCGGGGGCACGGACATGCTGGCCTCGCTGCTGCACCGGCTGATCCCGGTGCTGAAGGTCAGCTATGCCATATTCGTGTTCGACGGGCTGGTGATCATCGCCAGCGCCTTCGTGTTCGAGGCCCAGGCCGCCATGTACGGCCTGATCAGCGCCTTCCTGTGCAACGTGCTGATCGACCTGGTGCTGGAGGGCCCCAACTCGGCCCACTCCTACTTCATCATCTCCGACAACAGCGAAGCCATCGCAGACAAGATCATGCGCGAGATGAACCGGGGCGTCACAGGCCTCGAGGCCGTGGGCATGTACAGCCAGCAGCGCAAGCAGGTGCTGCTGTGCGTGGTCAATCGCTTCGAATCCATGCGCCTGCGCCGCATCATCTTCGAGGTCGACCCCCACGCCTTCGTCATTGCCAACAAGGCCAAGGAGGTGCTGGGCGAGGGCTTCAAGTCGATGTGAGGAATTGTGAAGATTACAGAAATATTGTCCATACCCAAAAATCACCCTTGACACACACCGCCGAATGTGCTATAATCATCCCTGTTGCGGGGTTATAGCTCAGTTGGTTAGAGCGTTACGTTGACATCGTAAAGGTCAGAGGTTCGAGCCCTCCTAACCCCACTGAAAAAACGTGATTCTTTGGAATCACGTTTTTTCAGTGAAGTCGCCCCTTGCGAGGCTAATGAAGAATGAAGACGCTTTGCTAATGAAGAAATGGATTGTGACCTGCCAACAATGATGGGCGACTTCGCTTCGTCAGGCGGCTTGCCGCCGTCTGTATTGGGTCGATCAATCCTCTCTCAGTATTTCCCTTTGCCTTTTCTTGCTGAAGCCCTTCAAAACCAAATCATAGGACTTGTCCAACAGCGCCTTCAACAATTCCTCCGGCACCTGTCCGTCGGGCAGGATGGAATTCCAGCAGCGCTTGTTGGAATAATAGCCGGGGATGATATCGGCGTACTGGCCCCGCAGGAATTCCCCCTCCGCAGGCTCCAGCTTCAGGTTGATGTAATAGGGCTTGTTGTCGTCGTCCAGCAGGATCGCCGCGAACATCTTGTCCCCGATCTTGTAGCGAATCCAGTTCCATTCCGGCTGTAGGTCTTTGGTCACCGCCCGCTTGGCAAGCAAGTATTCATCCATCCATTCGTAGCGCATTATGTCATCCCCTTTGTGAATATTGATATTGATATAGAATAGACATAGCGCCGCAGCGCTATGCCTATTCTATATCAATGATATCCGATTAGTCTACAGAAATTGCGTTGTACCGGCATTCGCCATATGGCGCCGGATCGGCGCCGCTACAGGCTCCATTACGCCCGCACCAGCTCCGTCACCACGTCGTCCATGACCACCATCACGTAGGGCTGGCCCCGGCCCGTCCTCGGCTCGATGGCCACGTCCTCGGTGACGCAGGGCGTCACGGTGCCGTTCTTCTGGACGATGTTGAAGCGGAAGGGCTCGGTGACGATCAGCGCCCCGGCGAGGATCGCGCCGTTGGAGCCGTTCTTCAGGAAGTTGAAGGCCTTGACGCCCTTGCCGCCCCGGGCCTGGCGGTCGAAGTCGATCAGCAGGCAGCGCTTCATGTAGCCCATGTCGGAAATCATCACGATCTCGCCCTCGCTGTTGTGGACGAAGGCGAAGGCCACCTCGTCGCCTGTACTCAGGGCGACGGCCTTGACGCCCGCCGCCGTGCGTCCGATCAGGGAGACCTCCTCCGTCGCGTAGTGTATGGCCATGCCCTGCCGGGTGAGCAGCAGCACGCCCTCAAAGCCGCCCGGTCGCAAAACCGACATCAGTCGGTCTCCGTTTTTCAGGTTCAGCGCCGCGAATTTCGACTTGCGCACGTTGTACTCCTCCAGCGCCGTGCGCTTGGTCAGGCCCTTGCGGGTCACGAACATCAATTCGCCGGACCAGTCCCCCGCCTCGATCAGAGCGACCAGACTTTCGTCGGTTTCCAGTCCCGCCAGCACGCCGCCCAGGGGCAGACCGCGGTCTTTTGCCTTCGACGCCTCGGCGATCTTCTCCGCCGCCAGGATGTAGGCGTTGCCCACGTCGGTGAAGAACAGCAGCTTTGCGTCGGTTATCGTGCGGATGACCTGGCGGGGCGGGTCGGCGAACTCGCCGTTCGCCACGGCCTTGTCGAACAGCTTCGGGGCCATGCGCTTGACAAAGCCCGCCTGGGTCAGCACCACCACGGTCTCGTCGGCGACGGGCTTCTCCTCCTCGATGACAATCTCCTCGAAGGAGTCCACCAGCTGGGTGCGGCGGGGGTCGGCGAACTTCGCGCGAACCTCGTTAAGCTCCTTCTTGATGACGCCCATCAGCTTCTTCTCGCTGCCGAGGATGGCCTTCAGGCTGGCGATCAGCTTTAAGAGGTCCTCGTATTCCTTGCGGAGGGACAGCACCTCCAGGTTGGTCAGCCGCTGCAGCCGCATGTCGAGGATGGCCTGGGCCTGGATCTGGCTCAGGTCGAAGCGCGCCATCAGCTTGTCCCTGGCCTCCTTGGGGGTCTTGCTGCCGCGGATGAGCTTGATGACCTCGTCCAGGTTGTCCACGGCGATGATCAGGCCCTCCAGTATGTGGGCCCTGGCCTCGGCCTGCTGCAGCTCGTACTTCGTGCGCCGGGTCACCACGTCCTTCTGGTGGTTGATGTAATAGCCGATCATCTGCTTGATGCCCATCTGCCGGGGCTTGCCCTCGGCGATGGCCACCATGTTCACGCCGAACGTGGTCTGGAAATCCGTATATTTATACAGCGCGTTCAGTATCTTCTCCGGGTCGGCGTCCTTCTTGACCTCGACGACGGCCCGCATGCCCATGCGGTCGGATTCGTCGCGGATATCGTAGATGCCCGAGAAGATGCCCTTCTTTTCCTCGCTGACCTTCAGCACCTTTTCCAGCATGGCGGCCTTGTTGACCTGGTAGGGCACCTCGTCCACCACGATCAGCTTCCGGCCCGCCGTGCCGTCCTCGATGTGCGCCTTCGCCCGCACCTTCAGCTTGCCCCGGCCGGTCTCGTAGGCCTGAACCAGCTCGCCGTCCCGCGCCAGCACGCCGCCGGTGGGAAAATCCGGGGCGGGCATGATCTGCATCAGCTCTGCGGTTGTGATCTTCGGCCTGTCGATCTGGGCGATGGTGGCGTCGATGGCCTCCCCCAGGTTGTGGGGCGGTATGCTCGTCGCCAGGCCCACGGCGATGCCGTTGGCGCCGTTGACCAGCAGGTTCGGGAAGCGTGCGGGCAGCAGGTCCGGCTCCCTCTGGGTATCGTCAAAGTTCAGGTGGAAGCCCACCGTGTCCTTCTCGATGTCCCGGAGCATGGCCATGGCCGCCTCGGTCATGCGGGCCTCGGTGTAGCGCATGGCGGCGGGACTGTCGCCGTCGATGGAGCCGAAGTTGCCGTGGCCGTCCACCAGCATCGTGCGCATCACGAAGGGCTGGGCCATGCGGGCCAGCGCGTCATAGACCGAGCTGTCGCCGTGGGGATGGTACTTGCCCAGGCAGTCGCCCACGATGCGGGCGCACTTGCGGTGGGGCTTGTCCGGGGTGTTGCCCAGCTCGTGCATGGTGAACAGTATGCGCCGCTGCACCGGCTTCAGGCCGTCCTCCACCCTCGGCAGCGCGCGCTCCAGTATGACGTGCTCCGAGTAGGGCATCATGGATTCGTGCATCACGTCCTCCATGTTGCGCTGGATGATCTCCTCCGGCTTCTTGACGACCGGCTCTTCCTTCTTCTTTCTGGCCATGGGTTACACCCCCTCGTTGACGGGAACGAAATTATCCTCTTTGTTGAAATTGGCGAACTGGCTGATGTACTCCCTGCGCGGCTCCACCTTGTCGCCCATCAGTATGGTCACCCGGCGCTCCACCTCGACGAAGTCCTCGATGCCCACCTGCATCAGCTTTCGCCCGTCGGGGTTCATCGTGGTCTCCCACAGCTGCTCGGGGTTCATCTCGCCCAGGCCCTTGTAGCGCTGGAGGGTGTAGCCCTTGCCGATCTTCTGGATGGCCGGGGGCAGGGCGTTGTCGTCGTAGCAGTAGATGACCTTGTCGCCCTTGGCCACCTTGTAAAGCGGCGGCATGCCGATGTATACGTGGCCCTCGGTAATCAGGGGCCGCATGTAGCGGTAGAAGAAGGTCAGGAGTATCGCCCTTATGTGGGCGCCGTCCTGGTCGGCATCGGAGAGTATGATGACCTTGTTGTACTTGAGCTTGGAGATATCGAAGTCGTCCTCGATGCTGGTGCCCAGAGCCGTGATGATGCTGCGGAATTCCTCGTTCTGCAGCACCTGCTCCAGGCGCTTTTTTTCCACGTTCAGCGGCTTGCCCCGCAGGGGCAGTATCGCCTGGAAGCGGCGGTCGCGGCCCTGCTTGGCGCTGCCGCCTGCGGAATCGCCCTCCACGATGAACAGCTCGTTCAGCTCCGGCTTTTTGCCGGTGCAGCTGGACAGCTTGCCCACCAGCGGCGCGGCCTCCAGCTGGCCCACGGCGCGGATGTTGGCCTTGGCCTTGCGGGCGGCTTCCCTGGCCTTGGCGGCGGTGATGGCCTTGGCGATGATCTTCTGGGCGAAGGCCTGGTTCTTCAGGTCGTCCAGGTAGATCGAAAGCTGCTCCAGGCAGACCGCCTCGAACACGGGGCGCACCTCGGTGTTGCCCAGGCGCCCCTTGGTCTGGCCCTCGAACTCCGGATTCTTGACGCCGGCGTAGATGATGGCCGTCATGCCCTCCCGGAAGTCGTCGCCGGCCAGGTTGTTGTCCTTCTCCTTCAAAAGCCCCTGTCGGCGGGCATAGTCGTTGAAGGCCTTGGTCACCGCGGCCTTGAAGCCGATCTCGTGATAGCCGCCCTCGTTGGTGGGGATGTTGTTCACAAAGGAGGCGATGGTATCGGTGTAGGAATCGGTGTACTGGATCGCCACCCGCACCAGCGTGCCGTCCTTCGTGGCCTCAAACACGATGGGGTCGGTGATGGTGTTCTTGTCGGCGTTCAGGTACTGCACGAAATCGGCGATGCCGCCCTCGTAGCAGTATTCATAGGTACGCTTCTCCGGATCCCTGACGCGCTCGTCGGTGAACACGAACCTGACGCCCTTGTTCAGGTAGGCCAGCTCCCGGATGCGGCGGCGCACGGTGTCGGAGTTGAAGTTGACCTCCTGGAACACCCGGGCGTCGGGCTTGAAGCACACCACGGTGCCCCGCTTGCGGGTGTTGCCCAGCTTTTGAAGGGGCGCCACGGGCTTGCCGCTGACGATCTTGCCGGTCTTCGGGTCGGCCACCGATTCAAAGCGCTGCTGGTAGTGGCTGTAGTCCTTGTACACGTCCACCACCATCCACTCGCTCAGCGCGTTCACCACCGACGCGCCCACGCCGTGCAGGCCGCCGGAATAGGCGTAGTTCTTGTCGGAGAACTTGCCGCCCGCGTGAAGCTGGGTGTAGACCACCTCCACGGCGGAAACCCCCAGCTTGGGGTGGATGTCCACCGGCACGCCGCGGCCGTTGTCGCTGACCTCGCAGGAGCCGTCCTTCTTCAGGGTCACGTTGATCTCGCTGGCGAAACCGTTGGCCGCCTCGTCGATGGCGTTGTCCACGATCTCCCAGATCATATGGTGAAGGCCCCGCGGGCCGGTGGAGCCGATGTACATGCCGGGGCGCATGCGCACCGCGTCCAGTCCCTCCAGGACCTGTATGTCATTTGCGGTATAAGTCTGAGCCATTTCTTCCTCCGAAGATGCATAAAATTCAGATAATATTATACAGCGTCGGTGTTAAATCCAAAACCTCACGCCCGCACCGCGCCGATGGCCGAAAACAGTATGAACACGAACAGGTTCACCGCCACGATGCCCGCGCCGGTGGGCAGGGAGCACACGCAGGACAGCAGCATGCCCACCGCGAAGCAGGTCACCGAGACGACGGCCGCGCAGACCGTGACCGCCTTGAACCTTGAAAACAGCCGCATCGACGACAGTGCCGGGAAGATGATCAGGCTGGAGATCAGCAGCGTGCCCATCACGCGCATGCCCACCACCACCGTCAGCGCGGTCAGCAGGGCGATCAGCATGTTGAAGGCCCCCGCCTTCACGCCGGTGGCCCGGGCGAAGGCCTCGTCGAAGGTGACGGCGAATATCCGGGGATAGAACAGCACGAACAGCACCAGCACCACCGCCGACAGCGCCAGCGACACATAGACGTCCGAGGCGCTCATGGCCAGGATCGAGCCGAACATGTAGTTGTACACGTCCACGTTCATGCCGCTGGTCATGCTGGTGACGATGACGCCCGCCGCCAGGGCGCTGGTGGAGATCAGCGCGATGGCCGAATCCCCCCGCATGCGGCTGTGCTCGCTGATGCGCAGCAGCAAAAAGGCGCACAGCACCACCACCACCAGCGTAAAGGGCATCGGGTTGGCCGCAATGCCCCGGCACAGGCCGGCGACGCCCCCGCGCAGCCCCTCGGGCAGGAAGGCGGGCAGGCTGTCAGCGGTGACAAAGCCCAGGGCCATGGCCACGGTCAGCGAGCCGAAGCCCACGTGGGACAGACCGTCGCCGATCATCGAATAGTGCTTGAGCACCAGCGTCACGCCCAGCAGTGACGCGCACAGCGACACCAGCCCGCCCACCATCAGGGCCCGCTGGATGAATTTGTAGCCCAGGTACGTGCCGAACTCGGCAAAGGCCGCGCCGATGGCGGGCAGGTTGAACAGCGCCAGGGCCAGCACGGCCCACAGCACGACGGCCTTGTGCCGACGGTGCCGGGCCTCGCTGTTTTCATCCGGATGGGCGAACAAACGTTGCAGCATGTCAGCCACGGCTTACCACCGTCCTCTCCCTCAGCCCGGCGCGGTATTCCTCCACCCCGCCGAAGAAATCCACGGCCCGGTTCATCACCAGCACCTTATTGGCGTCCCGCATCGCGCCGCCCAGGTCGTGGGAGACCATCGCCACCGCCACGCCGTGGTTCCGGTTCAGGTCCCGGATCACGTCGTAGAGCTCCGAGGCCGCGGCGGGGTCCAGCCCGGTGACCGGCTCGTCCAATAGCAGTATGGCGTCGGTGGCGCATAGCGCCCTGGCCAGCAGCGTGCGCTGCTGCTGGCCGCCGGAGAGGGTGCGGTAGGACTTCCTGCGCAGCGGGGTCACGTCCAGCAGCGCCATGTTGGCCTCGGCCTTCGCCTTATCCGCCTTGTTGTAGAAGAAGCGCTTGCCCATGCGGTTGACGCAGCCGGACAGCACCACCTCCTCCACCGAAGCGGGAAAATCCCGCTGGGCGGCGGTCTGCTGGGGCAGGTAGCCGATGCGCTCCCGGGTCAGCCCGTCGCCGTAAACGATGCTGCCGCTTCGGGGCCGCACCAGGCCCAGCATCGCCCGCATCAGCGTGCTCTTGCCGGAGCCGTTCTCCCCCACGATCACCAGGTAGTCGCCGGGGTCCACCCGAAAGCTGACCTTCTCCACCGCCACGACGCCCTCAAAGGCAATCGTGACATCCTTCAGGGTGATCAGCGCCATGCGCCACTTCCTCTCCGCCGTCCGCCCGGCATTTTTCACACACGCCCACCAGCAGGGTCTCCCTCGGGTCCAGCCGAAAGCCGTGCTCGGCCATCAGGTGGTCGGCCATGACCCCCATCAGCCGGCAGTCCACGTGCATCAGGTTGCCGCACCGGCGGCACAGCATGTGGAAGTGGGCGTCGCAGCTGGCGGCGTCCTCCACGTGCTGGTACTGGGTCACGCCCTGCACGCCGGGATACTTGCGCACGCTGCCCTGCTCGGCCAGCTGCTCCAGGTACCGGTAGACGGTGGATCGCCCCACCTTTTCGCCCCGGTCCCGCATCTCAAAGACGACCTCGTCCACCGAGAAGTGCTGCATGCTGCGCTCCTCCAGGAACCTTTGCAGCTCCCGCTTCTGGCGGGTGTTGTACTCGCCGCGCATCATTCCAGCCCCCTTTGCAGGGCCTCAAGGTTGCGCCTCATCAGGCTGACGTAGCTCTCCCCGGCCTGGAATTCATCCTGGGTGACGGTCTGCATCGAATGCAGCGTCAGGATCTCAACCCCGGTCTCCTCGGCCACGGTCTTCGCCACCGCCCGGGTGCTCAGCTCGATGGTATAGACGGCGGGGATGCCCTCGGAGGCCACCTTGTCGATCAGCGCCATCACCGTCTGGGCGCTGGGCTCGGTGTCGGCGGTACAGGACGGGAAGGCCGCCATGTAGTCCAGCCCGTATTCCCTGGTCAGGTAGACGAAGGGAAAGCGGTCGGCGAACACGAGCGTCCTGCGCTTCGCGCCTTCGACCAGCCTGCGAAGCGCCCCGTCGATCTGTTCGATCTGCGCCGCGTAGGCGCTCGCCGCCTCCCGACAGGCGTCTGCGTCCGCGCCTTCAAGGCTGGCCAGAGCTTCACCCAGCGCGCGCACCATGGCCGCCGCGTTCACCGGCGAGGTCCATATGTGCTCGTCGTACTCAGGAACAGCTCCGTGATGTCCGGCATCGGCGTCGTCCTCCTCGACGAGATCTGAAACGCAGTCCATCATACGCAGCGCGGCTGGACGGTCGCCTTCGTCGAAGCTCGCCAGTATGCCGTCTGCCCAGGTGTCGCTCTCGCCGCCGATGTACACGAACAGGTCGGCATCCCCTATGGCAATGATATCCGCCGGAGTGGGATCGTAGGCGTGGGCTTCGGTACCGGGCTTCAGCAGCATGGTCACCTCCGCCCCGTCGCCACAGACCTGACGGGCAAAGTCATAGCAGGGAAAGTTGGTCGCGACCACATTCAGCCGATCTTCCGCAACGGCAGTCAGGCAGGTAAGGAATATCATCGCCAACAGCACCTGCGAGAAATAAGCAATTCTTTTCATCATCATGCTGGCCTCATTTTGAAATATGATTTCATTTTCATTTTCATATTATAGCAATTCCAACCGATGCTGTCAACCTCTTCATGTAAACTCATGCCCAATTCTGTACATATTGATCCAGAGACGCGGAAAAGCCCCCTTCCCGAGGCTTTCAACCCTGCGGGATGGGGGCTTCCGTGTTGGTCAGGTCAATGTCTCTTCGCCGCTGTGCTCAGCCCCATCAGGGTTGCTCAAGCAACAATCCGGCTTCTTCCATGCCGACCTCTTCATTGATCACGTCGTCCATTTCAAGTTCGATCACCAGTTCAAGCTCATCCAGGCCGGTGTCCGGGTCTTCTTCGATGGTCTGGGTGCCCTCATCGGCGGTCTCTCCGTTGGCGCTGGCAGCCTTCGTCTTCACGCTCTTGGCTTTGGACCATTCGGAGTAATAGGTCTTCTTGCTGACAGTCGCGTAGGTACGAATCCGCACATAGTAGGTCTTGTTCGCCTTCAGCTTCTTGATGGTCGTGGCGAGGGTTTTGGCCTTCTTGACCGTTACCGTCTTGCTGCCGGAGAAATCCTTCTTCAGGCTGTACTGGATCTCGTAGCCCGTAATGTTCTTCGGATTCTTCCACTTCAGGGCAACCTGCTGCTTGCCGCCCGTCAGCTTCGTGAACACCGTGCCCTTCGGATTGATCTTAAAGGTGACCTTCTTGCTGCCGGTAAAGTTGCCCTTTCCCTCGACCGTAATTGTAGCCAGACCGACGTTTTTGTTGTTCTTGTAGGTTACGGTGTAGTCCGTGCCCTTCTTCAGCTTCGTCGCGCCAAACTTGACCGTCACCACAGGGCTCAGCTCCTTGCCGGAATAGGTCTGATCCTTCACGGTATACTTCAGCTTCGCCATCTTCACCGCGGCGATCTTGAATTTCACCGCCTTGCTGCCAGTATAGTTGCCCTTGCCCGTGACGGTCACCGTGGCAGTGCCGGCCTTCTTGTTGTCCTTGTAGGCCAAGGTGTAGTCCGTATTCTTCTTCAGCGTCACCGTGCCGTACTTGACCGTCACCGCGGGCTTCAGCGCCTTGCCGGTATAGGTCTGGTTCTTCACGGTATACTTCAGCTCCGCCATCTTCACCGCGGCGATCTTGAATTTTACCGCCTTGCTGCCGGTATAGCTGCCCTTCCCCGTGACGGTCACTGTGGCAGTGCCGACGTTCGTATTGTCCTTGTAGGTCAGGGTATAATCCGTGTCCTCCTTTAGCGTCGTCGTGCCGTACTTGACCGTCACCGCGGGCTTCAGCGCCTTGCCGGTATAGGTCTGATCCTCGACGGTAATCACGCAATCGGCGATGTTGACCGTCTTTGCGGCTTCCTCAGCAGCCTTCACCTGCTCCTCCGCTGCAGTCAGCATTTTGACCACATCCTCGGAAACCAGCTTTTTCTGATCATCCGTCATCGCGTCATAGGCTGCTCTCGCCGTGGTGACCGCATCCTTGTCGTCAAGGCCCACTTCGGTTCCAAGGGCTTTGATGGCCTTGATCACCTTGTCCGCAACGGCCTTGTCCTCTTCGGCCTTCTTCCTGGCTGCTTCCTCTTCGGCCTTCTTCACAGCTTCCTGTACCTTCTGCTCCGCGCCGGTCAGCTTATCCAGCAAGCCAGCATCAACCTGCTTCTTCTGCGCGTCGGTCAGGCTGTCGTAAGCCTTGCGGGCAGCTTCCACAGCAGCCTTGTCATCCAGGCCGGCACTGCTGTTGAGAGCCTTGATGGCGGCTTCTACATCCAGAACAGCTGCATCCTTCACCAGCATCGGGATATCAACCGTCTTGGTCTGATCTGCAAACAGCGCGTTTTCAAACTTCGCCGTGTAGGTAGTCGCGCCCTTTTTCGTGTAGGTCGGAGCTTCTGTGGCAGAAGTTGTCTTCACCTTCTCGGTCAGCGGATGATCCCCGTTCTTGCAGGTCGCGGTGGCGGTTACGGAGCTGTTGTCATTAGACCAGGTGTAGATTGGCGCGTTCCAGTCATGGCCCTTAGCGGCAATCGCAACCGGCGCCGGGATCTCGCTCTTCGCCCCTGCGTCGGAGAACAACTTCTTGCAGACTTCACACGACCAGTAGGCTTCCGTGCCCGTCGCCGCGCAGGTCGAATCCACCTTGGCGTGCGCCGTCAGCGTATGTGCCTTCTTCTCAATCTCCACAGGCGCTGTGATCTCGTTCTTCGCCTCTGCGTCAGAGAACAGCTTATTGCAGACGCCGCACTCCCAGTACGCCTCCGTTCCCGTCGCCGCGCAGGTCGAATCCACCTTGGCGTGCGCCGTCAGCGTATGCGCCTTGTTCTCTATCACGACAGGCGCTGTGATCTCGTTCTGCGCATTTTCATCCGAGAACAGCTTCTCGCAGGCTTCGCACGTCCAGTAGGCCTCCGTGCCTTCCTCCATGCAGGTCGAATCCACCTTGGCGTGCGCCGTCAGCGTATGGCTGGCAGGAATTGCCACCGGTGCGTCGATCTCGCTCTGCCCATTCTCATCGGAGAACAGCTTCTCGCAGACTTCGCACGTCCAGTAGGCCTCCGTGCCATCCGGCGTGCAAGTCTAGTCCACCTGAGCGTGCGCCGTCAGCGTATGCGCCTTCTTCTCAATCACGGCAGGCACTGTGATCTCGTTCTGCGCATTCTCGTCCGAGAACAGCTTCTCGCAGGCTTCGCACGTCCAGTAGACCTCCGTGCCCGTCGCCGTGCAGGTCGAATCCACCTTGGCGTGCGCCGTCAGCGTATGGCTGGCAGGGATCACCACCGGTGTGCCGATCTCATGCTGCCCATTCTCATCCGAGAACAGCTTGTTGCAGACTTCGCACGTCCAGTAGGCCTCCATGCCATCCGTCGTGCAGGTCTTGTCCACCTGCGCGTGCGCCGTCAGCGTATGCGCCTTCATCTCAATTGTGACAGGCGCTGTGATCTCGTTCTTCGCCTGGGCGTCAGAGAACAGCTTATTGCAGACTTCACACGCCCAGTAGGCCTCCGTGCCCGTCGCCGTGCAGGTTGCTTCCACCTTCTCGTGGGCCACCAGCTTATGTCCCAGGGCGGGAATATTGCCTTCCACGATCTTGCGCTGGGTGGTGAAGGGCGCCTTCTTGAACTCAGCGGTGTAGAGTGTATCGCCCGGTTCCGTACAGGTGGGCGCCTTGGCTTCGCTGCCCGTGGCGACTGCCGTCACCTGCTCCGTGTGGGAAGCATCCCGCTCGCACACGCGGGTCGCGGTGACGACGGGGCAGTTATCCCAGTTATAGCTATCCTCTGTCACCTCATTGCTCCACAGATGGCCCAGCGCGGGCACGAACTTGGTCACGGTCCTGCCGCAGCCGTTTTCGCAGGTGCTGGTCTGCTCACCCGGCGTTTCGCAGCCGGGCTCGGTCGTGGTAACAAATTCTCCCCAACGATGCCCCGTCGCGGGAATGGCCTCGGTATAGGTCTCGTCGCAGCGGGCGCAGGTATAGGTCGTCTCGCCCTTGGACTCGCATCCGGGCGCGGTGGTTTCCTCACCCGCATTCCAGTCGTGGCCGAGGGGTTCGGTTTCGACCGTCTTTTCATCGGAAGTGATCGTGACGTCATCGAGGACCAGCGTCGCGGTATAGGTGACGCTGCCCGCCTCTGTGCAGGTGGCGGTGTCGTCGGTACCGGTCACGGTCACGTCGCTCGTTTCGGTATAATCGCAGTTGCCGCAATGGCGCTCCGCGTGGGCGGCGGCGTCGCCATCCCAAACGATCTGCCAGTCCCCCAGCGCATGGGGCTTGACCGGGATCTCTTCAGACCGGGTATCGGTGTACGCTTTCCCGTCGAATGTCGCCGTCGCGGTGTAGACCGTCTCGCCCACATCGGTGCAGGTCGCGTCAGAGACCTCGGTGGTCACCTCGGCATCCTGCTCCCAGTTATGGCTGTTGTCGTTGCCGCAGACGCGCGTCGCCGTGGCGCTGCTGTAATCGTCGGACCATTCAAAGGTCGGTTTGCCCCAGCTGTGGCCCAGCGCGTCCACGTAGTCGTCGACGTAGCTGTGACCGCACTGATAGCAGGTATAGGTCGTATAGCCCTGCGCCTCGCAGGTCGGTTCGGTCACCTCGGTCAGGTAGTCGTGGTCGGTGACGGCGACCGTGTAATCCCTGGCGTCGTTGTCATATCCATAAGCGCCAAATTCGACGCGCACGGCATGCGCACCCACGTCCAGGCCCTCAAGGGTCGCCTTGAAGTCTTCACCGATTCCAGTTTCCTCACCGTCGACGTACAGAGTTCGCCAGCCGCCTTCAGGCGCCACCTCGCCGACCTGGATAAGCAGCGATTCGCCGGTATGGATCTCATCCGGGATTTCGATCGGGGGCTCGGGCGCCGCGCCGAGGCTCCTGACATCAAGGGTCACCTCAGCGGTCATGGGCTCGTCCATGCCCTCAAACTCAGCCACAGCGGTGAAGGTAATTGCGCCATTGACTTCGTTGGCACGCCACATAAGGTCATTCAGCTCCGTTTCGCCCTTGTAGAGCTTCACGGATTCGGCCAGCGGCGCTTCCACGCGGAAGGCAATTTCGTCGTTGTAGTAGTAGACCCGCTTGTCAGTGGTCAGCTCCACGCTGGGCGTCGTCACCTGGAAGGTCTGCTCCACGGTGTTCCTGCCCTTACCGGGGCCGTCGAAGCCCACGGAAACCACATAGGTGCCCTCCGCCAGCTGGTCGCCCGGTATGGTGATCGTCGCGTCGCCGTTCTCCGCATATACAATTTCGGCATTGACGTCATTTACGCTGGGTTCGTCGCGGTACATGAAGTTCAGCAGCCGGTTATCCCAATTCCTGTCCTGGGGCAGCAGCTGGAAGTCGTACCAGCTTTCGCCCGGTCCGTCTACCGTGATCACGCAGTCCTGGCCGGCCCAGATATACTGGTTCACTCCGACCCATGTGACGTCCGCGAGGCCATCGGTGGTGAAGTCAAAGGTCAGCGATTCGCTGTTGACCCAATTCTCCCCGTCGAAGGTCGCCATGGCGTAGATCGTGTGCTTGCCCACGTCCCAATGGCGGAGGCCAAACTGGCACTGGCCGTTTTCATCCACGTCAAATTCCTGGACCTCCGTGCCGTCGACATCGTGCGTCTGGAATCCATGCCCGTCGTTGAAACGCACCTTCTGCGCGCCTTCGGCGGTGACGGTGACGGTGTAATCCGTGTGCACGAGGTATTCGTCTGCCGTCGTAACCGCCAGTGTGACGTCCTGGCTCGCCGGAGCGAGCACGGGCAGGCGGAATTCAGTGTCATTATGCTCGTAATCAACGCCGCCTGTCCAGACGTGCAGATAGATGACATCGCCAACTTCATAGTTGCCATCGAGGTCGACGTGAATATCGCCCTCCATGTTGCCGTCGCTCCGGGCGATATCCCAATCGGCGCCATCCAGTCGGAGCTCATACTCCAGATAACTGGCGTTTTCATCCCGATAGATGGTAAAGCCGGTCGGTTCGCCTGCCGTCAGGCTTCCGGGAACCTCTTCGGAATGCAGCGGCATGACGCCCTTGTGGGCCTGTACGGTGATGGTCGCCGGATTGCCGCTCACCCACTCGGTGTCGCCGGGCTGTTCGCTCAGCGGGAACTCCGCCCACGGCACGGCGGTCAGCGTCGTAGCGCTGTTCCACCTTGCCCAGTCACAGATGGCGGATTCTCCCTGCCAGCAGGGGTTGCCCTCTTCGTCAAGGTCGTAGCGCATGCCGTCTATCTCGAGGCCCACGTTCAGCGCTCCGGGGGCGTATACGCTGGCCACCAGATTCTCGTTGGTCAGTATTTCGATCCTGTCAAGGCTCAGCTGGACGCGGTTGCCCTCGTATTCCGTCACCTCGATCTCGACGGTGTTGGAATCCGTGCCCTCGTAGCCTGTGCCCCAGGCGCAGCCGCTCAGCCGATACCGACCCTCGGGCATGCCCGCAGTGGAGAATACCGCAATGTGGTTGTCCTCACTCCAGCTCCAAGGCATGTCGTATTCCTGGCCGTCCAGGCTGTTGTGGTTCAGGTTGTAGCCGTCGGCGTGATCGGAGGTCCCGAAGGTGACGGTCACCATGCCGCCCCTGGCCACGCGAATCGGATCGACGCTGATGTCGAACGGGCCGACGGGGCCGTTGGATTGATCCACCGTCACGGTCAGCGCGTTGGTGGACAGCCAGGCCCTGGGATCATAATCCAGGTCGTTCCACTCGTCCTTCCATGGGTCATAGGTCACCCGCGCATACACGGTGTAGGTGCCGAGCTCGCCCCAGGATTCGCCGGTATAGTAGCAGCCGTCCCCGTCCGGTCCCTCGTGGTTATCCCGGTAGCCGTTTCCGTGATACCACTGCACCGTCTGGATTTCCTTGCCCTCCGCGGGCCGGACCACAAACTCCACGCCCTCGTTGACGGCGATTCCGTCAAGGCTGTCGCCCTCATGCTCCCGGAACGCCAGGGTCGGCGCGTCCTCCGCCTGCGCCATCACCGGGATCCTGCGCTCAACGCGCGCCGGATTGTAGCC
>JAFRJF010000069.1 GCA_017432405.1 Clostridia bacterium | reverse complement strand
TCATGAACGCTCCGCCGGCCGTCTTCTGAAACACCAGCGCGCCGCCGTTGTCGATATCCACGTAGCGGTATTCGAAGTTGTCCAGGTCGTGGACGCTGTCGTCCCAATCGTCGTCGCCGTCGTCGCCGTCGTCCCAGTCGATATAGCCGGCGTCCACATAGCCATAGCTTCCGCCCTCATAGGCCAGGGCGTAGCCGCTTTCACGGTAGTATTCATTGACGAAGATCTCGTCGCCGTCATAGAACCGATGGTTGTACATAAAGGAGCCACGAGGCGTCCTCTGGAACACCAGCGCGCCGCCGTTGTCGATCTCCACGGTGCGGTAGACAAAGTTGTCCAGATCGTGCACGTCGTCGCTGCCGCGGCTGTCGGTGCCCCAGTCGATGTAGCTGGCGTCCACATAGCCGTAATCGCCGTTCTCATAGGCGATGGCATACCCGTCCTCCCGCCAATCCAGGTTGACGAAGATGCGGTCGCCGTCTTTGAAGCTGTATTCCGACATGAAGGAGCCGCGCGGTTTCGACTGGAACACCAGCTTCCCCTGCCCCCGTGTCCTGACGGTCCGGTAGCCGAAGTTGTCCAGGTCGTACTTGTCCGAGGCCATGGCCGAGCCGCAGAGCAGCATGGCCGCCAGCAGCAGCGCGATGATTCTCTTCATGGCGTATTCCCCCATTTATCTAAAGCATATCGGATGTAGCGTCGGCGCCCGCGGCGTCAGGGCGTGGGCGTTTCAGTTGTGTCCTTTGTATTAACCACGAAGATCTCCGGCGCCGGCCAGTCGCCGTAGTGGGTGGCGACGAAGTCGGTCACCGTTGTATCGCCATCTGCGCCGCTATTCTTTGTGATGGATGCCCCAAGCTGTTCGACGGTTTCGAGATTGTATCGGCCGTTATAGTATTCGGTCAGCTTAGCGTCGTAGGGGTTGGCGGGATTCCACAGGTCCTTGCCCTGGGAATCCTTCGCAGCGCCGCAGAAGTCATTGTACGACTGGGCGGTTTCGTCGATTGCTTTTATGCCCGACGGCTTGCCTGTGCCATCAGATGTCTTTTCTTTCGGAACAGGGAGCAGATAGCCGTAGCCCCCATCCGCATCGGGATACTCGTTGACGATCTCATAGTAATGGCAATCCGTGGTCGTTCCGCACGCCCCGGCAAACGCGCCCTGCGTCGTACCGCTCACCTTGCCGGTGCAATAACTGTCATTGATTGCCCCACTGCCGGTGCCGATCAGGCCGCCAACAGTCACGCCTTTAGCGGAGCAGGTGGAATAGCTGTAGCTGATTGCCGTGCTGCCCGCGTCGCCGATCAGGCCACCCGCGATGCCGCCGGTAGTCGCACCCTCGGCTCTGGTCGCGGTGACGTTGTAAGCCGTATCGGAATAGATCACCGCTTCACCACTTTCGATTGTATGCCCGCCAGAATAGCAGCCGGAGACGGTGCCGGTAGACGTAGATTTGCCAATCAGTCCGCCCGCGTTGCCGCCGGTGGCGCTCACAATCAGCGCCGCGGCGGATTTGGAAACGGATGACGCACCATCGATGGAGCCGATCAGGCCGCCCGCGCTGCCGGAAGTGGTTGTTATCTTGGCGGTATCTGCTTTACCATCGGTGTGATAGGCCACCACATTGGTGACGGTGGTGCCCGTCATGGTTCCGGCCAGCGCGCCGGCGTCGCCGGAGGTGGTTGAGATATTGAAATCAATGAGTTCAAGGTTGGAAACTTTGCTTCCAGGAGCGCTGATACTGCCAAGCAAACCGGCATCCGCGCCATATTTCACTCCAACGCCTTCGATTGTGTGATTCTGGCCGTCGTATTCCAGCTGATACGTCAGATCGACAGGACGGTAGCAATTCACTTCGGTGCCGGTGGTATCGGACGTTTTATAGATTTTGACGGTATCACTGCCTTTTGCCGCTTTTATTGCATTGACAAAGCCCGTCCAGCTTAAATCTTCTTCGTCTTCTCCATCTGTACCGCTTCCTTCGCTATCTTCCGCCGATGCTGGTTTTGCCAGATCGCCAATCTGCTCCGCTTTGTTAAAGCCGAGTGTCGAATCCAAACCTGATACAGCGATATCCAGGTTTTCCAGATGGCGGAAATTGCCGATCATGGCCGTCGTCGGAGTCACACCCGAGTCCGCAAACAGGCTATTGGTGGTTCTTTCCACACTGTAAGCAATATTTGTCAACTCGCTATTGCTATAAGCTACAACCTGTACAGTAATATTCTCTCCCGGCTTGAATGTTATAGCGTTTCCGGACGCATCCTTTTTCAGCGTTATTGCAGTATTCTTGGTGCGGTTCAGATCAGAAAAGTGCAGGCCATCGTCATCTGTCCCTGTGGCAGTGGTAACATCATCCAGGATCACTTCATAATGACCTTCCACACCATTGCTCTCAGGGACCCACTTAAACCTGTTGTTGGCATCATTTTTCAATTGTATGGCAGCCTGCGGACGGCTTGTCTCGTCAGCCCCCCGCTTTTCGCCGGTTATGATCAAGCATAGCGAAGCTAAAGAATTAGGATCAGTTGCGCTGTTATTCGGATCGAAAACATTCACCAACAAGCGTTCCTTATTTATTACCTCAATTCTGGGTGTTTCAATATTTTCGCCGCTGTCCCCTGCCACATCGTTGCCGTACCAGCCAAGAACACAATTATCATCAAAACAATGCTTGCGATCTGTGCCAGCACCAGCATATGTAGCTACTTCTGAATATTTATTATTCCCAAGATCATGCGTAAACCTAAGTTGTCCGCTGGAAGAAGAGGATTTGGGACAATAGAATACATCCAGCACAATTGCAGGCTTGGCTTGATAGCGTATAATATAACTGCCTCCACTGCGAATTGTATCATCGATAGAACCAAAGGGCAGCATGAGATCAAGTACGCTGCCACCTGTAAAGCTACTGGCACCGCTTACAGAAAAAGAATACACATTTGAATTCGTGCGACCTGTAACAGTGGGCACAGGATCTTCTGTATTTCCGTAATCTACACTGCCTTTCTCATCCGGCAGATACCCCTGGCTTTCCGCCATGGTCAGATGATTTTGCGCCGCTACAAAGATTTCTTTTGCTACAGTATCACGCTCCAACTGTGCCATGGAGCGTTGATGGCTCGCAACTGCTATAAAAGCAACACCGCTGAGCACCATGATAATGGCAACGACGATCAACATCTCTGCCATGGTAAAGCCGCGCACTTTCCTGTTTTTATCCATTTCATTCACCGCCTGTTCTGCGATAATCAAACATCAAACCGTCGTTTTTGCTGAAATGACAGGAATGGTAAGAGATTCAATAGACGCCAAATTTGGGTAAGCAGTCGAGCCTACACTGAGATTGGAAATGACCACGCAGTTGTTGGAATAATACGCACTTTCATATTTGACGATGAGATTCCCCGAAGAATCCCCAGGGCCCGCCTTTTCAGCAATCAGTCTTCGGCTTTTGTCTTCAGATATAGAGCTACTTTCAGTGTTGTTAAGGAAAAAGGCACTGGTGGCATTAACAGTATTAAATGCGTTCGTTTGTCCATATTCCTGCAATTTAATACCTTCGTCCGTTGTTAGAAACAGTTTGGACAGAGCGCCGGTTTTTGCGCTATTGTAAGTTATTGAATAATCATCGCCTATTTGTATATTCCAGCCTGTGCCAAGTTCATCTCGCAGAGCTGTCGCGGCTGTAGCAAGTACAGCCTGCGCATTTGAAGCCACAACCACCTTTTCGTAAGCATTTCGCGCCGCAGGGATGCCAGTGGCTACAATCGTAGAAACGAGCAACAAAATCAACACAGCCAGCAGTGTTTCTGCCAGTGTGAAGCCTTTATTACTTCTTAGCTTTCTCTTTGTCTTCACGGCGTTATGCCTCCCTGCTTTCATGGTAGAACAGTTTTTTAGGCTATACTCAAAATCCCGCTATGGCAGATTAGTAGTAGCCTCCGTCTTCCATTTATCAAAGGTCGCAGCTTGCTGGCTTTTGCTTTCGCCTGCGCCAACGTAGTATTCATCCATTGCGGTTTTATTTCTTGTAACAATCTTTGAAGCAGAACCGATCGCACCAGCTAACATCAGCAGCGCAAGGGCGGAAATCAGCAGCGCTACCAGCGTTTCGCCGATGGATTCACCGGAAATACTTCTGATCTTGCTCTTTATTGTCTTTTTCATAGATCAACCATCCTCTGTCTTCTTCTGAGTGGCACTTACTTTTCTCGCACCGAGAAATTTCCATTTCACGGTAGCTTGACCACTCGTTGCTGTCTCTGTCGCCGAACTGGGCAAATTAGGAGAAAGGGTTACCACCACAGTGTATTTGCCGGATGTATCTGTTTCCGATTTTTGGGTCCATGCACTGATTGTGTATTCCATACGCCCATCACTCTGCATTTCCCTATCAACAGTACAAGTCACTTTGCCTGATTTTGGATACTTAACCTGTTCAGGTTCAGTTACAGACTCTTCCAACAAAACGCCCAGCACGGCATCAATCGATGCTTTTTTTAGTATCGTTGGTATATTCGTTTCCGTACCATCTGTGTTTTTGACTTTTAAGCTGTCTACCTTCGGCTTCTTAGCTTCAATGTCATATGTAACTATGACTTCTTTCCCATCAAATACTTGATTCAACCGATCAGCCACAGCGGTCACGGCATAATACCGTTCATCCATGTCCGACTGTTCGCTCATGCGTCCGGCGGCGGCGGTGGCGGCAACGATCACCACGCCGCTGATCACCGCGCACACCAAAAACAACAGCAACGCGAAGGTGATGGACGCACCCCGTTTGGATTGCAGCTTATTTTTGATCGCTTTCATTCCATCGCCTCCGCGTGTTGATTGGTTGAGGTTGGGTCAGATATGGATGTCTTCTCAGTCACCCGTCCCGGCAGGGGGCTCTCCCCCGCCGGTGGGCGCTGTTTCGCTACCAGTGGTCATCCATCGTTTGAAAGCATCCACAATGTCAGATTCCTTGGTCGCGGTCGCAGCCGTGGCCAGGGTCGTCACAGGCGTTGAATCCACCGTCGTACCCGAAGCCGTAACCACGCCGTCTGCATTCTTCGTATCCGCCTTGACCGTCAGCTTGAACACATTGCCGATGTTCCCACTATAGCCACTCGGTGAAGTGGGTGCGACCGTCTCCACCAGATAGTAGGTGCCGAAGGGCAGCTTGCCGCTGAAATAGACGCCGGAATCAAGGGACTCATAGTAACCCTTGTTCTTTCCAGTGGCATCCTTCGGCTGGCCCTCCGTCACTTCTGTCAGGTCGGCACGGAAGATTCGGAAGTGTGCGCCGGAGAGCAGCTTGACCTCGGTGGCTGTGGAATTGTCCACCTTTTGCAGCATCACCCTGCGGCTCAGCGCCGATTCGTTCAGGAAGGTATAGATCGGAATGACAGTGTCAGTAGGCTTCACCTTGCCATCTGTCGGCGGGGTATACTTGTCGTCCTCACCCTTCACGAAGCCGCTCATTGGGGCTTCCTTAGTGTCACTCGGCCATGTGTCATCCGCCTGCTTCTCTGTCCAGACCGACTTTCCATCAGCGTCCCGGTTGGCCACATGGATGTTATACAAGCCCTTATTTCCAACAACGAGCCTGTACATCTCTTCCACGGGCTTGTAAGTGTTCGTACCAATGGTAACCGAACCTGCATCAGTGTCTGTTAAGGTTTCCTTGATGAAATACACTCCCGGTGGAATCTTCTCGAACACCACCAGGCCGAGATCGGCGTCGTAGACCTCGCGATCTTCCTCCACGGGATCCGTGGCGGTGCCAGTGTTCTTTTTGATAGCCACGGTATGCTCCGCATCCCTACCGGCCAGCTTGTCGTGATCCGGGTCGCCGCCGGAGATGGCG
The DNA here is from genome assembly GCA_017432405.1 of Clostridia bacterium. The sequence goes on along the minus strand of JAFRJF010000069.1, from coordinate 22,521 downwards.
GTGACATCCTCGCCGGAGACCTGGTAGGGTTCGGAAATGGCCGTGCCCGCGTCGTTCGCCACATACAGCGTAAACGTCGCATTGGGCAGCGGGTCGCCGTTGCCGTCGATCTTGCGAAACACGATGTCGAAGCCGTCGATGGCGGGGCCCCAGAAGATCTGGGTAGCGGGCGAAGTCTTGTCCTTATCCCATGGCGTGCCCGTGAGGTAGTAGCCGGTATCGTTCTTGGTCGTGCTGTCCTCCAGCGCGTTGCGGAAGGCCCGCAGGGTCTCCTTGAGTATCTCCTCCTTCAGGTCAGCAAACTTCTTGACGTTGCCTCCACACGACTCCGTTTCCGTCGCCGTCAGGGGCATGGTGCTGACCAGCTTGTTGTTTTCTGCCTTGACCAAGCCGCTGTCGAACACCGCAAATTGCTCTGCGTTCTTGTAATGGCCTGTGGATTGGCCCGGCTCGGCCCAGACCCAGATGGAACCCTGGGCTGCCTTCTTCTGGTCGTCCGTCGCACCGTCGGCGTAGGTCTGAATCCGGCCGGTCACGGTGATGGCCGACGCCGGGTTGCCGGTCAGCTTGGCGACAAAGATGTCCTGCGGCACTTTGCCGTCCGCGTATTTGTACTCGCGACCCGTATGATCCTTGCCGTTGAGCTTGTCGTTATAGGAAGCATAATCGGTGCCGTAGTTGTCCTTGAACGCAATCTGCCCGCCGGTGACAGCGCCATTGGCAGCCACATCGGTGCCGATCTTCATCCTCGCGCCGTCGTTCAGGTAGAGACCGCCTCCCTGGGCTGCGGTACAGTTCTGAATGGTGCCGCCCTTGACCGTCAGTTCGGAGTTGGCACTGGTCAGGTAGATCGCGCCGCCGCCCTTTTCGGCCCAGCAATCCTCGATAGTGCCGCCCTCGATGGTGATGTGGTTGCTGGCTGCGGAGTAAGCCATGATCGCGCCGCCGACGCCGCCCTTGCCATTCTTGGCCGTCTCGGCACAGCAGCGAATGATCTTGCTGCCAGCCTTCATCGTCAGATACCTGTTGTTGCCGCTGCCGCTGTTGTTGCCGAAGCTGATCGCGCCGCCGCCGTACTCATGGTTGGTATAGGCGTTTTGCAGGGTCGCTTCCGCTTCCAGCGTCAGGCTGGCAGTACCGCCGATCTGGAAGAGCACGCCGTCCTTCGGACTGATATAACTGCCAGTCTTGTAGACGGGTTTGTCGTTGTCGCCAAACCGGATATGACCATCGCCATCCAACTCGTAATCGACGCCGCCGTCCACCGTGATCTTCTTCACGGTCAGGTCCGTATCATGGTTCAGGGTAAACAGGAAGTTGTAAGTGCCTTTCCGGTACAGCGGGCCGGGAGACAGCTCCGCAATCGTTCCGCTTCCCCGGAAGGGCAGATCGTCCGTGACTGTCTTCTCTGCTGTCTTCAGCGTTATGACCTTCCGGTTCGTTCCGCTTTTGTTGACCTCGACAGGCTCGTTGATCTCGCAGTCGTCCAGCATCTCGACAAAGTAGCTGCTTCCAGTATAGGGCGTGTCCTTGCTCTTGTAGAACTTGACGCCCGTATCGTTCAGCGCACCAAACGCAGAAGTGATCAAGCTCCCGGAATCGTACAGTGACATATAGACCGCCTTTTTCGTGCATTCCGCGTCCAGATAGAGCACGGCGCTTCCATCGGTGATCTTGCAGATCGGCTCCTGCCACCAGTACAGGCGGACGCCGCCACTGACACTTTCGATGCGGCCAAAGAGTCTCGAGCCATCCTCGGAGGTGATGTTGGGGACCGTCTCCCAGGTCGTGGGATTGTCGGAATCAAACAAGTACGACAGGTCGTCCGAGCTTCCGAAGGTGGAATAGATCGTGCCCGGATTGACCACGCGGATCTTGCCTTTAAACTCTGCCGTCAGTTTGACGCTGGTGCCTTCGTTGTCCTTCGTCGCGTTGTTAAAGGGCAGGCGCAGGTTAGACGACTTATTCTCTGTCGTGGTGTAATTGCCGTCGATTGTCGTCAGGTTATTCTGGTCAGAATCGCCCGCCAGCGTCAGCGTGCCTCCGTTGCTCAGATAAACGCCGCCCGCGGCTTTGATATCGCCGGTATCCGTTCCGATCGTAGCGGTCGTGGCGTTGCCGGTAATCTTCACGCCATTTTTGAGCGTGAGACTGCCCGAATACATACCGCCGCCAGATACCGCCGTGTTGCCGGTGACGGTGACGCCATCCAGCACGCCGTTGGCGTTGCCGTTGATGAAGATGCCGCCGCCATTATTCGTCGCGGTGTTCCCCACCAGGGTGCCGCTGACATCGTCGACCTGCTTCTGTCCGATGACCGTCAATTTACTGGCAGCGCTCGCGCTCTGTAGGCCGATGCCGCCACCGTTACCGTTGTGGAAGATAGTTTTGTTTCCCGCTATAGGCGTATCCCCTTTGATGGCACGGTTCCCGTTGAGCAGCGTATTGGTAACCGTGATGTTGACCTTCAGCAAGCCGCCGATGCCGCCACCGCAGGCAGATACATTCTGCGACAGAATCGCGTTTGTAACGGTCAACGTACCGTTGTCGAATACGAAAATGCCACCGCCAGCCCGCAGGGCGTCATTCTGGGTGAAGGTGCTGTCCTTAGCCTGGCTGCTGGCCACGTCCACCTTCGCGGTCGGACGGACATAAATCGCGCCACCACAGCCGTTGTGTTCGCCGTTTGTCAGGCTATCCGCACTCGTGGCGAGGGCCTTGTTCTGGCTCATGGTAACGCCCAGCAGCTCGGCCCAGCGGCCATCCCGGACGTACAGGCCGCCGCCGTTGCAGGTGGCCGTGTTGTTGGAAATGGTGCCGTTGGTCACGTTGATGGTGTTCCTTGTGTCGGCGGTTTTGGCGGTACCGTCCGCGTAGATGCCGCCGCCGTTGGCCGCGATGTTGTCGGTAATGGCGCCGCCGGTTACGGTCACGCTTGCGCCGGCCGCCGCGTAAACGGCACCGCCGTTGCCGGTGGTGACGGCGTTTTGCAGGGTCGCGCCGTCGCCGATGGTCAGGCCGCCATTGGCGACGTAGACCAGGCCACCGTTGGCCGAAACATCCGTGCGGTTGGCCTTGTCGCCGTCTAGCATCATGTTCGTGATCACGAACGTGCCGTCATTGACCCTGAACATGCTGGCGGCTTTGTTCGCAAATTCTCCGCGCTTGATTGTGGAGACAAAGCCGCGCGGATTATAGGTACTGTCGTCGGTCGTTCGCAGCGTCACCGTCCGATTCTTGCCAAGGACGATTTCGCCGGTGGTGGTGTACCGGTCATGGGTTTGAAGCAGCGTCTCGACAATGACACCGCCGTTCAGGCTCGCGGCCTGGTCGAACGCGCCGCGCCGAATCGTCTGGCCGTTCTTGGTATACGTCTTGTCGTTGGCCAGCCAATCGTGGTAGGTCCAGGTCCGTCCGTTGTCGTTGGACACGCGGGCAATGAGCGTGGCCCACTCGATATTGTTGCCGGTTTCCGCGCTCACCGCGTAGGTCAGCGCATCCCAGTCGTTGATGAACACGCCCAGGTTGTCCTCGGTGCCGTTTGCAAAATGACCGAAGGGCATGCCCGGCACGCCATGGCCGTCATAGAGGGTGCCCTCGCCGCTGCTGCCGGTCTTCGGCGCGTACACGCCGATCTTTGCGGTGCTCCCCAGCTCGTCCGTGACGTTGATGACCTGGTTGCTGTCCACGGTAAGCGCCACGTTCCGCTGCTGGCCGGATTGGGCCGGGTTATTGTAGACCGTCGGGTTACCGGAGAAGTTGAGCCTGGCACCACTTCCGCCAACGTCGATCGCGCCGCTGTATTCATCGGAAGCGGTGTTGCCTGTGACGCTGCCGCCGGTCATATTCATCGTCGCGCCGTCGAGCACAAACACGCCCGCGCCGCTGGAAGCGGTGTTGCCGGTGATGGCAACGCCGGACAGGGTGGCGTTGCCCGCGATGGACAGGCCGCCGCCCGCGCCGTTTTCCGCCGCGTTACCGATAATCGTACCGCCGGAGAAGGTGCCGCTTCCAGCCAGATAGATGCCCGCGCCGTTAACGGCAGTATTGCCCTGGTCAGACTGGCCGATATTGCCACCGCTCATGGTCACGCCGCCCTCGGCATAGATGCCGCCGCCATTTTCGGTGGCCTGGTTGCTGACAACCGTGCCGCCGGTCGCGTTGAGGGTTCCGGCAGAGGACACAGCGATGCCGCCGCCGCTGACCGCCTCATTTCCGGTCAGCTTCGTGCCGGAAAGCCTCAAGGTGCCATCGGCGTACACGCCGCCGCCTTTGCCGTGGTTGGTATCGCCGTCGGCGGCGGAGGCCGCGTTGCCAGTGATCGTACCGCCGCTGAGCGTCACGATGGTGTTTTGGATCGCGTACACCGCGCCGCCGTTGCCGGTCACGCTGGAATTCTGAAGCGTCGCGCCGGCGCCGACGGTAAGCTGAGCATAGGCATTGCCCACTCTCACGATGCCGCCTTCAACGCTGGGGCTCAGAGGATCGGCCAGCTTGCTGCCGCCGTCCAGGGTGATGTTGGTCAGCGTCAGGTTGAAATTGTCGACGATCATGCTGTCGTTTGCAAAGCCGCGAGTGATGGTGCAGTAGGTGCCGCTCTGCCCGGTGTACGGATAGCCGTCGCTGTCCTTGCCCGCCGTGGTGAGCACGGCGGTCTTGCGGTTCGCCAGCTCGACGCTCTCCTCCAGGGTATAGCTTTGCACAAGCATCTTGATCTTTCTGGCCGTCGCCCTGCTGCCGTTTGGCAGGGTAAAGGTCTCCTCGTTGAAGGCCTTGAAGCCGTCCTCCAGCGTCATATATACCGCAGGATTGCCGTTCACGTACATCAGACGGTCGGAGGTATCGGTAATCTTGCAGACCACCGGCGACCACTGGGCTTTCAACGTAACGTTGCTGTCAGCGTTGCTCTCGCGACGGAAGCGATAGTTATCGCCCTGCACGTAGATGTTGGAATCGTCTTCCTGCCCGCCATCTGAAGCGTCGTCGTCACCGTCGCCGGGCAGCATGACGGGATCGTCGCCGTCATTGCTATCGAGCAGGTCGGTGGATTCGCAGCTATTGCCAACATTGTTGCCGTCGAGCAGGTCGATGGGATCATCGCCGACCCCGTCGCTCGGGTCCTCCGACTCATTCCCAACCTTCAGCCAGTACTGGAAGACATAGCCAGGACGGGTGGGGTTCTTCTCATTGATCACATAGTCGTGGTACTCCTCAATGGGTTTGAATTCAATAGGGTCCGTGCGCATCGAGCTGTTGTCCGACAGCACCGCCGGGTTTTCCGTATCGCCATTGGCGTCGAAGGTGATGGTAGGCCGGGTATCATTGTACACGTCAACCTCGCCGCCCAGATAGAACTGCCCCTCGCCGATGGAAAGAATGCGGTTGACCTCCGTCTCGCCGGACTTCGTCATCGTCGACGTCAGGGAATTATCTTTGCCGATGGTCAGCGTCCAGGTGCCCGCGGGCTTCACGGCCTCGCCGGCGGAAGCCGTCTGCTCGAGCACATAGCTGGAGCCCGGGATGAAGCTGGCTGCTTGGCCGCCCGCGCGCTCTTCAGCGGTCCAGGGGATGTTCACTTCGCCATTTGCATTGCTGGTTCCGGACCAGACCTGGACATCGTCATCCGCTGCGTCGGCGTCATGAATGTTGGTCAGGGTGAACTTTGCGCCGTTGACCGGCGTTTCGGTCACATTCCCCTCGTCATCCATCATGTACACCTTCAACAGCAGGCTCTTGCCCTGCCACATGACATAGTAGGATTTCTCGCTGCCGGAAATCGCGGCGCCAAGGTAGCCAGTCAGGCCATCCTCCCGGTCATTGGTAAATTTGGCGAGCCTTGCGCTGTTGGGCGCGGAGCCGGTATAGGTGCCGAAATTTCTGCCCGCAATGCCGTGGCCGTAGTAGATGGGCTTGTCCGCGCCGCCATCCTGCGGCTCGGGAACGCCGTCGGCCACATAGACGCCGATGCTGGCGCCGCTGCCCAGGCCGGTGGTTTGGATGATCGTGTTGCTGTCACAGCCGAGATACACGTTCATGGCGGTCTGCCCGTCGTAGGCGGTATTGTTGGTCACCACGGAATTGCCGGAGAAGGTCAGCATGGCATTCTCGTCCGTAGCGATCGCGCCCTCGGGAGAGCGGTTCTGGGTGATGCTGCCACCCTTCATGGTGAAGCTGCCTCTCGCCACGCACACTGCGCCGCCGATGCGGGCACTGTTGCCGGTGATGGCTGTCGCGGTGCCGGAGAGCGTCACCTCAGCGTCGCCCGTGGCGTAAATCGCGCCGCCACAGCCGTTCGTGCTGCTGCTGCCGTTGGCAACGTTGCCGGTAAAGCTGCCGCCCTTGATCGTCGCGGCAGACTGCACTACGAGCGCGCCGCCGTTGCCGCCGGTGGATTGGTTGTTTTGGAAGACGCCCTCGGACATGTTGAAGGTCGCGCCGGTGTCCATATAGATGCCACCGCCGCTGCCACCCGCGGTGTTGCCCTCGGTCATTTCAACACCGCCGATGCTGCCTGCGTTCATCTTCAGGTTGGCCTTCGACCGGATCGCGCCGCCATCCTCGGAGGCCGCGTTGCCCGTGAAGGTCGCGCCCTGGTTGAGGGTGATGCCTGTGCTGGCCGTGCTGACGCCCGCCCAGATCGCGCCGCCGTTCTCGCTGGCAGCGCAGCTCGTGACCGAGCCCGCCAGGTTGATGGTCCTGAAGCCTTCCGCGGCATAGATGCCGCCGCCGTTGGTAGCGGAGCAGTTTTCAATGGTGCCGTTCATCACCAGCTGAACGCCGTTATTCTGCCAGATCGCGCCGCCATTGTGTGGGGCCGTGGTGACAGCGCCGGTATCCGGGTCGACCTGTTCGGAGCCCACGGCGGAATTGCGCAGCGTCGCTTCGGCATCGATGGTCAGCTTACCGTTCGTCTTGATGATGCCGCCGTCGGTGTTGGCGGTAATGGGGTCTTCCTCCAGCGCGCTGCCGCCGTCCAGCGTGATCTTTTCCACGGTCAGCGTGCCGTTGTTGATAATCATGCTGTCGTCGGTGAATCCGCCGCGCGTGACCACTGCCACATTGCCCCGGCCGTCATCTTCGCCCTCGTTGTAGGGATACTTTTGATCCCCGGTCTGCGCCGTGGAGAGGATCACGGTCCGGCCGCTGTTCAGCGTTGCGGGGCCCTCCATCTTGTATTCGGACACCACCATTTCGATGCGATATTGGCCCGAGTAGGAACCGCCATTCTCCGTCTTCAGGCCGCCCGTGTTGATCTGGGCAAAGGCGTCCTCCAGCCGGTCGTAAATGGCCGGCTGCCGCTCCTGGCCCGCCATGTAATACAGCAGTTCGCGGTAGTTGGCGCTTGTGGTAGTGCCATTGGTGATCTTGCAGACGATGCCGATGCGGCTGTTCCTGAAGGTCACGGCGGAGGAATAGGATTTTGTCCCATCGTCCTGCTCGGTAACCTTCGCGCCGACAGTGCCCTCGGCGATCAGCCTTTGCGCTTCCACGCCGCCGTCGACGCTCACGCGGGTGCGATAGACCAGGGCCTCCTGTTCGGTCAGGCTCTCTGTCACGCTGTAGGGCAGATCCGTGGGCAGATCCACGATGACAATGGATTCGCCATGCTTCAGGGTGAACAGATATTCGCCCGCCGCGAAGTACAGCTGGCCGGTGGTTCTGTTGCCCGCCGCGTCCGTCCGCACGAAATCAAACGGTTTATCTTCCGCGACAGCGGCAGGATCCAGGTTCAGCGTGAAGTCAAATCCCTTTTCCAAATCCTGATCATCATAGCTGGTGACCGTGTTGGAGATGGTCAGGGATCCCACCTCGCGGGTGTTGGTGAACACCACCCTTGATTCGCTGGTGGAATCCGTCCGCTGGGCGTCGATGTTCTCGCCCAGTGTGCCGATGACGGTATAGGGCGCTTCTGCCTCGGGCGTATAGGCCCCGCCGTCCTTTTCTATCGTGGTGGTATAGTCCTCCTGCTGGGCTGCCGTCAGATTCTCGGTGACGGTGAAAGTCTTGCCCAGGTAATCCGTGGGCAGCACGGCGGTTTTGATGTCGTTGATTTCGTCGTCCTTCAGCTTGACGGTGGCCTCGCCGTTGCGGTTGAAGTCCATGTCGCCCATGACGTTGTGCAGGGAGGCGAACGTCGTATTGTTCAGCTTCACAGTAAAACTGAATTCCACATTCTTGTCCGCCGACCAATCGCTTGCGACCTGCTTTTCCACCACGATCAGCGGGGTGTCCAGCCAGAAGATACTGTTGCCGGTCATCTTGCCGCCGCGCAGGTTGGCATTGCAGTCATTAACAAAGCAGTGGAGGTTGGCATCCGACGTCCAGGTGCCGAAGGGCTTGGAGGCGCTGCCGTAATTGTTGCGGGTGCCACCTGTGGTGGTATAGACGCCGATGTCCGCCCTGCCCGTCAGGTCCTGGGCATTGATGACCTTGACGATATCGGCTTTGTTGTCGTTCAGGTGGACGTTGCAGGACTCTCCGTTCAGGGTGTTGCCCCTGACGACAGGATCGTTGCTCAGGAACAGCCTGGTGGTTGTTCCGTTCAAGGAGATGCCGCCGCCGTTAACCGTGGCGGTATTCCCGGAAACGGTGCCACCCTTCATGACCATCGTCGTATCCACGCGCACAGCTCCGCCGTTCTGGGCAGAGCAACCGGTGATGCTGCCGCTGTTCATGGTGAGGGTGCCCTCTTTGACACTGATGCCGCCGCCATACTGACATCCGTAGCAGTTTTCAATCGCGCCGCCATTGAGTTCAAGCTGATTGGTCTTGCCGTCTTGCATGCGAATGCCGGAGCCGTTGCCGGTCGAATTGGAATTGCACAGCTTCGCCTTAGCGTTGATATGAACCTCGCTACCGCCGGTGATGTACAGTATGCCCCCGGCGGTGTTGTTCGAGCGGCCCTCTTCCGAGCCGCCGTCCAGGGTGATGCGGGTCAGGGTCAGGTTGCCGCCAGCGGTGGAGATCATACTGAAGTTGTTTGCATGGCGGATGATGGTCGCCTCGGCCTCCTTCGCGTTGCCGGTATACTTGAAGCCGCACTCGTCCTCTTCAGTGGAGGCCGTGGTCAGGGTGACGTTCATGCCGCTTATCAGCGTAATCTTCTGGTTCAGCTCATACCTGGGCGCCAGCATCTGAATCTGGTATTCGCTGCCGGAGTACTCCTCATAGGTGACCGTCTCAGTGCCATCGGCCGCCTTTGTGACTTTTCTCTCATACAGCGTCGCGCCGCCATAGAGCGTACCGAAGGCGTTGTCCGTGCCGCTTCCGCCGTTGTTTTCCAGCTTGACATAGACCGCCGGCGTGCCGCTTTCATCCGTGTACAGCAGCTTGCCCGCGTTGTCGGTGATCTTGCACTTGAAGCTGGCCCAGTCGATGGGCTTCGGGTTGTCCTCGTCCGGCGTACCCAGAACGCCGTACAGGTAGGGCCTGCGGTCGTTGACGAAGCACTTGGGGTTCGAGCCCGATGCCACATACGCGCCAAAGTGCGTGCCGGACAGGCCGTGGGCCTGATCCTGATCATCGGACGTATATACGCCGATGAAGGAGTCGGGATCCAAATAATTGTTTTTGGACGTATCCGTGTCAGTGCCGTTGGTCTGGATGACGGTGTTGCGGTCCCGGTCCAGGTAGACGTTGCAGCGGGTATCGTCCTGGCCCATGGTGTTGCCCTTAACCGTTACCAGGTTCTTGAAATACAGCTTCACGTTGGGGCCGCCCACGGCGATGCCGCCACCCGCGTCGGTGGCGTGGTTGTGGGTGATGCTCAGGCCGCCGCTGATCCAGCCGTTTAGAACCGCCGTCATGCCCTCTCCCACAAACAGGGCCGCGCCCCTGGCCGCGATATTCCTGTCATCGTCGGAGGAGCCACCGATGGCGCCGCCGGACATGTTGAACGTACCGCCGCCGTGATACACGCCGCCGCCGTTCTGTTCCGCCGTATTTTGGGTCACTGCGCCCTGGCGCAGATTCAACGTTCCGCCGTCCACATAGACGCCGCCGCCGTTGCCCGTGGCCGTGTTGCCGGTGACATCGCCGCCGGTATTGACCGTGTTGTCGGATTTGCCGATATTCATTACGCCGCCCGCGACATACGCGCCGCCGCCGTCTGTGGCGGTCGCGCCGGTAATCTTGCCGCCCTTGTACAGGGTGGTGGTGCCGCCGACCACGTAAACACCGCCGCCATTGACCGCCGAGCTGGAGGTTTCGCCGTTCTTGCCCACGGTGCAGCCGTTGTTGATGGTGAAGCTCGCCGCCGCGTACACCGCGCCGCCGTTGGCCGTGGCCGTGCCGGTGATGCAGCCGTTGGTGAAGGTATACTTGCCGTTCTGATACAGGCCGCCGCCGTTGGCCGCAGAACCCTCAATATAGCCGTTGGTATGATTGAAAGCGTTGTTGCCCGTGCAGCCGTTCCAAACGCCGCCGCCGTTGCCGTTCGCGTGGCCGCAGACGGTGGCAACCGCAGAATCGGAATCGCCGGTCATGTTGAACGTGCCTTCCCCGACATACACGCCGCCGCCGTTGCCGCTGGCCGTCGCGGTATAAGTCGTTTCCCCGGTTGCTTCATCGGTCCGCTTCTCCCCGATAGCCGCGCCGGACTTCAGGTTGAAGGTGCCGTTGTTGTTGTACACGCCGCCGCCGTTGACCGCCGAGGAATCGAAGGTCTTAATCGCGGTGGTCTCGCCGTCGGTGATTTCAACAGAAATCCGCTTGCCGATGTCGCCGCCGGAATAGGTGACCGCGTCGTCGCCCTCGCCCACGGTTGCGCTGTCGCCCACGTTATAGGTGCCGTTGGACTTGTACACGCCGCCGCCGTTGACCGTGGCCGTGCCGCCCACCTGGCCGCCATACTGATTAACGGTGTTTTTGGTCTGATAAATGCCGCCGCCGTTGGCAGCGCTGCCATGGATGACACCGCCATAGATGATCAACGTACCGTCGGCCTGGTACAGGCCGCCGCCGTTGCCGTTGGCCACGCAATCGTAGGTGGTGCTGTCGCGATAGGCGACGGTGCCGCCGCCCATGTAGATGCCCGCGCCCTTGCTGTCGTTGTTGGAGACGGTGTTGCCGCTGAAGGTGCAGCCGGTGATGGTCGCGGTGGTGGGGCTGTTGAGGCAGATGCCGCCGCCGTTGGCCGGCGCGGAGCAGCCCTTGACGGTGACGTTGGTCACGGTCACGGTCTTCTCCGGGGCATAGATCGCGCCGCCGTGATTGCCGTTGGTCACACAGTCTTCAAAGGTATAGCCTTCGACCTCCAGGCTCGACCCGTTGGCATTTCGGTTGTGATACAGGCCGCCGCCGCCCGTCTGCGCCGTGCAAGCCTTGAACCGGCTGTCGCTGCCCTTGATGGTCAGGGTTTGCGTGTTCGTATTCAGGCCGCCACCCTGGGCCCCCTCGGCCACGCATTGTTCAAAGTCGCAGTTGGCGATTTTGACATAGTTGCTGGCGTAGTCGTGAAACAGGCCGCCGCCGCCTGACTGGGCCGTGCAGTTTTTGAAGGCGCTGGAGGCGTTTTCGGCGATTTCACCAATTTCATCTGTATCCGCGTCATAATAATAGTTGATGGTCAGGGTGCGTGCCTTGGAATACATGCCGCCGCCGTTGCCCTTGTTGTTAGCCTTGCAGCCGTCGAACTCGACGTTGACAAGGACAGCCTTCGTGTTCTCGGCGTCTTTTTCCAGGTGGAACACGCCGCCGCCGGAGCCGTTGGCCGTGCAGCGCTTGAAGGTGTTGGACTCTCCGGTGATGGAGAGCTTCACAGCTACCGTGTAAATACCGCCGCCATAGCTGGTCTTGGCGTCGCAGTCCTCAAAGTGGGCGTTCTTAACAGACAGCTTGGCGCTGCTCGTATTCCCTTGGCACAGGCCGCCGCCCTTGTTCGCGGAACAATCGATAAAATGGGTATGGCCGTCGTTGTCTTTCGTGTCGCCGGGATAGCTGTTTTTGATCTGATAGGTCGTATCCCCATCGTCAAGCTTTGTCTTTACATCGTCCGTGTAATCCTTCGTATCCGCAATGGTGACATCCGTCTTGGTATCGGCGCCGCTGCTGCTGGCGTTGGCGCATGCGATGGCACCGCCGTTTGAAGTCGCGCTGCAGCCGTCAAAGGTACAGCCATAAACGTACATCTCCGTGCCCGTAGAATTGCTCATCGCGACTGCGCCGCCAAATTTAGACTGGCAGTTGACAAACTTGCTTTCCTGCAGGACCAGCTTTTTGGCGGAGCAGCGCACCGCGCCGCCATAGCCATTGCTGACGGAGGTCCGGCAGTCGTCAAACAGGCAACCCTTGATCCTCAATACGGATTTATCACCCTTTGTATCAGCGGCATCGCCGGTGATAAAGGTATTGATCGCGCCGCCGCTGCCGCCATCCTTGTCGGTGAAGCTGCCGTGGAATTCGCAATCCTCAAAGGTGACATCCAGGGCGTCGGATTCTACGGTGCCGCCGGAGCCGCCCTTTGCGGAGCAATCATAGAATTTGCAGTTCGTTATTTTCGTTTTCGTGCCGGTCGGGTAACCCGACGGGAATTTCTTCACTTTAATATCCGAATCATTGCCAACCCCACTATAGATGTCGTTATTGTTTCGGATATTATGGAATATCGCGCCGGCCTGCGCTCTGCCGGTCAGGCAGGCGCAATCCGTAAAGGTGCAGTGGTCCACGGTCAGTTCCTTCGAGGTGGCCCAGATTGCGCCGCCGCCTGCTTTATCCGCATCTCCTTCCGCTTGATACTTGCAGTTTGAGAAATCCGAATTGGAGATGCTCAGACTGCCGAAATTGACGAACAACGCGCCGCCGCGCTTCGAGCGATACCCCTTGAACACGCAGTGGTCGATGTTGACAGCCGATTCCGACGTGCTGATCGCGCCGCCGTTGCCCGTGCCCGCAACCGCCAGGCCGTCAAAAACCATATTATTAACGGTCAGCTTTGCCTGATCTGCCGTGACGGAAGCGCCCGAATTGCCCACGTCGCGGCTGATGATGGCCCAGTCCTTGTGTTCGCTGCCGGTCTGGCCGTCCTCGTCGGTGGTTTTGATCGTGGTACCCTGGCCGGTATAGGGTAAGTCGGTGCCAGTGGTGGCCGCCGTGGTGAAGGTGATGTCGTAACCGGCGGGAATCTCCAGCACGTCGCCCTTGGGCACCAGGTAGTCCACCAGCATTTCGATGGTGTATTGCTTATTTTCGGTCGGGTTTGTCGCCTCCAGGCCTTCGATATAGCTCATCGCCGCCTTCAGCCGGGTGAAGGGCTCATTCCCCACCTTGCAGATGTTCAGCGCGTCGCCGAACACGATCTCACGGATGTCGTTGTACACCAGGCGATCGGTGGAAAGATCGACCTCCGTGCCCTCGATGGACGTCTGGGCCACGCCGTTGATGGTATATTCGATGGTCGTGCTCTCCGACACGCCCTCGCCCGAGAACGTGCCCTTTAGGGTATAGGTCGCCCCTGCCGCGCCGGGGAACAGAATCTTGCGGGATTCGCCGGGGGCCAGCACCAGCGGGCCGGTAATGGGCTCAAGGGTCTGCACCGTCGCGCCGTTGCGGGCGGTGACATAGCCATAGCTGCCGCCATCAGCGGCGTCCCTGCCCAGCACCTTCAGTTCGGTGATGGTCAGCGTCATGGCCGGTTCGGTGTTGTTGACGATGGTCAGGAAGGTCGGGTCGGAGTAGAGGATGACAAGCTGTCCCACTGTCCCGGCGTCCTTGCCGTTCTGCTTTTTATAGACCCATTTGCGGTTCACCCGGTCCCAGTTGACCTCGGTCACGAAGTCGTCAAACCCCAGGCCCGCATCGAAGGTGCCGTCATTGCCTTTGTTGTCAGTATAGGTATAGGCATAGACCGCGGCGGCAGCCTTTGCCTTGCCAATGCGGGTCTCGAAATCGCCCTTGTGATTGTTATACAGATCCATCGCGGTGACGAGATCGTAGATCTTGTTCTCGATCGTGGTGGCATTATGTTGCCTCAGGGAGACAATCTTCAGATAACCCGAACCCGAAGTGTCGCTGTATTTCGCGCCCGCCTTCGGGGGCTCGTCTGCTTCAAACGTCGATTTGTATACAAAGTAATAGGGAATCTGCTTTTTCCAGAACAGCCGGTTGTTGGCGTAGCCCACCTCCAGCTCGGAATAGCGATCGTTCTTGAACTTGCTCAGGCTGGTGGAATTGGTGTAAGCGCCGAAATAGCCACCCAGGTCACCGCGCTTGACGACCAGGTCGCTGGTATACTCGCCGGGCACATAGATGCCGATATTGCCGCTAATGGAGCCCTTGGCGTTGACGACGGCCTCGGAATCCACGTTCAGGCAGACGTTGCGCTGCTGCTGCACATCCTTGTTGTCGATTCTCACCGTCACCTTGTTGTCGTAGACATTGGCGTCCCCGGAGAAATTCAGGCGCGCGGAAGCGGTGCCGACGCCAACCGCGCCGCCATTTTCGCTGGGGGTATTGTCAGTGATGTTGGCCGTGATCGTGGCAACGCCCGACCCGACGTAGATCGCCGCGCCGTTCACCGCCTTGTTCTGTTGAATCACGCCGCCGGAGTAGGTCACGTTGCCGGTTCCGGCGTAGACCGCGCCGCCCAGGCCCTTCGCGCTGGCCTGGGCCTTATTGCCCGTCAGCGCGCCACCGGTAATGGTCACCGCGCCGCTTTCGGCATAGATCGCGCCGCCGCTGCCGCCGGTGGACGTGTTACCCTTGCCTTCCTCGGCACCGCCGATGTTGCCGCCCTCGACCTTGACCGACGCGCTCTGCACGCAAATCGCTCCGCCGTCGTTCGCGGCGGTATTACCCGTCAGATCGCCGTTGTGGATATTGATTTCGCCGCTGGTGGCGTAAACCGCGCCGCCGCTGGTGGCCCGGTTCTGATCAAAGGCGCTGCCGGTGTTGACGTTCAGGACGCCGCCCTCCATGTATACTGCGCCACCCAGGCCCTTCTGGGCGTTTTGGGCCTTGTTGCCGCTGACCTCGCAGTCCTCGACGGTGGTGGTGACGTTCATGGCGCAGACCGCGCCGCCGTTGCCGTTGGTGGCGGTGTTGTCGGAGACGCTGCCCCCGGACAGTTTCAGGGCGCCGCTGGCCATGTAGATGCCGCCGCCGTTGCCGTTGGTGGCCGTGTTGCCGGTGACATTGCCCGTGGTGGTCAGCGTATAGCTGGTCATGTAGATGCCGCCGCCGTTGTTGGCGGCCGTGTTACCGGTGACATTGCCCGGAATCGTCAGCGACTGGGCCGAGGCGTTGTAGATGCCGCCGCCGTTGTTGGCCGCGTTGCCGGTGACGCCGCCGTTCATGTTCAGCGTGCCGCCGGCGCGGTAGATGCCGCCGCCGTTGACGGCGGCCTCGTTGCCCTGGACGCTGCCGTTGACATTCAGCGTGCCCGCGTTAAGGTAGACGCCGCCGCCATTGACCGCCTGGTTGGCGCCGTCCTCTGCTTCGGAATCACCGATTTTGCCATTTTCGCCCACGGTGACCGTGCCGCCGGCCATATACACCGCGCCGCCGTCGCCGGTGGTCGCGTTGCCGTATACGCTGCCGTTGACATACAGCGCGCCCGCTGTAATATGTGCCGCGCCGCCGTTGGCCGCAGCGCTGTTGCCGGTGACGTTGGCGCTGTCGATCGTCACGGACGCATGGGCGTTGTTGATCAACATCGCGCCGCCGTTCTGGGAGGCGCTGTTGCCAGACAGCTCGGCGCTTTCCGCGACCGTCACCGTGGCTTGGGTGCTGCCTTCGATGTAGATGGCCGCGCCATTGGCGGCGGTGTTGCCCGTCGCCTTGCCGTACAGGGTCGTCGTGCCGGCATTGATGTAGATCGCCGCGCCGTTGCCGCCCACCGCGTTAGTCAGCTTGGCGTTTTCGGCCAGCGTAAAGGAGGGTGTCTCGGTGGCCTTGCTCTGCTGCTTGACCGACACCATCACATTGGCGGAAGACACCCCTCCTCCATCGATGGTGATGTTCTCAAGGGTCAGCTTGCCATAGCATTCAAACATGTCGCCGGTCTTGAAGGCGTAGACACGAGTGATGGTGGCGCTGGTCCCGGCCTCGCCCTCGTAATCCGTCCCGGCGGTCTTCAGGGTGATTTCATACCCCTCGTCCGCGGGAATGCTCACCTTGTCGGACTCCCGCATGGCATAATTCGGGATCAGCATCTCGATAATCTGCGCGTGGGATTCCTGCTCGGCCACGTAATCCATCGCCTGCTTCAGGGTATAGAACTTCTCCTCGCCGATCTTGCAGGTGAATTTGGGCGTGTAGAACAGCACCAGCTGCGCGTCGGCGGGCATTTCCTCGGTATAGATCTTTTCCTCGTCCGTGTCCTGGCTGTACAGCCAGGTCTTGCTTTCCGGGTCATACTTGATGCCCGTGATGTTGCTCAGGCCCTCGATCGGCGCGCCGTTGCCGTTGTACAGCGAGGCATGCTCAAACTCATAGTACCGGTCCTCCGGCAGGGTATAGTTATCCTTATAGGTCGCTTCAAAGGTCTCGACGGTCTGATCGCCCTGGAGGGCGGCAAAGCCCCTGGAGCCGACCACGACCTGCGCGTCCTCCTCCCGGTTGGGCTGGGTCTGCGCCTTGGCATAGACGGGCAGGCAATCCCTGGCATGGGTGAAGGTCAGGGTATAGATGGTGTCCACGACCTTCTCGATCTGATTGGGGTGCTCCGGGTCGCTGGGATAGGGGCCCCCGTCGACGGCCAGGGTGGTCTTGTAAACCGAATCGTATTCGGCGTTCGCCTGCTGGTCCACCGTCAGCACGGCGCCCTGGGGGATTTGCAGGGTGTGTTCGTCGGAGTTTTCGCCGCCCATATCGAACGCGCCCGTTTTGCTGTAGCCGACCTCACCTAACGTCGCTGACCAGGCATAGCTGTAGCCAGGATTGGCTGAAACCTCCATCGGGTCCACCGTCTCCTGGGTGACGGTAATATCGTAGATATCCAGTATGGTGAAGGCGCCCTCTTCAAACTCCACGAAGTAGTTCTTCTGCTCCTCCGAACCGCCGACGGTAATGGGGTAGACGTCCGGAGCCTCCCCTTCGTCGCGCGCCAGCGTAAAGCGAAGCTCCGGCTCCGCCGCGCCCTCGCGGGAGAAGGTAACGACGTATTTTTGGGTCTCGGAATCGTAGACGGGCTCGGAGGCAACAAGCTCTTCATCCCGCGCCACGAATTCCGGCCGAACGATCGTGAGCGCAGGATCATCCGTACCCTTGATCTTCTTCACATCCCCCGCCCTGACGGTCAGCTCGGCGCGGTCGATGATCAGCGTGCCGGTTTCAACGTAGACATAGTAATTGCCCTGGGGATAATAGGTCTCGCCCGCGGCGTCGGTCTTAGGCTCGCCCTTGGGCACGGGCGTAACGGTATAGGAGCCCGCATCCTGGCCCTCGTCGCGCGTGACTTCGTAATCAATGGTATCGCCGTCCTGCAGGCCCTCAAAGGTCACGGTCCATTCCGGGTCCTCCGCGCCATAGACCTTGTCCGCATCCTCCACCCTTGCGATGACGATGGCGGGGACGATGGTGAATTTGTCTGTGCCGTCGCCTTCCTTCACGGTATAATTGTCCTGCGTTTCTTGTTCGACAGTAACCGTGATGTCATAGGACCCTATATCCTCGCCCGCTTCGCGGGTAAGCTGGTATTCGATGACATCCGGGGCGTCGCCATACTTGAGGCCTGTGACCTTCGCCGTCAGTTCGTCGGGATCGTCATCGCCGTAGACCTTTTCGGCCACCTCGGGCGTCACAGTGACCTCCGCCGGAATGATCGTGAAGGTGCCCTCCCGCTCGAAGGTCACATAGTAATTGCCCTGGTTTGCCCTGCCGGTCACGGTGACGGTATACACGGTCGCATCCTGGCCGGGATCGCGCTCGGCCTGATATTCGATCACGGTCGTGTCGTCGTGGTTCTCCAGTTCGTCGCCGTAGGGAACCAGCTCGGTCCCGCCCTCAGCGGTCTGCTCGGTATGATAGAAGGAGACCAGCACCGCCGGATCATCGTCGCCGTACACCTTGGACTTGTCCGCCTTCACGGTGATCGGCTTCTGGTCGATGGTCAGCCTGGCTTTTTTGAAGACGACGCGATAGCCCCCCTGTTCCTCATTGCCTTCGGGCGTGATGACATAGCCCTCTGACGTCGCGTCCTCGCCGGGGTCGCGGGTACACTTAAACGCGATGGTCTTTACTTCACCCGTTTCCATGTTGGTGGCGGTGAAGGTATAGTTGGCCTCGACGTCGGGGCCGGAGACTTCGCCGAGCTTGATCGCTCCCTTGACGGTCACGTCGAAATCAAAGGCCGGGTCCTTCTGTCCGTAGACCTTCGACAGGTTCTCCGCGCTCACCGTGATAGTGATGGGCGTTTCAATGTTGTTGATGGTCAGCGTCCGCGGCGTGTCCTCCGTCGCCGCCGCGATTTCATAGGTATCCCTGTGGTTTTCGGGCATGCTCTCTTCCAATTCGAGGGCATAATAATAGTAGGGCTTTGCCCCGTCGTCGGTCATGTAGGCGGCCTCCAGGGACGGGAGCGTCTGTGTCCAGGCGTTGTCGTTATTCAGCGCCAGGCCGGTACTCACGGGCTCCGCGTCGGCCAGGAAGCGCTCCAAAGCATCCCTGTCCGGCGAAGTGCTGTCCGCCTGCGCGGTCATCCGGTACAGGTCAAAAGTCACCTCGGGCTTCAGCGCCAGCGCCGACGCATCCGTGATCTGCGTTACGACGTCCAGGCCGAACCACTTCTTTTCCACCACGACGGTGACGGCGGGCTGGTGCTTCACCACATACCAGCCGGTGCCGCTGATCTCGCAGGAGGCGGCATAGCTCGAGGTGATGTCCTGCGCCCCGCCTTCGCCGCCGTAGACGCCATTCTCCTTGAAGGTATAGTTGATCTCCCCGTCCGAATTCACGGCGGGCAGATTGACGAAGGTAGAATTGTCAAAGAATTGCTCCTTGTCCAGCGAAATGGTCCAGTTGACGCCGTCCTTTTGCACCGGCGTCCAGTCGCCGCCATTCACGGACTGATACAGGCCCAGTACCACGCGAACCACCTCGTCAGGCCAAGTGGCGCTGTCCTCCAGGCCCCAGGCGACCGTCACGGGCACACGCACCGTGTCGGCATGGTTGGATACGGTGACCATTTTATAGGAGGCGGTCAGGTCGGTGGCCTCCGCGGGCGCTTTATATTCGCCCTCCGGGAAACAGAACCAGATCTTCTCCGGGTTGTCCGGCAGCAGATAGTGCTCGGGCTCGCCGGTCTGCACTGCATAGTAGAGGGTATTCGAAGCATAGTTCGCCCCGGCGTCGCCTCGGCGGATGTCCAGGGCACCGTTCTCGCCGGTGATATACGTGGCGACGGGCTGGGCTTCGTCCGACGCCTCGTAGACGGTGAATGTCGCGCCGGGCAGCTTGTCACCGGTCTCCTCGTTCAGCACGACAATGGTCAGCCTGTGGTCCACATAGCTGTTATTCACCACGACGCTGTAGTTGTGGGACAGGTCGTCCTGGTAGACGGTAAAGTCGTTGCCCTCATACTCCGCCGGAACGCCCTTTTCCTGATAGGTGATGGTATAGCTGACCGAATGCTCGATCTCCTGGGGCAGGCCGATATCGGCGGAGCCCGCCTTTTCTTCCTGCACGCGATAGTGGGAGGAGGGCTCCAACCCGTGCTTGCCCTCGCTGCCCGTCTCGAAGTTCAGGGAGCCCCAGGAGAAATCGGAATAGGGATGCCGTTCAACGTCGTCCCATTTTTCCGTTGAGGACTCTATGTCCTCCTTTTGCAGCGCGAACTCGATGTTCGCCTTCTGAGCGTCAGTGAGGCTGTAGTTGCCCGAGAAGCGCTTGGTGACATTGACGCCGGCCGATTCGGGATAGCAGCGTACCTTCAGCACGTCGTCGTTGAAATAGCTGTAGACCCCGCCATAGCTGTAGTTGGGATCGTCGGTTATCAGGAAGCTGTAGAGGGTGTTGTCCTTCTGGTAATAGGTATAAACATCCTCGTCGTCGTCGTCCTTCGTCACCGTATAGGGCGCGGTGGTCATCTCAAGGTAGTAGGCGGTGTTCTTTCGGATGGCCTGTTCGCCGGTGAGGGTGACGACCACGTAGCCGTCAGCGCCGGTGGTAAAGGTCACGTCGCTGCCGCCGACCTGGATGGGCCGCTGGTTGGAATCCAGCAGGCGGAATGTGGCCCCGGTGAGGCCCTGTTCCATGTGGCCATCGGCATAGGCGAACACGTTGATCCTGTACACGCCGCCGTGGCCGCTGATGTCGGTGCCCGCGGGGGTGATCAGCTTCGCCTCGTTGGTGGTAGAGGCGCAGCCGATGAAATTCTGGCTGTCGTCATATTTGCCCAGCCGGGCGGTGTTTGTAAACTTCACCGTCTGCCCCGCCTCGCCGCTGACGCGGGTGGTGTATGTAATGGTGACGGAGGTTTCATCGTGGATGGTGAAGGTGCCGGTATAGCCGCTGTAGTCATAGACGATCCCGGCGTCCTCCGGTTCGACCTTGATGCTGCTGTAGATGATGGACTGGTTGTCGCTGAAGGTGTCCTTCAGCGTGAGGTCGGCGCTGCCGTTCAGCTTGTCCCCGCCGGGATTGACCTTGATCGTATATTCCGCAAGGTCACCGCTGAAGCCGGTCATTTTCTTGTCGATGGGCGCTTCTTCGCCCTCGGTGATGATCAGCATGCCGGGGACCGCCTCGGTCACCACATAGTTCTCGGTGGTGTCCCTAGTCTGGCCGACCGTGACGCCGGTGAACTCAACCGGGTACATGCCCACGTCCATGCCGCTGCCGGAGGCCGAAACGCCCTCAAAAGTTAGATCCTCCTCCACGCTGTAGGTGTAACCGGAAACCTTCTTCTCGACGGGTTCTCCGGCTTCGTCCTTTTCGATCTGCGCATAACCGCTGTTAGCCGTCAGGGTAACGGGGGCGGGGTCGATGGTGGAAATGACGCTTCGGGCTTCTTCTTCTCCGTCCAGTTTGTATGACACGGTATAGTCCCCCGCGTCCTTTGCAGTGGGAACCGCGCCATACTTATACTCACCGCCATTCAGGCTGAAATACAGCACCGCAGGGTTGTCCGACGCCACCAGCTCATGCGCCTCACCGTCATAAGTGGAATCAACCGCCGTAACCGTGGGCCGGGTGATGCTCAGGGTACCGGGAACAAAGGTAACCTCATAGTTCCCCTGCTCCGTATCACCTGTGGCTGTGATGGCATATTCGCTTACATCCTCGCCCTCGACGCGGGAGAGAGTGTAGGTTATGACACTTTCGGCATCGCCTTTTTTCAAACCGTCCACGGTGGCCGTCAGCTCGGGGTCGGCGTCGCCATAGGTCTTGGTCTTGGCATCCGCCGTCACGGTGACCGTGGCTCTGTTGACGGTCAGGGTGGCAGGCACAAAGGAAACCTCATAGTTCCCCTGCACCGCTTCGCCCGCGGGCGTGATGGCATAGTTGCCCACATCCTCGCCCGTCTCACGGGAGAGGGTGTAATTGATGGTCTCCTCGCCCACAAGGCCGGTCACCGTCGCCGTCAGCTCGGGGTCGGCGTCGCCGTAGGTCTTGGTCTTGTTCTCCGCCGTCACCGTGACCTTTATTCTGGAGCTGACATTGATTGTGACCGTACCCTTTCCTTCCATTAAGGTCAGCGTCAGTGCAACGGAATCAAAGGCCGCTGTGGGCGTAATGGTCCAGTCTTTGTCATCCGGCTGTATCGCCAGCATTGTTTCGTCTGCACTCAAGACAGAGTAGATATCGGCAACAGTGATTGATGTGTCGTTTTCGTCTGGCACGGCAATTTTCAGTTCATTAAGCACGTCGCTGAGCTTGGTCGTCTCGCTGATCGCCGTATCGACCGTAATACTATAATTGGCCGCGTCCTTTGTGAACGTCACCACGTACACCGAGAACCCCTCGGCCTGGAAGGTCACGGCGTCGCCCTCGAAGGCGCAGGAAACCGACTTCGGTTCGCCGCCAAAGTGAATCACGTCGATATTGGTATTGTCGTCGGCCTCCGGGGCGTCCAGCAGCTTGATGGACACGGACACGGGGGTCGTGGGCTGGACGGGCTGGCCGTCCACCAGTATGGCGATGTCCAGGGCCTTGGCGTAGGCGACCTGGCTGCCGTTCACGTTCAGGGCCTCGGCGGCGCGGGCGGTGTAGGCTTCGGCCTCGTCGCCTTCCAGCTCGGCCACCGCCAGCTCCGCGCCTTCCGGAATGCCCGCCTCGGTGCCATATTCGACCTCAATGTTAAAAGTATTGCCCGCGGCGTCCATATAGAAGGTGCTGATTGTGTATGTAACCACATACACTGAGAAACCATCCGTCTCAAACCTGACGGCTTCTCGCTGTATGTTGCTTTCAACAACCTCTGCTTCATCGCCGAAATGGACGACATTCGCCTCGTCAAATTCGTCTGTCGAGGGCGCGTCAAGCAGCTTAATCGACACGGAAACGGGCGCAACCGGATGCACCTCCACCCCGTCCTTCAGGATGGAAATGTCCAAAGCCTTGGCATATTTCAGGGTCGTTTTCTTG
>JAFRJF010000068.1 GCA_017432405.1 Clostridia bacterium | reverse complement strand
TGAGGCCATGGTCACCGCCAACGAGAACCTGCAGAAGCTGGGCACCGGCGAAGGCCAGGTCATCGGCGCGGGCTTCGACTCCGGCGCTGTCATCAAGGCCGCCGTCGCCGACGGCACCTTCCTGGGCGCCATCACCCAGGCCCCCTTCGCCATGGGCGAGGCGCTGGTCGACACCATGGTCAAGGCTGCCAACGGCGAGGCCGTCGAGGACATCGACACCGGCTGCCAGTGGTACACCGCCGAGAACATGAATGACGACGACATCGCCATCAACCTGTACGACTGATCCCACTGAACGACGCACAGTCGATCAGTGATTGACAGGGGCAGCCCCGCGACCATTATGGTCGCGGGGTTGCTTTCCCCTCATTGGATCTGCGCATCGCCTGTAGCGGCGGCCCTGAAGGACTGACTTCGTGTCGCTATCTGCCGCCACGGGTTCATCCTGCGTTGGTTTGCCCTGGCGACTGATAGTCGCCGCTACATGGTTGCCGCAGGTCTCATACCATCCTGTACTTCTTCGGCGTGGTGCCCTTGTATTTCCTGAACTGCTTGATGAAGAAGCTGGAATCGTTGTAGCCGCAGTGCTGGGCGATCTCGGCCACGGTCATGTCGCCGCTGGTCAAAAAGTGGCTGGCGCACTCCACCCGGTAGTAGTTCACGTAGTCGATGGGCGAGCGGTGGACGATGGTCTTGAAGAAGCGGCAGAAATACTTGGGCGACATGCCCGTCAGACGCGCCAGCTCCTCCAGGGTGATGCCCTGGCCGTAGTGGGTCTCGATGTACTCCAGCGCCGGCTTCAGCTGCTCGGCCTTCTGCCCGAAGCGGGCGGAGGGGGTGTCCAGCACGGCCCTGTCCCGGCAGCGCATCAGCGCGCCGAACAGCGCGTACAGGCTGCCGGTGATCTCCAGCACGTTTTCATCCACCCCGTCCCGGCAGCGCCCGAACAGCCCTACCGTCGCGCCTCTGAGGGCCTCGTCGGCGTCGATGTCCGCCGCCTTCAGGAATATGCTGTGGTTCAGCACCCCCTTCAGCCGCCGGGCGCAGGCGTCCTGCCCCAGCATCAGAGCCGCGTCGAACACCGCGCACTCGTAGACGCAGTCCTCCGGCTCGCCGCCGTGAACTACGCCCCCGGCGATCAGCATCAGGTCCCCCGGCTCGGCCACCGCCTCCCGGTCGTCGATGTACAGGCTCAGACGTCCGCTGCGCACCCAGATCAGCTCCGTCTCCCGGTGCCAGTGCATCGGCATGCGGTAGCGCTCGTGGTGAACATCCACCGGATACCAGGCCAGCGGGAAATCCCCGGTACGGTGCTGTATCTGTTCGTTGTAGTCCAGGTAATGCATAATCGCCTCCATACCAAAATGGTGAATATCGTCCTATTTTTTGCCATTATAGCACAATACAGGACCGGAAATCAATGTTATATTGGAATTAACCGCAGTGTCGGCAATTCTATTGTCCGATTTGACAGATATTTTAAGGAGGATTGATTCACATGGCAAAGAACAGATACCTGGGCAGCTACCCGGTCATCGGCATCCGGCCCACCATCGACGGCCGCCGCGGCGCGCTGAAGGTGCGCGAGAGTCTGGAGGACCAGACCATGAACATGGCCAAGTCCGCCGCGAAGCTGTTCGAGGAGAACCTGCGCTATTCCAACGGTGAGCCCGTGAAGGTGGTCATCGCCGACACCACCATCGGCCGCGTGGCCGAGGCCGCCGCCTGCGAGGAGAAGTTCCGCCACGAGGGCGTCGCCATCACCCTGACCGTGACCCCCTGCTGGTGCTACGGCTCCGAGACCATGGACATGGACCGCAACACCATCAAGGCCGTCTGGGGCTTCAACGGCACCGAGCGCCCCGGCGCGGTGTACCTGGCCTCCGTGCTGGCCACCCACGCCCAGAAGGGCCTGCCCGCCTTCGGCATCTACGGCCATGAGGTCCAGGAGGCCGACGACACCTCCATCCCCGAGGACGTGAAGGAAAAGCTGCTCCGGTTCGGCCGCGCGGCCGTCGCCGCCGCCACCATGCGGGGCAAGAGCTATTTGCAGATCGGCGCCATCACCATGGGCATCGGCGGCTCCATCATCGATTCCAAGTTCATCGAGGAATACCTGGGCATGCGCGTTGAGAGCGTCGACGAGGTCGAGGTCATCCGCCGCATGACGCTGGGCATCTACGACGAGAAGGAATACAAGAAGCTGAAGAAGTGGGCCGAGAAGAACGTCATCGAGGGTTTCGACAAGAACCCCGAATCCCTGCAGAAGAGCCGCGAGGACAAGGACAAGGATTGGGAGTTCACCCTGAAGATGTACCTGATCATCAAGGACCTGCTCAACGGCAACCCCAACCTGCCCAAGGGCAACGAGGAAGAGGCCGTGGGCCACAACGCCATCGCCGGCGGCTTCCAGGGCCAGCGCCAGTGGACCGACTTCTATCCGAACTGCGACTATCCCGAGGCCATGCTGAACACGTCCTTCGACCACAACGGCGCCCGCGAGCCCTATGTGTTCGCCACCGAGAACGACGTGCTGAACGGCCTGGGCATGCTGTTCATGAAGCTGCTGACCAACCGCGCCCAGATGTTCGCCGACGTGCGCACCTACTGGAGCCCCGAGGCCGTCAAGCGCTGCACCGGCTATGAGCTGGAGGGCAAGGCCAAGGAGAACGGCGGCTTCATCCACCTGATCAACTCCGGCGCGTGCTGCCTGGACGCCAACGGCCAGGCCCGCGACAAGGACGGCAACCGCGTCATGAAGCCCTGGTACGAGGTCACCGAGGAAGACCAG
>JAFRJF010000067.1 GCA_017432405.1 Clostridia bacterium | reverse complement strand
GCACGGCGGTGTCGTCGCTGTGCTGGACATCGACAGTCCCGTCCCAAACCGCTTTTCGGAGGCGGACCGGGCCGGGCTGGAGGCCCTGGTAAAGGCGCTGGAAGCGCATATCGACCTGGACGTATGAAACAAAATATTGTGGACAGCCGGTTTCCCTGGTAAGTGAAGGGAACCGGCTTTTATCGACATAACGATAATTGGTTGAGAGAAAAAACATTTGCACTAGCGCGGACATGCTGGTTTAATATCTTTGGTTTTTATATCCAATGACCTTACGGGCGGCGCGTTTGCCCGCAGGGGAAGAGAAACAAGGGTGAAAGAATGAAAAGGCTGCTCGCTGTAGCGCTGATATTCCTGTCAGTGGTTGTCTTTTGTGCTGTCGGCGCGTCGGCAGATGAAAAGGACCTGTACATCGACGGAAACGCCCAAAAGATATTCACTTCCGAGGACGGCCTGCTGTCCACCTCCACCCAGGCGGTGGCCCAGACCAGCGACGGCTTCATCTGGATCGGCGGCTATGGCGGGCTGGTTCGCTACGACGGCAAGCACTTCAAGACTTTTGCCTACAAGCGTGTCACCCGCATCTGCGACCTGGAGGCCGGTGAGGACGGCGTGCTGTGGATCGCTACCTCCGACAAGGGCCTGTTCCGCTATGCGGACAACGATTTCCAGTCCATCCCCATGGAGAACGGGGAGAACGCCAACGGCGTGAGCTGCCTGGCCTTCGCGCCGGACGGCAGGCTGGTCCTGGGCCTGGAATCGGGCCTCGGCGTGGTGGAGGAGGATACCATCCACCGGCTGGACATCCCGGAGCTGGAGGCTGAGAGGGTCGACCGCCTGCTGTGCCCCGATGGAAAAAGCATGTTCTGCGTCACCAAGTCGGGCCGGCTGTGCGCCTGGGACGGTCAACAGGTCCGCTGGGCGTCGGTGGACGACGATTACGCGCTGCGCTCGGTTTGCCGCGATTCGGCGAACGGCACCTGGCTGGCCGGTACCTCGGGCAATGAGGTGCTGGTGTTCGACCGGGACCTGAACCAGGTCGACCTGCTGACGATGGACGGGCTCTCCTGCATCAACGACCTGCGCTGCGACGCCGACGGGGCCCTGTGGCTCTGCGCCGACAACGGCATTGCCATCTATGTGCAGGGTCGCATTCGCAGGCAGAACCTGCTGATGGACAACTCCGTGGACCAGATGCTGGTGGACCGGGAGGGTAACTACTGGTTCGCCTCTTCCCGCCAGGGCGTGCTGGAGGTCTCCCGCAGCAAGTTCGGGGACGTGAGCCAGAGCGCCGGGCTGGATTCCATGGTGGTCAACGCGATCCAGCGGATCGGGGACACGCTGTTCATCGGCCACGACGCCGGCCTGGTCACACTGAACGCCGCCGATTTTACGCCCACCGCCATCGAGGCCCTCGAGGGGCTGGCGGGGACCCGCGTGCGCGCGCTGTTGGCGGACGGGGAGGGCAGCCTGTGGATCGGCACGATGAAGAAGGGCCTGATGCGCTATACTCCGGAGGGCGTCCTCGTCAGCTACACCTCCCGGGATTACCCGACGCTGCTGTCCGACAACATCCGCTCCATCACCCCGGTGGCGGACGGCGTGCTGATCGGCACCGACAAGGGCGCCTACCGGGTGACGGCGGACGGGATCGAAAATGTGCTGGACGATCCCGACGCGCTGGCGTTCAGGATCCTCTGCGCGTTCCAGTTTGGCGACACCGTATACCTGGGCTCGGACGGCAACGGCTTTTACCTGGTGCGGGAGGGCAGGGTCGTTCGGCGCATCACCACCAAGGACGGCCTCAGCTCCGACGTCATCATGAAGGCCTACCGCAGCGAAGCCCATGGCGGGCTGTGGCTGGTGACGGGCAACGACATCGACTTCCTGCACGACGACGGCAGCATTACCGCGATCACGAATTTCCCCTCCACCAACAACCTGGACCTGCTGGCCATGCCCAACGGGGACGCCTGGGTGTTCACCGGCACCGGCATCTACCAGACCACCGAGGATTCCCTGCTCCACGACGACGCGCCTCGCTACTTGCCCTACCGGCACGTGGACGGCCTGCCCTACGAGGTGACCCCGAATTCCTATCAGTGCCTGACCGACGGCCTGCTGTACGTGTGCGGCTCCGGCGGCGTATTCAGCTTGCAAACCGACTTTTCCGGCGCCGAGGCGGGGGAATACCAGCTGGTGATCGACAGCGTGAGCGCCGACGGTCAGGCGCTCTATGTGCGCCCCGGCGATCCCTGTACCCTTGATTCAGATGTGCGGCGCATCGACATCAACGCCTACGTGCTGACCTTCCAGACCGGCAATCCCTTCGTGTTCTACCGCCTGGAGGGCTTCGATACGGAGGAGACCCTCGATCAGCTGAGCAACATCGGCGACATCAGCTACACCAACCTCAGCGGGGGCACCTACACCTTCCACTTCGGCATCCGGGATTACAAAACCGACGCGGTGCTGCAGGAGATCACGTTCCCCATCGTCAAGCGCTTTGCCTGGTATGAGGATCCCCGGGTGCGTCTCGGGGCGATACTGCTGGGGACGCTGCTGCTGGCGCTGATCACGTTGCTGATCATTCGGGCCCGGTCCCGGCGCATCACCCGGCGGCTGCAGGAGGAATACGAGCAGAAGGAAAAGACGCGGCTGCAGGAGATCGCCTACAAGGACTATCTGACGGGACTGTACAACCGCAATTACCTGGAGGTATGGAATAAAAAAACGCCTTCGGAAGGGGACTGGCCCATCACCTTCGTGTCCATCGACCTGAACAACCTGAAGGTCGTCAACGACATCCACGGCCATGCCGACGGCGACCGGCTGTTGCGGGCGCTGGCGGACCTTCTGAAGAAGCACTTCGGCGAGGCCTGCTACGCGGTGGTGCGCACCGGCGGCGACGAGTTCCTGGTGCTGGCAAAGGGCGTGGACGGCGAACAGGTCCGGCAGAAGCTGAAACAGCTGACCCTTGACGCCTCCGCCGTGGAGGTAAACGGCATACCGGTGACCTTCGAATATGGCCTGTGCGAGCAGCGAAAGGGCCACTTCAACTTTGACGACGGCCTGCGCTTCTCCGACCTGAAGCTGCTGGAGAGCAAGAACCGGTTCCATGGGCGGACGGGAAGTTGAGGGTTTAGGGGTTAGGGGAGGATGCTGAAGGACTGGCTTCGCTTCGTTGATCGCGAGGTACAACCTCGCGCATCGTCGCAAGCCGGGCGCCGCATCGGCGCCCCTACATCGTACACAGTTCGGTTTTCCGGCCGTTCCCTAACCCCTAATCCCTAAAACCTAACCCCTGACTTCTGATTTGTCGCGTTGCGACAAATCAGAAGTCCACCCGTCACACCGCAGCGTCGTGGGGGGCCAGCTTTGCGGTCAGGCCGCGGCGGGCCGTGCGGCCGGTCCACAGCTCGGTGGCGCGGGCGGGTGCGCCTTCGAGACAGTCCTCGTCCACCTGTATCCGGCGGATGCGGTCCGACAGGTTGAAGGCCGCCACATAGCAGCCTGCGCCGTCCTTCCGGGGGGCGATCCAGGCGCATTCGTCCGCCGTGGAAACCAGCGGGTGGGCGCACCAGCTCTCCCTTTCGATGGCCAGCACATCCCGGTTGGTGAGCAGGGCAAGGGTGAAGTCGTCGTTCTTCGTCAGCTCGGCCCCGACCATCAGCGGCGATCGCAGCATGCACCACAGCGTCAGCATCGTGCGCTGCTCAGCTTCGGTGAAGCTCGTCCATTTGCCCCTCGGATGGCTGTCGTAGCACTGGCGCAGGGCCCCCACGGGCAGCATGTCCGCGTCGGGCCAGTGGCTAGGCCCCGCGTGGACGCACCACTTCTCCGCCCGCTCGAACATGGCCCTCAACAGCGGCCACTCATCCCAGAAGTCGTCGGTGATGCGCCACAGGTTGGCATATTTTTTCAGGTGCTCCGCCTGCTCCAGCGGCGCGGGGCCCGGGGACAGGCTCAGCACGATGTCCCGCCCGCAGCCCCGGCAGGCTTCGCTGATCAGCTCGATCTCACGCTGACAGTGGGGGTATTCCCGGGCGATGTCGTCGCACTTGACGTAATCCACGCCCCACCGGGCGTAGAGGCGGAAGATGCTGTCATAGTAGTCCCGCGCGCCGGGGTGGTCCTGCCGCACGCCGTACATGTCCGGGTTCCAGGCGCAGATGGAATTGGGGTTTGCCACGTCCGCGCAGCCGTAGGCGCTGCCCTCGATGGGCAGGCGGCGGTGCGCGGCCATACGGGGCAGCCCCCGCATGATGTGAATGCCGAACTTCAGCCCCAGGCCGTGGATATAGTCAGCCAACGGTTTGAAGCCCGCGCCGCCCGCCGCGCTGGGGAAGCGGTTCTCCGCCGGCAGGAAGCGGCCGTATCCGTCCATGCATTCCTCGGCGAAGGGCTCGTATTCGTGGGAGCTGGAGGTGGGGTTGTACCACTGGATGTCCACCACCACGTACTCCCAGCCGAAGTCCTTTAAATGTTCCGCCATGTATTCGGCGTTTTGGCGCACCTGGGCCTCGTTGACCGCCGCGCCGTAGCAATCCCAGCTGTTCCAGCCCATGGGAGGATAATTTGCTATCATATCTATTACTCCTCGCAAATGAAGACTGAATATAAATGAGGAATGAGGAATTAGAAATGAGGAATGGCGGGGGAAATCCCTGGCGGGATTTCTTTGATTTGAACCGCGCCACTGTCCTCATGGCTAACTCAATTCCTCATTCCTAATTCCTGATTTAATCCACAGGTGTTTCCCCGATCAGCTCGAGGCTGTGCTCGTCGTTCATCTTGTTGCACATCTTCACCAGGGTCTCCAGCGGCACGTTGTGCAGCTGCTGCTTCTGGCCGCGCACGGTGATGGCCACGGTGCCCTCGGCGGCCTCTTTGTCGCCAACCACCACGATGTAGGGATCCTTCATGGTCTTGAAGTTCTTGATCTTGGTGTTCATGTTGATGTCGGCGTAGTCGACCTCCACGCGGATGCCCTCGTCCTCCAGGCGCTCGGCCACCCTGCGGGCGTAGTCGTTGTGCTCGGGGCGGATCGGCACCACGGCCACCTGGTAGGGGTTCAGCCAGAAGGGGAAGGCGCCTTTGAAGTTTTCGATGATGATGCCGATGAAGCGCTCAAGAGACCCGTAGATGGCGCGGTGGATGACCACGGGCATCTCCTGGTTGCCTTCGGCGTTGACGTAGGTCAGGCCGAAGTTGTGGGGCAGCTGGAAGTCCAGCTGGATGGTGCCGCACTGCCACTCCCGGCCCAGGGCGTCCTTGATCTGAAGGTCGATCTTCGGGCCGTAGAACGCGCCGTCGCCCTCGTTGATCTCGTAGCCGCCCTCGCCGTACTTGTCGTCCAGGATCTTCTTCAGCGCGGCCTCGGCCCGGTTCCAGACCTCGATGTCGCCCATGAAGTCCTCGGGGCGGGTGGACAGCTCGGCGCGGTAGGTGACGCCAAATGTCGAATAGATCTCGTCGGCGATGGAGATGATGTCGGCGATTTCGCTCTCGATCTGGCTCTCCATGACGAAGGTGTGGTCGTCGTCCTGGCGGAACTCCTGC
This sequence comes from Clostridia bacterium, assembly GCA_017432405.1. The sequence goes on along the minus strand of JAFRJF010000067.1, from coordinate 13,763 downwards.
ACGCGGAACAGGCCGTTCATCTGGCCGGACTTCTCCTTGCGGTGCAGCACGTCATACTCGCTGTAGCGGATGGGCAGCTCCTTGTAGGAATGCAGCGTGCGCCGGTAGGTCATCATGGCGTTGGGGCAGTTCATGGGCTTTGCACCCATGGTGTCGTCCAGGTCGCGGTTGAAAACCGGCGCGCCTTTTTCGAGCTTCACAGTCGCCATTTCGTCCAGGCCGTCCGCCGGGTTGTCCAGCACGCCGGGGATCTCGGCGTCGGCGGCTACAAAGCCCTCCAAGCCGGGCACCATGAACATGTTGTTCTGGTAGTGGGCCCAGTGGCCGGAGATGACCCACAGCTTCTTCTTGTTGATCAGCGGCGCGGAGATCTCGGTGTAGCCGTGCCGGGCCTGCAGCTTGCGGGAGTAGGCCAGCAGCGTCTGGTACAGCTTCCAGCCCCGGGGCAGCCAGTAGGGCATGCCGGGGGCGGTCTCGTCGAACATGAACAGGTCCAGCTCCTTGCCGATCTTCTTGTGGTCCCGCTCCTGGGCCTCCTTGATCATGTTGAGGTGGGCCTTCAGCTGCTGCTGGTCCGGGAAGGCGTAGACGTACACGCGCTGCAGGGAATCCCGCTTCTCGTCGCCCCGCCAGTAGGCGCTGGACACGGCGCGGATCTTGTAGGCCACGCTCAAAAGCTCTGCGGAGTTCTCCACGTGGGGGCCTCGGCACAGGTCCACGAAGTCGTCGCCGGTATAGTACACGGTGATGGTCTCGCCCTCGGGCAGGTCGTTTATAAGTTCTTCCTTGTACTTCTGGCCCTTGAAGATCTGAAGCGCCTCTTCCTTGCCGACCACCTTGCGGGTCCAGGCTTCCTTGCGCTTCATGATCTCCTTCATCTTCTGCTCGATGGCGGGGAAGTCCTCGGTGCTGATGCCCCGGGGCAGCAGGAAGTCGTAGTACATGCCGTCGGCGATCTGCGGGCCGATGGCGATCTGCACGTTCTCCCGGCCGAAGATCTCCATCACGGCCTTGGCCAATATGTGGGCCAGGGAATGGCGGTAGACTTCAAGAAACTGTTCGCGATCCATATCCAATACACTCCTTTAATATGGTAGACAATAAAAAAACACCCGCCCCTCTGCCGGGACGAATGCCTTGCATCCGCGGTTCCACCCTGCTTGTAAAACCACTCATTCGCGCAATAACGCGCGCGAAACGCCGCTCATCGAGGGCCGGTATCCCAAGGCCGCCGCGTTGCGCGCTTCCAGCCTGTGGCGCGCATTCTCTTGCCGTGCCTTGCCCCGGGACATGTTCCCTGTCACCTGATCGGATATATCGATTGTAACATGTTTGGAGCGGCTTGTCAATGGCGGAGCGGGATTCTTTACCTGCTGCGTTACATTCGGGAAAAAAACGATGCGACATGTAGACTTTACTAATAGAATATGCTATAATAACAAGCATGGTAAATAAGAACGCGTTCCGTTTTACGCCTCGGAGCCGTCAAATCGGCTCAGGTCTGGACGCCGTCTAAATCCGGAAAGGTTGTTTTCAATGCTCAAGTACACAGTCAAGCGCGTGCTGCTGGCCGTGGTCACCGTGTTTATCATCTCGGCGATCACGTTTTTCGCGATGAACGCCATCCCCGGCGGGCCCTTCGCCAAGGAAAAGGCTCCCGACCCCGCGGTGCAGGCCGCGCTGGAGGCCCGCTTCAACCTGGACAAGCCGGTGCACCAGCAGTTCTTTATCTATCTGAGGAACCTGCTGCACGGTGACTTCGGCGTATCGCTGAAGACAGGGCGAGACATTTCCCAGATCATCTCAGAAAAGTTCGCCGTTTCGGCGAAGCTGGGCGGCATGGCCGCCCTGTGGGCGGTGGTGCTGGGGCTGATCCTGGGCTCTGTCGCCGCGCTGTGCCGCAATCGCTGGCCGGATCGGCTCATCATCTTCCTGACCACGCTGTTCGTGTCGGTGCCCAGCTTCATACTGGCCACGATCCTGCTGCTGGTGTTCGCGCTGACGCTGAAGTGGGTTGGCGTGTTCGACGCCAACAATCCCAACTACGTGCTGCCGGTGATTTCGTTGATGCTGTACCCGATGAGCTACATCACCCGCCTGACCAAGTCCTCTATGCTGGACGTGCTGGGGCAGGATTACATTCGCACTGCTCGAGCCAAGGGCGTGCGGGATTCGCTGGTCATCTTCAAGCACGCGCTGCGCAACGCGCTGATCCCGGTGATCACCTATGTGGGCCCGATGGTGGCCTACATCCTCACCGGCTCCATGGTGGTGGAAACGGTGTTTACCATCGGCGGGCTGGGCACCGAGTTCGTGCGAAGCATCAACAACCAGGATTATCCGCTGATCATGGCGACCACGATCTTCCTGGCGGTGCTGATGGTCATCGCCACGCTGCTCAGCGACCTGGTGTACAAGCTGGTCGACCCGAGGATCACCTTTGACTGAGGAGGGATGAATATGACGTATAACGCGGACAAGCTGCCCAAGAAAAACCTCCTCAGCCTGCAAATCGACGTAAGCAAGTTTGAAAAGGCTTCCGATGCTGAGAAGGCCCAGCACGAGACCATGCGGGAATCCACCACATTTTTCCGCGACGGCATGCGCAAGCTGCGCAAGAACCCGCTGGCGATGATCAGCCTGGTCGTTCTGATCTGCCTGGTGCTGACCATCGTGATCGTGCCCATGTTCTACCCCTACAGCTACGAGCAGATGATCACCGTCAACGGCAAGCGGGACAAGACGGCCAAGAATCTGGCGCCCTTCACCTATTCCAAGAACGAGCAAAAGGCCATCGACGAGGGCCAGAAGATCTTCCCGCACATTTTCGGCACCGACGAGCTCTGTCGGGATTACTTCATCCGCGTGCTCTACGGGGCGCGGGTCTCTCTGGCGGTGGGCCTGTTCGCCAGCCTGATCGTGCTGGTCATCGGGCTGCTGTACGGCTCGATATCCGGCTACTTCGGCGGGAAGGTGGACATGGTGATGATGCGCATCGTCGACATCATCTATTCGCTGCCCGATACGCTGATGGTGGTGCTGCTGTCCGTGGTGATGAACCAGGTGCTGGGAAACGCGCTGAAGGGCAGCATCGTCAGTAAGATCGGGCCGAACATGATCTCGCTGTTCGTGGTATTCGGCGTGCTGTACTGGGTGGGCATGGCCCGCCTGGTGCGCGGCCAGATCCTTTCCATTAAAAACAATGAATACGTGCTGGCCGCCCGCGCCATGGGCGCGAAGCCGGGCCGCATCATCCGCAAGCACATCCTGCCCAACTGCATGTCCGTCATCATCATCTCGGTGGCGCTGCAGATTCCCTCGGCCATATTTACCGAGAGCTTTCTGTCGTTTATCGGCTTGGGCGTGCAGGCGCCGATGCCCTCGCTGGGTTCGCTGGCCAACGCGGCCCGCGGCGGCATGCAGAGCTATCCTTATAAGATGGTGTTCCCCGCGGTCATCATCTGCCTGATCGTGCTGAGCTTCAACCTGCTGGGCGACGGCCTGCGCGACGCCTTCGACCCGAAGCTGAGGAGGTAATGAGGATGAACGAACCTCTTTTGCAGGTCAAGAACCTGTGCACATCCTTCAACGTCGATTCCGGCGAGGTACGCGCCGTCAACGGCATCTCCTTCAACCTTGACAAGGGCAAGGTGCTGGGCATCGTGGGCGAGAGCGGCAGCGGCAAGTCCGTCACCGCCTATTCCATCATGCGCATACTGGTGGAGCCGGGCCGCATCACCGGCGGCCAGATCCTGTTCAACGGCGAGGACATCGTCAAATATTCCGAGAAGCAGATGCGTCAATTCCGGGGCAAGCGGGTCTCCATCATCTTCCAGGACCCCATGACCTCGCTGAATCCGGTGTACACCATCGGCAACCAGCTGCGCGAGGCCATACTGCTGCATACCGACCGCAACCGCGAGCAGGCCAACGCCCGGGCGATGGAGATGCTCCAGCTGGTGGGCGTGAACGAGCCTGAGAAGCGGCTGAAGCAGTATCCCTACGAGCTGTCGGGCGGCATGCGACAGCGCGTGATGATCGCCATGGCCCTGGCCTGCGAGCCGGACATACTGATCGCCGACGAGCCCACCACCGCTCTGGACGTGACCATACAGGCACAGATCCTGGAGCTGATGCAGTCGCTGCAGAAGAAGATGGGCATGGCCATCATCATGATCACTCACGATCTGGGCGTCATCGCCGACATGTGTGACGAGATCATCGTCATGTACGCCGGCCGCATCTGCGAGCGCGGCACCGCCGACGAGATATTCTACAACCCCCGTCACGAATATACCAAGGGGCTGCTGCGCTCGATCCCGCGGCTGGAGACCGGACACGAGCGGCTGATCCCCATCGCCGGTTCGCCGGTGGACCTGACCAACATGCCCAAGGGCTGCGCCTTCGCTTCCCGCTGCGACAACTGCATGAAGATCTGCCTGAACGAGTTGCCCGAAGAGCTGGACATCAACGACTTCCACAAGGCCTCCTGCTGGATGAACGTCAAGCAGGTCTACGACGAGGCCGCCGCTGAAAAGGGGGCTGAATCCAAATGAGTGAATACCTCCTTGAGGTCAAGGACCTGAAGCAGCACTTTCCCGTTCGCACCGGCTGGTTTTCCAGCAAGCCCCTGAAGGCTGTGGACGGCGTTTCGTTTGAAATCAAACCCGGCGAGACGCTGGGCCTGGTGGGGGAGAGCGGCTGCGGCAAGACCACTGTGGGCCGCACGATCCTGCATCTGTACAAGCCCACCTCGGGTGAGATCATCTACAACGGCCAGCAGATCACGCCCCAGAACATCCATAATTTCCGACGGGAAATGCAGATCGTGTTCCAGGACCCGTATTCTTCGCTGAACCCCCGCATGACGGTCTCCGACATCGTGGGCGAGCCTCTGGACATTCACAAGCTGTACGGCACCAAGGGCGAGCGGACGGCGCGCATCAACGAGCTGCTGCGGCTGGTGGGCCTGAATTCCGACCATGCCCGCCGCTATGCCCATGAGTTCTCCGGCGGCCAGCGCCAGCGCATCGGTATCGCCCGCGCCTTGGCTGTGGATCCGAAGTTCATTGTCTGCGACGAGCCGGTTTCCGCTCTGGACGTGTCTATACAGGCTCAGGTGATCAATACCTTCGAGGATCTGCAGCAGAAGCTGGGCATCGCCTACCTGTTCATTGCCCACGACCTGCTAGTGGTGAAGCACATCAGCCAGCGCATCGCTGTGATGTACCTGGGCCGCATCGTGGAGATTGCCGATGCCGACGAGGTCATCACCCATCCGATGCATCCCTATACCCAGTCGCTGATCTCGGCCATACCGATCCCCGATCCCAACACGGCCCGCACCCGCAAGCGTATCCCGCTGGAGGGCGACGTGCCCAGCCCGCTGAACATGCCTTCGGGCTGCGCGTTCCGCACCCGCTGCCGCTTTGCCACCGAGCGCTGCGCCCAGGAGTGCCCGGGCCTTTCGGAAATCGGCCCCGGCCACCGCATCGCCTGCTGGAACCCCCACGAATAGGAACCACATTGACCTGGTCTCAAACGGCGATATGCCGTTTAAGATAATATCTTTTAGGAGGAAGAATCCCTATGAAGAAGCTGCTTGCAGCACTGCTGGCCATGATGATGCTCTTCTCCTGCATCGCCGCCATGGCCGATGCGGGCTCTGAGCCCGACTGGACCGAGTACAACACGCTGATCGCGGACATCAAGGCCGAGACCGACTTCGCCGCCCGCGAAGCCAAGATGCACCAGGCCGAGGACATCCTGATGTCCACCTACGCGGTCATCCCGATCTACTACTACAATGACGACTATATGCAGCGTTCCACCGTGGACGGCATCTACGCCAACCTGTTCGGCTTCAAGTACTTCCAGTACGCCACCGTCGAGGGCTCTGACACCCTGAAGCTGAACCTGGCCTCCGAGCCGGACTACCTGGATCCCGCCCTGAACAGCTCTGTGGACGGCGCCTGCCTGGCCATCGCCTCCTTCGGCGGCCTGTACACCTACAACGCCAATGAGGAGCTGGTGCCCGACTTCGCCACCGGCTATGAGATGAGCGAGGACGGCCTGACCTACACCTTCACCATGCGCGACGGCCTGAAGTGGTCCGACGGCACCGACCTGACCGCCAAGGACTTCGAGTACAGCTGGAAGCGCGCCGCCAATCCCCAGACCGCCGCGGACTACAGCTATATGTTCAACGGCATCAAGGGCTATCCGGACAACCTGGCCGTGACCGCCTCTGAGGATGGCAAGACCCTGACCGTCGAGCTGGACGCGCCCTGCGCGTACATGCTGGACCTGATGGCCTTCCCCGCCTTCTACGCCGTTCCCCAGCACGCCGTCGAGGCCGCCGAGGGCTGGCAGGAGAATCCCGGCGCGTGGGCCCTGGAGGCCGGCTTCGTGACCTCCGGCCCCTACACGCTGACCGAGTGGACCCACAACACCTCTATGACCTACACCAAGAACCCCAACTACTGGGATGCCGAGAACGTGAAGCTGAACCAGCTGCAGTTCATGCTGTCCGCTGACGACACCGCCATCTATGCGGCCTACCAGGCCGGCGACGTGGACTTCATCGACTCCGTGCCCACCGACGAGAAGGCCAACCTGCAGGGCAACCCCGAGTACAAGGTCATCGACAACCTGGGCACCTACTATGCCGCCTTCAACGTGAAGTCCCACCTGTTCGACGGCAAGACCGTGGAGCAGGCCGCCGCCATGCGCGAAGCCTTCTCCAAGCTGATCGACCGCGAGTACATCATCGAGACCGTGGCCCAGAACGGCCAGAAGGTCGCCACTGCCTACATCCCCGAGGGCATGGCCGACGGCCAGGGCGGCGTGTTCAAGCAGAACGACGACGCCTACACCTATCCCGTGACCGCCACTACCTCCGACGGCGAGGAGCTGGTGGGCTACTACGAGCTGGAGCCCGACGTGGACGGCGCCATCGAGCTGCTGAAGCAGGCCGGCTTTGAGTTTGACGACAACAACATGCTGTCCGCCAACACCCCCATCAACATCGAGTACCTGACCAACGAGAACTCCGGCCACATTGCCGCCGCCGAGTGCATGCAGCAGGACTTCGCGGCTGTGGGCATCAACATGACCATCCGCAGCATGGACTGGAACGTGTTCCTTGAGGACCGCAAGAACGGCAACTTCGACTTCGCCCGCGAGGGCTGGCTGGCCGACTTCAACGATCCCATCAACATGCTGGAGATGTGGACCACCGATTCCGGCAACAACGATTGCCAGTTCGGCCGCTGATCCCGGGGGCTTGACCCCATAGGCACAGCCAATGGCGCCACCGCATAGCGCGGCGGCGCCATTTTTATACCTTTTAACCTAAACTGCGCAAAACACCACCCCTTTTGCGGGGGGTGGGCATATTGACGGGTTCGGATTTTAAGAGTATAATAACCTGTTGTATGATATATGCTGAAATGGCTGTTTATGCAGCCAAGAGCAGGGAGGACGGACCGAATGAAGAAGAGTTTGATCAAACTGGTGATCGTCGCGGTGCTGATCGTGGTCGCGGCGTTCCTGGCGCTGAAGGGATTTCGCATCCCGGGCAAGTCGACTTATCTCAAGCCCGTGGGCGAAGCCATCAGCCTGGGCCTGGATCTGCGCGGCGGCGTTTCCACGGAATACATCGCCACGGATACCAGCATGGACAACTATGAAAGCCTGCTGGAGGGCACGGTGTCCGCATTGCGCACCCGCCTGACCAACGCCGGCTTCACCGAGGCGAACGTGGCCATACAGGGCACCGATCGCATACTGGTCGAGATCCCCGATGTCGACGACCCCGAGGAGGTCGCCCGCATCATCGGCACCCCGGCGCACCTGGAGTTCCGCGACCCCAACGGCAACGTGGTGGTCGAGGGCAAGGACATCAAGCAGGCCGGCGTGCAGTACGCCAACGATGAAAAGACGCTGTACGGCGTGGGCTTCGAGCTGGACGCCGCCGGCGCGAAGGCCTTCGAGAACGCCACCCGCGAGTTCCTGGGCCAGGCCATCTCCATCTACCTGGACGATGATCTGATTTCCGCCCCCACGGTGCAGGCCGTGATCGCCGGCGGCAACGGCATCATCACCGGCTCCAGTCAGGAAACCTCCGAGGATTCCTACAACTGGGCCCGCAACCTGGCGATGCTGATCCAGTCCGGCGCGCTGCCGATGGACATCGCCGAGGTCGAGACCCGCGCCATTTCCGCCACCCTGGGCATCGAGGCCATCGACGGCGCCATCATCGCCGGCATCGTGGGCCTGATCCTGGTGCTGGTGTTCATGCTGGTGATGTACCGCCTGCCCGGCGTGGCGGCGGACATGGCCCTGCTGATCTACGTGCTGATCGTGTTCTACGCCCTGGCCATCTCGGGCGCGCAGCTGACGCTGCAGGGCATCGCCGGTATCCTGCTGGGCATCGGCATGGCCGTCGACGCCAACGTGGTCATATTCGAGCGCTTCCGTGAGGAGCTGAAGGAAGGCCGCACGCCGCTGAACGCCGTGAAGTTCGGCTTCCGCAACGCCGGCCGCGCCGTGCTCGATTCCAACGTGACCACGCTGATCGCCGCCGTCGTGCTGATGATCTTCGGCACCGGCACCATCAAGGGCTTCGCCACCACGCTGATGATCAGCATCATCGCTTCCTACTTCACCGCGGTGGTGGTTACCCGCGGCCTGCTGATCCTGATCTGCAAGCTGGGCATCAACAACCGCAGCGCCTACACGCGCTAAGAGGAGGGAACGAGCATGAAAAAGACGTTTACCGGGAATACGCGCCTGTTCCTCTGCATCTCCGGCGCAATCATCGTCATCGCGCTGATCATGCAGATTGCCGGCGCGGGGCTGAATCTGGGCATTGACTTCACCGGCGGTTCGATCCTGAACTACTCCGTCGGCGAGGATTATGACGTCAGCGACGTCGAAACCTTACTGAATGCCTCCGGCTATACCGACAACCAGATCACCAAGGCCGCGCCCTCCGCCGCCTCCGTCGCCCTGCAGGCCGAGCTGGCCGCCGAGCTGGAGAAGGCCGCTACTGAGGTCGCCGAGGCGGCCGCCGAGGACCCCGAGGTCGCAGCGGCGGTCGATGAGGCCGTCGAGGAAGCAGTCGATGAGGCCGTGGTCGAGGAAGCGGTCGCCGAGGCGGTCACGCCCACCCTGGGCCTGCTGAACCCCGACAAGTCGGGCATTGTCCATGACGGCCTGACCGACCTTCAGATCCGCCTGAAGCTGGCCGACGCCACCGAGGGCATGGAGGACGTGATCAAGGGCGCCGTCGTTTCTGTCGTCCCCGGCGCGAGCGAGACCAGCTACCGCAACGCCACCAACCAGGAAATCAGCACCCTGGGCTACGCGCTGAGCTATGCCGGCAGCAACATCGTCGAATTCGACATGTTCGGCGCCTATGACAAGGGCGCGGTCGAGGAGGCCGTGAAGAAGGCCCTCGAGGATGGCGGCTACAGCGTGAACGACATACTGTTCGTCCAGTACGACGCCGAGGCAGAGGCCGCGCGCATCGCCGAGGAGCAGGCTGCCGCCGAGCAGGCCCAGGCTGAGGCAGAGGCCGCTGAGGAAGCGGGCGAAGAGACAGCCGAGACCGAAGCACCCGCCGAGGAGGCCGCCGAAGCCGAGGCCACCGAAGCGCCCGCTGAGGAAAGCACCGAAGCCGAGGCCACCGAAGCGCCCGCTGAGGAAAGCACCGAAGCCGAGGCCACCGAAGCGCCCGCCGAGGGTGAGGCCGAAGCTGCCGCCGATGCCGAAGCGGTCGCCGAACCGACGGAGTCGGCCGGCTTCCAGCTGCGCATCCTCATCGACATGGACGACGTGACCAGCCAGGTCCGCGCCCAGCTGGAGCGCGAGATGGTCGCGAAGTATCCGAACTTCCGCTTCGTCTCCATCGACCACGTCAGCGCCATCGCCGGCCGCGACCTGCTGTCCAACGCCATCAAGGCCCTGCTGATCGCCTTCGTGTGCATGCTGATCTACATCGCGATCCGGTTCAGCCCGCTCTCCGGCGCGGCGGCCCTGTTCGCGCTGCTGCACGATATCCTGATCATGTGCGCGTTCATGGTGTTCTTCCGCAAGCTGTTCCAGGTGAACAGCCCCTTCATCGCGGCCATACTGACCATCGTCGGCTATTCCATCAACAACACCATCATCATCTTCGACCGCATCCGCGAGACCCGCGCGAAGCCGGGCTACACCCAGGTGGACCTGATGGACGTCGTCGAGGTCTCCGTCAGCAGCACGCTGTCCCGTACCATCAACACCACGCTGACCACGCTGTTCACGCTGGTGTGCCTGTACATCTTCGGCGTGTCCTCCATCAAGGAGTTCGCGTTCCCGCTGCTGGTCGGCATGCTGGCCGGTACCTATTCCTCTGTGCTGCTCAGCGGCCAGGTCTGGGCCATGTGGGATAAGAAGCTGAACGCCAACAAGGCGAAGAAGGCCTAATCGAACAAACCAACCCGAATTAGGAATCGACGTGAGCCGGTTCCTAATTCTTCTTTTCCCCATTACTAAAGAGGTAAACTATGCTGCGATACGAAGCGCGTTGTTCCGATCCCGCTTTTCCCTGTCCGGAGGGCATGTCCCCGGCGCTGCACCGGCTGCTGGCGGGACGGGGCGTCGATTCCGTTGAGGCCATGGAAGCGTTTTTGACCCCCGGCGTCGACAGCCTGCACGATGCGATGCTGCTGTCGGACATGCCTACGGTCGCGGCGCGCATCCGAAGGGCCATGGATGCAGGCGAGGTCATCTGCGTGTACGGCGACTACGACGTGGACGGCGTCTGCGCGTCGGCCATACTGTCGGGCTGGCTGAAATCCCAGGGCGTGGACGCCCGGGTCTACCTGCCCTCCCGGCACAGCGAGGGCTATGGGCTGAATGAGAACGCGATCCGGGAGATCACCGGGTGGGCGAAGCTGCTGGTGACCGTGGACTGCGGCGTGACCAGCGTCGAGCTGGTGGCGCTGGCGAAGGCGCTGGGTCTGGACGTGATCGTCACCGACCACCACAGGCCCCCCGAGGGCGCGCTGCCTGACTGTCCGGTGGTGAATCCGCTGCTGGCAGGCTACCCCTTTCCGTCCCTCTGCGGCGCGGGGGTGGCCTGGAAGCTTGTCTGGGCACTGGGGGGCGAGGCCGAGGCCATGCCCTGGGTGGACGTGGCGGCGCTGGCCACGGTGGCGGACGTGGTGCCGCTGACTGGCGAGAACCGGGTCATCGTGCGCCTGGGGCTGGATGCCATCAACGAAGCGCCGCGCACGGGCATTGCGGCGCTGATCGAAGCCGCCGGCCTGGAAGGCAAGCGCGTCACGGCCACGGCCATCGCCTTCCAGCTGGCGCCCCGGCTGAACGCGGGCGGGCGGCTGGGCTCGGCCATGCGTTCACTGGCGCTGGTGGTGGAGACGGACCCCGCCAGGGCGCAGGCGGAGGCGGCAGCGCTGGAGGCGGAGAACACCCGCCGCAAAGCGGTGGAGACCCGCATCCTCGCGGAGGCGGAGGCCCAGCTGAAGGGCTTCAACTTCGCCGCCCATCGGGCCCTGATCCTGACGGGGGACGACTGGAATCCCGGCGTGATCGGGCTGGCGGCTTCCCGGCTGGTGGAAAAGTACAACTATCCCGTGGTACTGCTGGCGGGCGGGGGCGACGTGCTGACCGGCTCCTGCCGCAGCATCGAGGGCGTCGACATCCACGCGGCGCTGATGGGCTGCGCCGACACGCTGGTGCGCTTTGGCGGCCATAAGCAGGCGGCGGGGCTGACCCTTCGGCCCGAGCGACTGGAGGACTTCCGGGCGGCGATGGATGCCTGGCTTTTGGAAAACGTCGACCCGGCAGCCTACATCCCAGTGAAGCAGTACGACGCGGATCTGGACTTCGACGAGATCACGCCGCTGTTCATCACGTCGCTGGAGGCGCTGCAGCCCACCGGCTTCGGCAATCCGGCACCGCTGTTCAGAACCCGGGCCTGCGTGGTGGAAGCCCGGGCCGTGGGGGCGGAGGGGGCGCACCTGAAGCTGACGCTGGCCCAGGGGGGATGCCGTCTGGGCGGCATCGCCTTCCGGGAGGGCGCCCGGGCCGGCACGCTGACCGACGAAGTGGATGCGCTGTTCGTCCCCAAGCTGAATACCTGGATGGGGCGCACTGAGCCCGAGCTGGAGGTGCGGGCGCTGAACGAAGGGGATGCCGAGGCGCGTTTGTCGTCAAAAGTCACGGATGAATCCCGGATACAATGCGATTTCTTAACAGAGATCATCTATAATGAAAAAATCCCCCCCAATTTGCCGGCGATTCCGCAGCTGGACGAATCGACATTGGCGAGCTGGATGGCGGAGCGCCCCCAGGGGACGTTGATCGTCACCTCAGACCTGGCCTGTGCGGGCCGGCTCCTGCGCCTCGCGGGGGATTGCCCGCCCGACCTGGTCGTGGGCGGTCTGCCGGAGGACCCAAGGGCGTTCAACACCGTCTGCGTTTGCCCACCTGTAGGGCAGATCCCCGCAGGGTATGATCGCGTCGTGCTGGCGGGCGTGCCGGGCCGGTGGCTGACGGAGGCTGTGGCGAAGAAGGCCTTCCGACTGCCGGAAACCCCGGCATGGACGGCGCTGCTGCCGGATTTGGCGATCATGCGGGAGGTCTACCTGGCGCTGATGCGCGTCGGGCGTCGACCTGCCTGGTGCACGTCGCTGTGGCAGCTGGTCCACATGACAGCGGAGGAGGCCGGCACAGCGGACGTCACCGCCGTGGCGTCGATCCTGGCGATGGCGGACATGGGATTGTTCAGGCTGGAGCGGTCGTCCCAGGCCTTCTCCATTGCCCGCAGCCCCCAGGCGAAGGCCAGCCCCGAACAGAGCGCCGTGTGGCAGCTGATCCAGCAGTGGCGCGACGGAAACCCCGACTGAACGGTCTATGAATTGGAAAGGAGGATCACAGATGTCTGATACGACCATGAAGCCCTATATCAGCGCGGAAGAGCTGATCGGGCGCATCCGAAAGTATCACCCGGACGACGACATGAGCCTGGTACAGAGGGCCTATGAATACGCAGAAAAGGCCCACGCCAACCAGGTGCGCAAGTCCGGCGACCCCTATTTCTGCCATCCGGTGGCCGTGGCGGTGATCCTCACAGACCTGATGCTGGATGCCACGACCATCGCCGCGGGACTGCTGCACGACTGCGTGGAGGACGTGGAGGGCTGCACGCTGGACGGCATCCGGCAGCTGTTTGGCGACGAGGTGGCCCTGCTGGTGGACGGCGTGACCAAGCTGAGCCAGCTGAACTTCGCCAACCGGGAGGAGGCCCAGGCGGAGACCCTGCGCAAGATGTTCCTGGCCATGGCCAAGGACATTCGCGTGGTGCTGATCAAGCTGGCGGACCGGCTGCACAACATGCGCACGCTGAAGTACCAGAAGCCCGAGCGCCAGGTGCCCATTGCCCGCGAGACGCTGGACATCTACGCGCCGCTGGCCCACCGTTTGGGCGTCTACACCGTTAAATGGGAGCTGGAGGACCTGTCCCTGCGCTACATCGACCCCGAGGGCTACTATGAGCTGGTGCGCCTTGTGGGCATGAAGCGGGAGGAGCGGGAGCAGCTGATCGCCCAGGTGACCCAGGAGCTGAAGGCCCGGCTCACCGAGGCGGGCATCAAGTGCGAGATCGACGGCCGGCCGAAGCACTTCTACTCCATCTATAAAAAGATGAAGACCCAGAACAAGTCCTTCGACCAGATCATGGACCTGATCGCCGTGCG
>JAFRJF010000066.1 GCA_017432405.1 Clostridia bacterium | reverse complement strand
CACAATTGACGCGATATGTCAGATAATCCTGGAGGATCAATCAATGGACAGATCCGTCACTGTCAAAGAGTTAAAAGAGTGGGATTTGACCCTGCTTTAGCGTAATCGGACATTATCCCACCTCTTTTTAACTAAAGCCATCGGAATGCACGGAAGCTGCTGGCGCTGGTGATGGCGCTGGCAATGCTGCTGTCGGTTTTTGCGGCGGCGGAGGACATCGGACAGGCAATCGACCTCGGCGGTGAGATCGTCATCGGGGGCGAGGAAGGCGATGACACCCAGGGCGAGGGCGGCGAACAGGAGCTCGAGCTGGGCGAGGGCATGGAAGGCGAACAGGACCTCGAGCTGGGCGCGGACGTGGACACGTTGGACGGGGACCTGGAGCTGGCGCTGGGCGAGGACCTGGACCTCGACCTGAACGACCTGAGCCTCGATTCCCTCGAAGGCGAGGCGCTGCCCCCGGAGACCGAGCTGGCGATGAACGCCGGGGAAAACTGGACGCCATGGCCCAGCACAGGCACGCCCTCTACGCCGGGCGACTATGAAGTAACAGGGGAAGTAACCCTGAGCAGCAATTGGAATGTGCCCACGAACGGCGTAACAAGGCTGAAGCTGACTGGCGCTGGCAAGATTACTCTGACTGACGCTGGCAAGATCACGGTGCCAAGTCAGGCGAACCTGACAATTGACGGTGATAGTGTGGGCACGATCGGTAGAAGCGATAATCGCAACCCTTGTATTAAAGTGAACGTAGGCGGAACCCTCACTGTAGGTGGCGGCACGATCAGTTCAACCTCGACGGATGCCGGCGTCAAAGTTGTGGAAAACAACGGCACCTTCAACATGTTCGGCGGCACGGTCAATGCAACTGGTGGTAATTCTGTCAGAGCTGTGGATAACGCCGGCTCCATCATGATGTCCGGCGGTACGATCAGTGCAGAAGGCACCGGCAACTGTTACGTTGTGTATAACTTAGGCACCTTCACCATGATCGTCGGCACGATCAATGCAAACGGCAATAGCAGCATAGCTGTGTATAACCAAGGGGGTAGCAATCCTGCCGTTTTCAACATGACGGGCGGAAGCGCGATTATCAACGCAAAATACACGGGCGTGTTAACCAGAGGCAGTAATACGTCGTTCAGGATGTCCAACGGCACGATCAATGCTTCGAATGAAGACGGCAAGTGCGTTTCTATTCAAGGCGGCACGTTCGAGATGTCCGGCGGTACGCTCAATGCAACAGGTAAATCCAGCATTGGCGTGTCGAACCAGGCTGAATTCACCATGACCGGCGGCACGATCAATGCAACCGGCAGCGAAGGCAAGGGCGTGAAGGCCTTAAAGTATAACGCCAATACAAGCGTCAGTTTCACGATGCGTGACGGCGCGAAGATTAACGCAAAAAACATTGGCGTGGAGAACGGCGATTCAATGATCGGTGGTGGAACGGTCACCATGGACGGCGGCGAGATCACCGGACAAGGCGTCGAGGGTTCGAAGGGTGTGACCGTTTGTTCTACGGATAATGCTGGTTCCGCCACGTTTAACATGAATGGCGGTACGGTCTCCGGCTTTGGTGTTGGTGTTGAGCTACAGTATCAGAGCATTTTCACTATGAGTGCCGGCACGATCGACGGACAAGGCAACGGCGCTAAAGGCGTGGATAAGATTGGTCAGCTTAACGCATTCACCATGTCCGGCGGCACGATCACCGGATTCAAAACGGGTGTGTATAACTCAATGGGCAGTTTCACACTGTCCGGCCCGGTGAACATCAGCGGAAATACCGAGAGGGATGTTGATCTCGAATCAGGTACATCCAGCAGAAGAATCGCTATTGAGACAGGCTTCGGTTCCGCCGAGCCCATCGGCGTAGATGCCACAGGCGCCAGCGGTTCGTTGACCGACAAAGAGATCACCAGCGGCTTCAGCACCGCGAAGGGAAGCGGCGCGGATCCGGCAAAGTTCTTCAAGAGCAGCAGAAGCGGATATGTAGTGACTTTGAAGGACGAGGAAGCCGTGTTTGGCGAGGCGGTGACGGTCACCTTCGACAAGAACAGCGACGCCGCCACGGGCACGATGGAAAACCAGACCATCGCAAAGGACGCTGAAGCCGAGCTGAATGCGAACGCCTTCACGTGGAGGGGCCATCGCTTTGGCAGCTGGAACACCGAGGCCGACGGCAGCGGGACAGCGTATACCAACAAGGCCAAGGTCAATCTCTCCGCGGACACCACCTTCTACGCCGTCTGGATTCACAACGACGCGACGGTCGAAACGCCCGAGGCCCAGGTCTACACCGGCAAGGCCGTCGAGCCGGCGCTGACGGTGAAGGACAAGGTTACCAGCGAGGCCCTGGTGGCGGGCACGGATTACACCGTGAGGTACAGCGACAACGTAAAGGCTACGAACGCTGCGAAGGCCGACGTCACCTTCAAGGGCGATTACGCGGGCTGCACTAAAACGACGGTAACGTTCGCCATCAACCCAAAGCCCATCACCATCACCGCCGAGGACAAGACCAAGGTGCAGGGCGAGGCCGACCCCGAGCTGACCTACATCTCCGACGGGCTGGCGGACGGCGACGAGCTGACCGGCAAGCTGGCGCGCGAGGCGGGCGAGGAACCCGGCACCTATAAGATCACCCAGGGCGACCTTGGGAACGACAACTACAAGATCACCTTCGTCGGCGCGACGCTAACCATCACAGAAAAGAAGGCCGAGCCGACCCCGACGCCCAAGCCGACTGCGAAGCCCACCGCGGCCCCGACTGCGAAGCCCACCGCGGCCCCGACAGCCGCGCCGACTGCGACGCCCGCGCCCACTGAGAAGCCGCAAGACGAGGGCGAGATCGACACCGAGGTGGAGAAGGCCGAGGACGTGCCCCCGATGAAGGTGGAGGGCCTGACCAAATCGGTGGCTGAGGACCTGGCGACGCCGAAGGAGCTGGCGCGCGTGGAGGCCGGCGAAAACATGGTGGTTTACATGACCGCCACGAATATCGACGACACCGTCTCCAAGGCGGACAAGAAGCGGGTGACGAAGGCGGTCACCGCCGAACACAGCGGCGCGAAGGTGGCCCAGTACCTCGACTTTTCGATGTATAAGAAGGTCGGCGACGACACGCCCACGAAGCTGACGGACCTGAAGGGCCACAAGATCACCGTCACGATCACCGTGCCGAAGGCATTCCGTGCCCCGAAGGGCGTGAAGCGCACGTTCTACATCGTGCGGGTGCACGACGGCAAGGCCGAGATCATCGCCAGCGGCACCGGCAAGAAGGTGGAGGTGAAGACCGACAAGTTCTCCACCTATGCGCTGGCCTATGAGGACACGGCGACGCCCACCGCGAAGCCGACGGCGACGCCCAAGCCCACGAAGACGCCGAAGCCCACGCCCAAGCCGACGAAGACGCCGAAGCCCACGGCCAAGCCGACCAAGACGCCCAAGCCCACGGTCAAGCCGACTGTGACGCCCAAGCCGACGAAGACGCCGAAGCCGACTGTGACGCCCAAGCCCACGGTCAAGCCCACGGCGACGCCCACGCCGAAGCCCGCGGATCCGGATTTCACGCTGCTGGCGCGGATGACGGTGACGGGCAGCAGCAAGAAGGCGCTGAAGATCGCCTGGACGAAGGTCAAGGGCGCGGAAGGCTACGACATCTTCTTCGCCAAGTGCAACAGGCATTTCAAGCTGAAGAAGACCGTCAGTGCCGCGGAATCCTGCGCGGTCCGGTTCAAGGGGCTGGACAAGCGGGAGAGCTACAAGGCCTATGTCCGGGCATGGAAGAAGGTCGACGGCAAGAAGACCTATCTCGGCAAGGCCAGCCCGCAGGTGCACGCGATCACCGGCGGCTACACGAACCATGAATGCAACACGCGGTCCGTGAAGCTGAACAAGACGCGCCTGACCCTGAAGGCGGGCAGGAGCGCCGCGCTGAAGGCGAAGCTGAAGGGCGTGAAATCGGGCATGAAGCTGCTGGACCACGTCGCGAAGGTGCGCTTCTACAGCACCAACGCCAACGTGGCGACCGTGGACGATGGCGGCAAGGTGACCGCCGTCGGCCAGGGCAGCTGCACGATCTACGCCATCGCCAACAACGGCGTGCGCGCCAGCGTGAAGGTGAAGGTGAAGTAGGACAGACATAAAACACACGCAGGGGCGGCATATTGCCGCCCCTGCGTGTGCGTATACAAATCAGTATTTACCTGCCCCCTCGTATAAACAATCTATTCCGTCTGCCACGCCCTGCGCAGCTTCTTGTTTTCGTACATCAGCCGGTCGGCCTCGTCCACGTAGTCGCCCAGGGAGCGGGCGTCCCTGGGGTCGGTCAGCACAAAGCCGGTGCTGATGCTCGGAATCTCGGGCATTCCCAGCCCATTGGCCTCCACGGGGATGGCCCTGTGGATGGCGACGATGCGCCGGCGCACGTCCTCCACGCTTTCGACGGGCACGACCACCAGGAATTCGTCGCCGCCGTAGCGCACGGCGACGGCGTCCTCGCTGCCGGCGCGGCGTATGGCACGGGAGACGCACTGTATGGCCAGGTCGCCGTAGGCGTGGCCGAAGCTGTCGTTGAAGTGCTTCATGCGGTCCATGTCGATGAAGATCACGCCCAGCTGCTTGTCGCTGTCATGGGCCTCCTTGAACAGCCGGGGAACCAGCCGGTGATAGCCCAGCCGGTTGTACAGCCCGGTCAGGTCATCGGTCATGGAGAGGCCGGAGAGCACCCGGTTGGCGTGGGCCAGGCGGCTGCGGGAATAGTAGCTGTGCATGGCCATCGTGAGGGTGTTGATGATGCCGGACAGGCATTTCAGGTGCATCATCTCCACGCAGTCCCACACCACCAGGTAGCCCACCGTCTGTTCCATGAAGTGCAGCGGCAAAAACAGGTAGTTTTCCCGGGTGCCCAGGTCCTCCAGCGTCGGGAGCATGCCATGGACCTCACGCATCGGAAACTCCGGCGCCTTGCCGGACTGCCAGGCGTAGACCAGCTTCATGGATTCCGGGTATCCCTCGGTGCACAGCCTGTGGGAGGCCTCCTGGAGCCCGTCGGCGGACTCGCCCAGCTCAAAGTCGCTGCCGTATTCGTACAGCTCCCTGTCCAGCACCAGGAAGAGCCCCTTGCAGCTCAGCGAGGACACGCAGCGCGTCAGCGCCCGGCAGATGTCCTCGATGGATTCGCACCAGGGCAGCTGGTACTGCATGGCGCTGAGCCGGTAGGTGAACTCGGTCGCGCGCATGTCGCGGCTGATGTATTTCACGATATCCTGGGCCGCGTCCGC
Source organism: Clostridia bacterium (assembly GCA_017432405.1). The sequence continues at coordinate 17,384 of JAFRJF010000066.1, read as the reverse complement.
CATCTGGGGATCGGGATAGCCGGTGCTCTCCCGCAGCACCAGCCGGGTGGGCGTATAGTTTGCCCTGGGGATCGATTCACCCCGCCACAGGCGCTGCAGGATGTCGATGCAGGCGTCGCCCATCGTCCAGCAGAGCTGGTCCACGGTGGTGACGGAGGGCGTCAGGTAGGCGGAGATGTCCAGGTTGTCAAAGCCGGTCACCAGGAAATCCCGGGGCACGTTGAGCCCCTTGGCCTCTGCGGCGCGGCAGACGCCCACGGCGATGGAGTCGTTGGCGCAGATCACCGCCTGGGGAAGCCGCTGGCCGTGCAGGCGGTACATCCGCTTGAAGGCGTGCATGCCGGATTCCAGCAGGAAGCTCTCCGCGTGGAAGCGGTCGTACCCGCAGGGCAGTTCGTTTTCCCGGCAATAGTCCCGCAGGGCCTGGGTGCGGATCCGGTTTTCGTAGTTGTCCTCCGGACCCATGGCGAACCAGAAGTCCGTAAGGCCCATCTCCCGGTGGAGATGGCGAATGACCTCGGTCATCGCCGCGTAATTGTCGATGCCGACGTAGTAAAAGCCGTCCATGTGGTTGGCGATGGAGATGACCGGCTTGCCCGAGGCCGCCGCCGCCCGTATGCAGTGCTGCGCGCCGCTGGCGCCGCCTGAGTTGGTGCCGGCGTTGAAATTGCTGTTGAAGTCCAGCAGTATGCCGTCGAAGGCCGCGTAATCGGGCAGGCGGAAGATGTTGGATTCGCCCCGGTTGTGGGCCGGGGAGAAGCCGGTATAGCCGTCGCTGCGCATGATGTACAGGTTGATCGGTTCATCGGCGCCTTTGATCGCCTGAACCAGCCCTGCGGTGCGCTCGTAGGTGAACTTGCGCAGGCCCTCGTTGATGATGTACAGTATCTTTTTCATATTCTTTCCCTGTCAGTCGAATTCCACGGGCCAGTGCTCGTCCGCCGCGGCCCGGAAGCACATCTCGATCTGTTCCTTCGTGGTCTTGCCGGTGGCCAGCGCCTCCGGGATCCCGTCCGGGGCGAAGAAGCCGCAGCCGAGGGTCTCGATATTCGGCCGGAATTCGCCGGAGACGTACTCGCACAGCACAAAGGCCTTGCAGATGCTGTAGGGGAAGCGGACCTTGAATTCGTTGTGCCGATGGTAGTCGTGCAGCGCGATCAGCCGCGTGGCCCTGACGGTCATGCCGGCCTCCTCGAGGACCTCCTTGACGGTATTTTCCCGGACGGTCCGGTCGTAGTCCTGCCAGCCGCCGGGCAGGGCCCACTTGCCCCTGGCCTCCTGAACCAGCAATATCTTCCCGTCCCGGATGACGGCTGCGCGAGTCTCGATGCGGGCGGTCTGGTAGCCGGTGCCCGCGCAGAACATGTCCCTGACCGTCTCGAAGGGCATGTCCACGACCGAAGCGGCCATTTCGGCGGAGATGTCCCGTATGCGCTGAAAGCGCTCGATGTCGAATTTATCCTTGCAGTAGGCCAGCGCGCACTGGGAGATGTCCTGCAGCTCCTTGGCCCATTCCAGCCATTGGCTCTCGTTCTTCATGGGGCGGTTCCTCTCGTTGGTGACTCTACAAAATTATAGACGAAGGCGGTACGCTTCAGGCGTTCGCCGTGTTGACGACCGGGGTGCTGCATTCGTACAGGTGTTCCGGCGCAATATCGACATCATCATTCCATACAACGGTGCCATACATATATAATATAACGGATTTGATGCTTTTTTTCAATAGCGTTTTTCCCCTGAACGGAGAATTGATACACCTTTTTCTGCGTTGACACCGCGCGCAGGCTGTGATAATATGTATTCAGTTAAACAGCATGAACGCAAAGGAGCGATACATATGGTACATTTCGTGGGCGCGGGCAGCGGCGCGGCGGACCTGATTACCGTGCGGGGGGCGCGGCTGCTCTCCGAGGCGGACGTGATCATCTGGGCCGGTTCGCTGGTGAACCCGGCGCTTTTGAACTACGCGAAGGCGGATTGCGAGATCCACGACAGCGCGCTTCTGACGCTGGAGCAGGTAGTCGAAATCATCCGCAGGGCCGAGGCTGAGGGCAAGACCACCGTGCGGCTGCACACCGGCGATTCCAGCATCTACGGCGCGGTCCGGGAGCAGTTCGACGCGCTGGAAAAGCTGGGCATCGAATACGACGTCTGCCCCGGCGTCAGCGCCTTCTGCGGCGCGGCGGCGGCGCTGAAGGCCGAGTACACGCTGCCGGAGGTCTCCCAGTCGGTGATCATCACCCGGGCGGCGGGGCGCACGCCGGTGCCGGAGCGGGAGAGCATCAGGTCCTTCGCGGCCCACAGGGCCACGATGGTGCTGTTCCTCAGTACGTCGCTGGCCACCGACGCCCAGCGGGAGCTGATCGAGGGCGGCTATGCCCCCGAGACCCCCGCGGCCATCGTCTACAAGGCCACCTGGCCCGACCAGAAGATCTTCCGCTGCACCGTGGGCACCCTGGGCGAGACAGTGCGGGGCAACGGCCTGACCAAGACGTCGCTGATCGTCATCGGCGACTTCCTGGGGCATGAATACGAGCGCTCGAAGCTCTACGACCCCGGCTTCACCACCGAATTCCGGGAAGCGGAAAAATGAGGGCGGCGATATTTGCCTTTACCCAGCGGGGCAAGGCCACGGCCCGGCGCGTCGCGGCGCAGCTGTCCGGCGAAATCGCCCTGTTTGCCCCGGAACGGCTGGCAGGGGAGGGCTTCGAGGCTTATGCCGGCGCTCTGCCGGAATTCGTTGGAACGGTATTTGACAGGGACGCGCTCATATTCGTCGGCGCGACGGGCATCGCCATAAGGGCCGTCGCACCCCACGTGGCCAGCAAGAAGAGCGATCCGGCGGTGATCGGCCTGGACGAGGCGGCGCGGTTCGTGATCCCGCTGCTCTCCGGCCACATCGGCGGGGCGAACGCCCTGGCACGGCGGCTGGCCGACGGGCTGGGCGCGACGGCGGTGATCACCACCGCCACCGACGTGAACGGGCGCTTCTCCGTGGACGCCTGGGCCACGGCCCGCGGCATGGCCATCACCTCGATGGCGCTGGCGAAGCGGGTGTCGGCGGAGATACTGACCGGGGATGTGCCGTTTTATACCGATGGAACGCGCCCCGGGGCGCTGGCAAGCGGGCTGGTGTGGGGCGACGCTGGCGACCTGGGCGTGTGCGTGTCCGTTCGCGATCTAAAGCCCTTCAGGGACACGCTGCTGCTGGTGCCGAGGGCGCTGCGGCTGGGCATCGGCTGTCGACGGGGGACGTCCGTGGAGGCCATAGAAGCGGCGGTCCGGAAGGTCCTGTCAGACAATAAACTGCGCATCGAGGGCGTGGCCGGCGTCGCCAGCATCGACGTGAAGGCTGACGAGGCCGGGTTGCTGGAGTGCTGCCGGGCCCAGGGCTGGCCCGTGGCGTTTTATTCGGCGGCACAGCTGAACGCGGTGCCGGGCAGCTTTTCAAAATCGGAATTTGTGAAAAATACCGTGGGCGTGGACAACGTCTGCGAGCGCGCGGCGGCGGCGTCCGGCGGGCGGATCATCGTGCAAAAGACCGCCCTGAACGGCGTGACCGTGGCGGTGGCGGAGGAGAAATGGGGGATTGAATTTGGCTAAGATTCGCGTGGTGGGCATCGGCCCCGGCGACTATCGGGAGATGACCCTCAGGGCGGTGGACGCCCTGAACGCCTGCGACGTGATCGTGGGCTATCACGTCTATGTGGACCTGGTGAAGGACCACTTTCCGGGCAAGGAGTTCCACACCACGCCCATGCGCCGGGAGGTGGACCGCTGCAACATCGCGCTGGAGCTGGCCCGGCAGGGGCGGGACGTGGCGATGATTTGCAGCGGCGATGCTGGCGTGTACGGCATGGCGGGGCTGATCTACGAGCTGCGGGGCGAGGCGGGCGACGTCGAGGTGGAGGTCGTGGGCGGCCTCACCGCCGCGATCTCCGGCGGGGCCCGGCTGGGCGCGCCGCTGACCCACGACTTCTGCGTCATCAGCCTCAGCGACCTGCTGACGCCCTGGGAGACCATCGAGAAGCGGCTGGAGTGCGCCGCGCTGGGCGACTTCGCCGTGGCGCTGTACAACCCCGCCAGCATGAAGCGCAGGGACTATCTGCAGAAGGCCTGCGACATACTGCTGCGCCACGCCAGGCCGGAGACGGTGTGCGGCGTGGTGAAGAATATCGGCAGGGAGGGCGAGGAAATCCGGGTGATGACCCTGGCCGAGCTGCGCGACTACCAGGCCGACATGTTCACCACCGCCTTCATCGGCAATTCCCACACGAAGGTCATCGACGGGCGGATGGTGACGCCCAGGGGGTATCGGGATGTCTGAGCTCTGCGTATTCGCGGGTACCTCCGAGGGCAGGCGGCTGCTGGAGTTCCTGGCGGGGCAGGACGTGGGCGTGCTGGCCTGCGTGGCCACCGAATACGGCGAGGCGCTGGTGCCCCGGGCCCAGAACATCGAGGTCTCTGCCGGGCGGCTGGACGGGGACGGGATGAAGGCGCTCTTTGCCGGGCGTCGCTTTGATCTGGTGATCGACGCCACCCATCCTTTCGCCACGGCGGTGTCGAAGAACATTTCCGGGGCCTGCGCCGAAACCGGCACGGAATACCTGCGCCTGAACCGGGGCGATTCCTCGGCGGACGGCGACGCGGTGATCGTGGATTCGATCGAGGCCGCGGCCCGGTTCCTGGTCGACCATCCCGGCAACGCGCTGCTGGCCACCGGCAGCAAGGAATTGAAGCCCTATACCACGGTTCCCGACTGGCAGGAGCGCCTCTGGCCGAGGGTGCTGCCGATGGCGTCGTCGCTGGAGGCCTGCGCGGCGGCGGGCTTTGCCCCCGCCCACATCATCGCCATGCAGGGGCCCTTCTCGGTGGACATGAACGTCGCCATGCTCAAATCCATCCGCGCCCGGTGGCTGGTGACGAAGGCCTCCGGCGACAGCGGCGGCTATGCCGACAAGCTGGAAGCGGCGAAGCTGGCGGGGGCGCGGTGCGTGGTGATCGGAAAGCCGGCGCAGGTCGAAGGCATGGACTTTGCCGGGGTCGTCAACCGGCTCATAGAGCGCTACGGCCTGCGGGACGTGCGCGAGATCGACATCGTGGGCATCGGCATGGGCGCAAGGGACACCCTGACCCATGAGGCCGCCGCGGCCCTGGACGCCTGCGACTGCATGATCGGGGCCAGGCGGATGCTGGAGGCCGCCGCGCGGGAGGGCATTCCGGCCTATGCCCAGATCGCCCCGGCGAGGATCGCCGAATGCGTCGCGGCCCACCCGGAGCACCGCCGCGTCGCGGTGGTCATGTCCGGCGATTCCGGCTTCTTCAGCGGCACGAAGAAGCTGCTGCCGCTGCTGGCGGGCCACAGGGTGCGGGTGATCCCCGGCCTGAGCTCGATGCAGGTGCTGTGCGCCAGGCTAATGACCAGCTGGGACGACGCCCGGGCCATATCGCTGCACGGGCGGGCGGGCTCGGTGGTGCCGGAGGTATTGAAGCACGGCAAGGTCTTTGCCCTGACCGACGGCGCGGACGCCCTGAAGCGGGTGTGCGCCGACCTGGTGGACGCGGGGCTGGGTCACGCCCGGGTGGCCGTGGGCCAGCGGCTGACCTATCCCGACGAGGCCATCATCACCGGCGCGGCGGCAGAGCTGGTCGAAACGGATTGCGCGCCGCTGAGCGCCATGCTCATCGAATGCCCCACAAGGCCCCGAGCGCTGCCCGTGGGCCTGCCCGACGAGGCGTTCATTCGCCAGCTGGGCGATGGCGGCAGGGCGGTGCCGATGACCAAGAGCGAGGTCCGGGCCGTCAGCGGCTCGAAGCTGCGGCTGACCGAAGACGCCGTGGTCTGGGACGTGGGCGCGGGCACCGGCTCCGTCTCGGTGGAGGCGGCGCTGCTGTGCCCGGCGGGGCACGTGTACGCGGTGGAGTGCCGGGAGGACGCGGCGGACCTGATCGGGCGCAACGCGCAGCGCTTCGCCCTGCGCAACCTGACCGTCGTGCGGGGGATGGCCCCGGAGGCGCTGGCGGAATTGCCCGCCCCGACCCACGTGTTCATCGGCGGCAGCTCCGGAAACATGCGCCAGATCGTCGAGGCGGCCCTTCAGAAGAACCCCGGCGTCCGGGTGGTGGTGAACGCCATCGCGCTGGAGAGCGTGGGGGAGATGGCCGGCCTCATCGACGCGCTGGGCTTTACGGACAGCGAGATCGTGCAGCTTTGCATCGCCCGAAGCCATAAGGTGGGGCGCTACAACATGATGAACGGCCTCAATCCCATATGGATCGGGGCCATGCAGCGAGGTGGACAGACACATGAAGATTGAACTGGAGCGCGTCGCGCCGATGGACATCGAGGCGCGGAGCTTTGAAATCATCGAGAGCGAGCTGCCCCATCCCATCGACCCGGCGCTGGCCCCCATCATCAAGCGGGTCATCCACACCAGCGCCGATTTCGACTACGCCGACACCCTTTGCTTCTCCGAAAACGTGGTGCAGAAGGCGCTGGCGGCGATCCGGGAAGGCGCGGTGATCGTCACCGACACCACGATGGCCATGTCCGGCATCAACAAGAGGGCGCTGGCGAAGCACGGCAGCGAGGCGCGCTGCTTCATCGGCGACGAGGACGTGGCCGAGGCGGCGAAGGCCAACGGCACCACCCGGGCGGTGGCCAGCATGGAGAAGGCGGCGCTTATCGACCGGCCCCTGATATTCGCCATCGGCAACGCCCCCACGGCGCTGGTGAGGATCTATGAGCTTATGGCCGAGGGCAGGTTAAACCCGAGGCTGGTGATCGGCGTGCCCGTGGGCTTTGTGAACGTGGTGCAGTCCAAGGAGCTGATCATGACCGCCGACGTGCCCTACATCGTCGCCAGGGGCCGCAAGGGCGGCAGCAACGTGGCGGCGGCCATCTGCAACGCGCTGCTGTATTTGTTGGGGAGATAGCCATGCTGCGCCATTACGTCACCAAAAACGGCAAGATCATGCGCTGCGGTTACACCACCGGCTCCTGCGCCGCAGGCGCGGCGGGGGCGGCCACCGAGATGCTGCTGACGGGCCGCGCCGTCGAACGGCTGGACATGGACACGCCCAAGGGCATACGCCTGAACCTGGACATCCTCGAGCCTGAAATCGGCGGGGACTATGCCCGCTGCGCCGTGCGGAAGGACAGCGGCGACGACCCGGACATCACCAACGGCATATTGATCTATGCCACCGCCCGAAAAACCGACGTCGGTATAATAATAGACGGCGGCGAGGGCGTGGGCCGGGTCACCAAGCCGGGGCTGGACCAGCCGGTGGGCGCAGCAGCCATCAATTCGGTGCCCCGGCAGATGATCGCCGAGCAGGTCCGCGCCGCCTGCGCGCGCTGCGGGTACGGGGGCGGCATATTGATCGACATCAGCATCCCCGAGGGCAGGGCGCTGGCGGGCAGGACCTTCAACCCCCGCATCGGCATCGAGGGGGGGCTCTCGGTGATCGGCACCACCGGCATCGTGGAGCCCATGTCCAACGCCGCGCTGGTGGACACCATACGGGTGGAGCTGAGCGTACTGGCGGCCTCCGGGGCGAAGGACGTGCTGCTGTGCCCAGGCAACTACGGCGAGACCTTCGCCCGGGAGCAGCTGGGCCTGTCGATGCAGCGGCAGGTGAGCACCAGCAACTTCATCGGCGAGGGTGTGCAGGCCGCGGTGTCCGCTGGGTTTGAACGGATATTGCTGGTGGGCCACATCGGCAAGCTGGTCAAGCTGGGCATCGGCATGACCAACACCCACTCCCAGAACGGGGACGGGCGCATGGAGACGCTGATCGCCTGCGCGCTGGCCTGCGGGGGCGACATCGCCCTGCTGAAGGCCATACAGGGCTGCGTCACCACCGACGCCGCGCTGGACGCCCTGGGGGCAGCGGGGCTGCTGCGGCCGGTGATGGACCTGCTGGGCCAGCGCATCCAAGCGACGCTGGAGCGCTGGGTGCCCGCGCGTGTGGAGATCGGCTTCATCTGCTTCACCAACGCCGGCCCCTGGCAGGGCGCGCTGGTGAAGAGCGACAACGCTGACGCCCTGGCGGAAGCGTGGCGGCACAACTACTGATTTGTCGGGGAGCGACAAATCAGTAGTTGCCGTTCTGAACAGTAATACCACAAATAGAAATGAACCCCGGCGGGAATGCATTCCCGCCGGGGTTCGCAGTGCTTTGGGGATCAGTATCCCGCGTCCACCAGCGTCCAGCTGCCGCCGTCCTCCCGGGCCAGCCACCAGCCGTAGTCCTCGTATTCGAAGTCCAGGTCCAGGGCCAGCGCGTCGCTCTCGGAAGGGGTATGGAAGTTGGTCTGGAACAGGGCGCACTGGGTGAAGGTCTTGCCGTCTGCGGACTCATGTTCGTTCAGCCAGGCCAGGTTCTCCCCGGTGCAGTTCTCGTCGCCGGCGTAGCGGATGCTGTGCAGCTCGACGCCCTTCCAGCCGGCGATCTGTTCACGGATCAGATCCATGCCCTCGATCAGCTCTTCCTTGAGGAACAGCCCGGACTGGCCGAGGTTGATGGCGACGGGGGCGTCCTTGCGCTGGAAGTCCATGGTGTTCCCGGAATCCTCGTCGCGCAGCCAGGTCAGGATCATGTCGGCGGGGTTGCCGGTGAAGTAGAACGCGCCGGTCTGGCCCGCCACGGTGGCTTCGCCCAGCTCGGCGGGGGCTTCCCCGGACTCGGTGATCTCCACGTTCCAGGTCTTGCCCTTGTCGTAGACGAAGCGGTCCAGCTCGCAGTCGTAGTAGATCGTGGTCTTGAACACGTAGCCGCCCTGGGTCAGCGCGCCGCTCACGTCCACATCCCAGGCGCGGCCGCCCTCGTTCTTGGTGACGGTCATGCCCGCCATGCCGTCGGCAGTCTCGTATTCGCCGACCAGGTAGGGATCGAAGGTCTCGGGGTCGGGGGAGGCGGTGTAGCTGCCGCCGGTGACCTCGGTCACCTTGCCGTCCTTGACGGACAGGTCCCAGGTGTGGTATTCGTCGCAGGCAATGCCGATGTAGTGGCGCGCGCCCACGGAGACCTCGCCGTCGCCGGTGGGATCGTACTGGATGACGAATTCATCGCCCTCCAGCCCGGCCTTGGCCAGCTTGACCACGGAATCGTCCTGGGCCATGTCGTCGGCCAGCCAGCCCAGGTCGCCGCTCTCGTCGGGAATGCGGATGACGTAGCTGCCGTCCACGATCTCGCCCTTGATCACGGCTTTGGTTTCCTCCGCCAGCGCGGCGGCGCAGAGCAGCATCGCCGCGGCCAGTATAACAACAAACAGCTTCTTCATCATGTCGAACACCTCCAGTTTGCTTTGATGTCCCCGCGTGGGGGGCTTTAGTTCCTGTTGACGTGAGCAGTATACCCCGCCGGGCGTCACAGAAGCGTCACACGGTGGGGAACGGCAGTATTACTGCTTCATCAGCGCCGCTCCTGCGTTCCAGGCCTTGCCGACCTTCTCGCCGGAGACGTAATAGCCGTGCTGGAACTGGTCGAAGATCAGCGCGTCCAGCTTCGCGGGGTCGACCTTGCCGTTTTCGGACAGCACGGATTCCTCCGCGGCGGTGTTGACGATCCTGCCGACGATGGCGTAGAAGCTGTCGGTGCTGGTGACCTCGGCCAGCTCGCACTCCATCACCACGGGAAATTCCTCGATGATCGGGGCGTTGACGAAGGCGCTCTTGACGGCGTGGTAGCCGGTGCGCTCGAACTTGTCCTCCATCTTGTTGCCGGTGGCGATGCCGAAGAAGTCCGCCACGTCCATGTGGGCGCGGTCCGTCAGGGCCACGGTGAAGGCCTTTGTCTTCAGCAGGTTCTGGGTGGTCCTGTGGTCCTCGTCGATGAAAAGGGCGATGCGGTCGGCATTGCAGATCATGCCCCAGGCGGCGTTCATCACGTTGACCTTTCCGTTTTCGTCGTAGGCGGCGACCATCAGCACGGGCATGGGATAGACGGCCTGTACGATACCGAGATTCTTCTTCATGGGATTCATCCTTTCTTGTTTGTATGCTACAATACTATCACAAACTCAGTTGAAAAACAAGGCCATCTGCCCGGTCGGCGTTTGGTAAGCTCAGTCAAAAAATATTGCATTGACATTTATTCTGTGTTATAATCCCCCTGTGGGGGATAACAGGTCGACGACCGTTATCCCGGCTTTTGATGCAAAATTCTCTTGGAGGCGATGAAATCATGAGCGCATTGACTGATCTGATCTTTGCCGGTTCCAACGCGGTGGCCGGCCTGACCGAGGGCGCGGTGAACGCCGCGATCGAAAAATACGGCCCGGATAAAAAGATAGCCTTCCCGGATACCGCCTACTTCTTCCCGACCATCTATGCCGCCACAGGCGTCAAGATCGCCACCCTGGGCGATCTGCCCGCCTGCGTGGGCGTGCTGAAGAGCCTGATCACGAACAAGCCGGAGCTGGGCGACGCGCTGAACGCCGGCCTGGCCACCGCCGTGGGCGCGGAGATCATCGAGGGCCTGAAGTACGTCGAGGGCAGCGACCCCTACGCCAACGAATCCGGCATCGGCTTCGTGCCCGATCCCGTCATCCGCTCCCTGGGCGTGCCGCTGGTCACCGGCGACATCCCCGGCGTAGCCGTGGTGCTGGGCAAGGCCGACGATCCCGCGGACGTGGCGAAGGTGGTCAAGGACTACCAGTCCAAGGGCATCATGTCCTTCCTGATCGGCGACGTCATCGAGCAGTGCGCCGAGGCCGGCGTGAAGCTGGGCCTGGAATTCCGCGTGGTGCCCCTGGGCCACGACGTCACCGCCGTGATCCACGTGGTCACCGTCGCCGTGCGCGCGGCGCTGATCTTCGGCTCCCACAACCCCGGCGACCTGCCCGGCCTGCTGAACTACACCAAGGAGCGCGTGCCCGCCTTCGTGAACACCTTCGGCCCCCTGAACGAGGTGGTCGTCTCCGCCGGCGCCGGCGCCATCGCCCTGGGCTTCCCGGTGGTGGTGGACCAGGACATCGGAGAGATGCAGGTGCCCGGCGCGCTGGAGGCCGTGACCGACCACGATGAGACCGTCAAGCGCTCCCTGGAGCTGCGAGGCATCAAGATCAAGGTCACCGAGCTGCCCATTCCCGTGGCCTTCGCCTCGGCCTTCGAGGGCGAGATCATCCGCAAGAAGGACATGAAGGTGGAGTTCTATTCCGCCAAGAACGTGACCTGCGAGCTAGTGAAGATGCGTGACGCGGACGCCGTGGAGGACCACAAGATCACCATCGACGGCCCGGACATCGATTCCGGGGAACTCGAGTATCCGCTGGCCACCTATATCGAGGTCGCCGGCGCGAAGATGCAGCCGGACTTCGAGTCGGTCATCGAGCGCAAGATCCACGCCTGGTTCAACTACATGGAGGGCGTGATGCACACCGGCCAGCGCAACCAGTTCCGCATCCGCATCTCCAATGACGCCTACGACAAGGGCCTGCGGCTGCACCACTTCGCCGAAGTGCTGTACAACATGATCATGAACGAGTTCGACGCGGTGGTGGACAAGTGCCAGGTGACGCTGGTGACCGACCCCGACAAGGCGAAGAAGGTGCTGGACGAGCTGGCCATGCCCACCTACAACGCCCGCGACGACCGCCTGGCCAGCATGACCGACGAGTCGGTGGATACCTTCTTCACCTGCACGCTGTGCCAGAGCTTCGCACCGGCCCACTGCTGCGTGGTGACGCCGGAGCGCCTGGGGCTGTGCGGCGCGGTGTCCTGGCTGGATGCCAAGGCCACCTACCAGCTGAACCCCACCGGCCCCAGCCAGCCCATCGCCAAGGTCGGCTGCACCGACGAGCGCACCGGCCGCTATGACACCGTCAACGAGGCTGTCGGCGCGGCTACCCACGGCGCGGTGGAGAACGTGACGCTGTATTCCATCATGGAGGACCCGATGACCTCCTGCGGCTGCTTCGAGTGCATCTGCGGCATCGAGCCCCTGTCCAACGGCGTCATCATCTGCAACCGCGAGTATTCCGGCATGACGCCCACCGGCATGACCTTCGGCGAGCTGGCCTCGATGACCGGCGGCGGCGTGCAGACCCCCGGCTTCATGGGCCACGGCCGGCACTTCATCGCCTCGAAGAAGTTCGCTTCTGCCGAGGGCGGCACCGAGCGCATCGTCTGGATGCCCAAGGAGCTGAAGGACGACGTGGCCGAACGCCTGAACAAGACCGCCAAGGAGCTGTACGGCATCGACAACTATGCCGACATGATCGCCGACGAGACCATCACCACCGACCCCGAGGAGCTGCTGAACTGGCTGACCGAGAAGGGCCACCCGGTGCTGGGCCTCGAGCCGCTGATGTAATGACCGCCTGAAAGGGCTGCCTATTCAGATAGGTAAATCCTCAACTACTGATTTATCGAGCACAGCTCGATAAATCAGTAGTTGCATGCGTCCGACCAGTAACAGGAAAGGAGCATTCCCATGCCCTTTGAAATCGTGCGCAACGACATCACCAAGATGAAGGTGGACGCCATCGTTAACGCGGCCAATACCTCGCTGCTGGGCGGGGGCGGGGTGGACGGGGCGATCCACAAGGCGGCGGGGCCGGGACTGCTGGCGGAATGCCGGACCCTGGGCGGCTGCGAAACCGGCGAGGCGAAGATCACAGGGGGCTATCGCCTGCCCGCGAAGTACGTCATCCACACCGTCGGCCCGGTCTGGCACGGCGGGGACCGCGGGGAGGCGCAGCTGCTGGCGGCTTGCTACCGGAACGCCCTGGCGCTGGCGCTGGAATACGGCTGCGAATCCGTGGCCTTTCCGCTGATCTCGGCGGGCACCTACGGCTATCCCAAGGACCAGGCGATGTCCGTCGCCATGGACGTCATCGGTAAATTTCTGTTCGAGCACGACATGACGGTCTATCTGGTGGTGTTCGGGCGCACAGAGTTCCTGACGGGCAAAAAGCTGTTCCGGGACGTGCAGGAGTACATCGACGACGTCTACGCCCAGACCCACGTCAGGAAGAACGTGGAATACACCCGCAGAAGGTTGTGGCGGGACGACGAGAACGCGGCGCTGGTTTTCGACAGAGAGCTGGGCGAGGTGTACGGCAATTCCGCGCTTGTGGACAGCGCCCCGATGCCCGCGCCGAGCGCCGCCATGCCTGACTGGGATCGCATGCTCAAACAGACGGACGAGGGCTTCTCCGAGGCGCTGCTTCGGATGATCGACGAACGGGGCATGACGGACGCCCAGTGCTACAAGCGGGCCAATGTGGACCGGAAGCTGTTCAGCAAGATCCGTTCGAACCCCGCCTACAAGCCCAGCAAGCCCACGGTTTTCGCCTTTGCCGTCGCCCTTCGGCTGTCGCTGCCGGAGGCGAAGGCGCTTCTGAACAAGGCGGGCTTTTCGCTGACCCACAGCAGCAAATTCGACATCATATTAGAGTACTTCATCAAGGCGCGGCGCTACGACATCTATGAGATCAACGAGGTGCTGTTCCAGTTCGACATGCCCCTGCTGGGGTCGGGGATGAACGGTTAGGCTTCAGCATCGGTATACCACGATCCGCTCCCGGGCGCTTTGGCTGCTGAACAGGTCGTTGCAGTCGATGTCGTCCAGCCGCTTCATTTCCGGCGTGGCGTCCAGGCATTGCAGGTATTCGTCTGAAGGATAATAGCATATGACCGTCAGCGCCCGGGGCGATTCCTGCCGCGACCGGGAGATCCGCCGGAGCACGCCCTCGAAGATCTTCTCCGAGAACGGATTGAAGAAGAAGAATACGTTCTCGTCCCGGATTTCGTACTGCTCAGCCCGGCAGCAGCTGAAGGTGACCCGATCCCCCAGGCGGGCGCTCCTGCGGTTTTCCGCCGCGATGTCGATCAGCTTCCGGGCGTGGTCGATGCCCGTGGCGCGGCATCCGACCACCGACGCCATGAACAGGGCCACCCGCCCCTTGCCGCAGCCGTAGTCCAGCAGGCGGTCCTTCCGGCGGATATGGCCGCTTTTCGCCAGCCGCTCCAGCACCGAATAGGGTGTGGGCTCGTAGGGGGAGTAGTTGGGGTTGGATTCGTCCTCCCGCCCGATGGTCTTGATGTGCAGGCGCTTGTCCCATTCCCGATCGTTCATATCGACCCCTCCGTAAATAAGCTGATACTTCCATAAAAGAATATTATAGATATAGACAAACAATCCGTTATAATGTTATAATGGATGTGGAAAGCGACTATGGGCGTACCGCCGTCGCAATTCATGGGAAATAAAGCCGGGGGCAGCCGCGTCGACGACGGCGCGATGCCCTGTACGGGCGTTTCCATGAACCGGTATTATCAACAACGGAAGAAGGTGTTTGTTATGATCCCGCCGGAGATGAGAATGGCCTACGAGAACAGCCCGCTATCGTTCGTCTATTACCAGAATGTCGATGGAAAGGCCGTGCCGGTCCTGGTGTCGGAGGGCTTTTGCAGGAACGCAGGGGTCGAGCGCAGCCGCGCCATGAAGTGGCTGGAGGCCGGCATGTTCGAACGGATGCATCCGGACGACGTGGGCGTCGTTTCAAAGGTCAGTGACGACTTCCTGAACCAGAGGGGCCCCTACGACATCATGTTCCGCTGCTGGCTGGGCGAGCAGTATCAGCTGATCCACGGCTTTGGCAAATGGCAGGCGATGCCCGACGGATCGGAATACGCGGTCATCGGTTACGTCAACATCACGCAGACGAAGGAGGGCATGTTCACGGTCCAGGAGGCCTATGGCCTGTTCCAGGAGGATCGCTTCTATACCGATTCCCTGACCGGACTGCCCAACATCAACTACCTGCACGAATTTGCCAGCGAGAAGGTCAACGTGATCCTCACCGAGGGCAAGACGCCTGTTGTGGTGTACGCGGATATGGCCGCCATGCAGTCCTATAACAACCAATACGGCTTCAGGGAGGGCAACGAGCTGCTGCGGCTGGTGGCGGCAACGCTGAAGGCGCAGTTCCCGGAGGCCCTCGTGGCCCGCGGCGCGGACGATCATTTCATCGTCATCGCGAGCCTATCGGACCGGGACGCGCTGACGGAGCGGCTGGACGAGGCCAACCGGCGCATCCGGCAGTCGGCCCGGGGCAATACCTCCGGCTTCCTGGCGGGGATCTGCGTGCTGAACGACGGCGACGCGGTGATCGAGGGCATCGACCACGCCAAGCACGCGCTGAAGCGCCTCAGCGACGACATGTCCAGGACCTACGCCTTCTTCTCCCAGGCGGACGACGACCTGTACTGGCGCAACCGGTATATCATAGAAAACTTCGACAGGGCCCTGGAGCAGGGCTGGATCAAGGTCTACTACCAGGGGCTGTACCGTATCGAAACCCAGAAGATCGCCGCCTTCGAGGCGCTGGCCCGCTGGGTCGATCCCGTGCGGGGCATCATCTCGCCGGGGGCCTTCATACCGGTGCTTCAGCGGTATCACCAGCTGTACAAGCTGGACCTGTACATGCTGGAGCAGGTGTGCAGGGAGATACCGATCCGCCATGATAACGGACTGCCTCTGTTGCCGGTTTCGGTGAACTTCTCCCGCCAGGACTTCGACCACGCGGATATCGTCACGGCGATGAACGGCCTGTATGAGAAATACGCCCTGGCGAAGTACGTGGACAAGGACTATTTCATCGTCGAGATCACCGAACAGGACATGGCCCTCGGCGCGGAGGGCTTCCGCAAGCAGCTGAAGCAGATCCGTGAAAACGGCTATCGGCTGTGGCTGGACGACTTCGGAAGCGGCTATTCGGCGATCAACATGTTCAGCCAGTTCAAATTCGACCTGATCAAGTACGACATGGAGCTGCTGCGCCACCTGGACGACAACGACGGCGTCAACCGGCTGATCCTGAAGGAGCTGGTCTATGTGGCCAAGCGAATGGGCATCCATACGCTGATCGAGGGCCTGGAGACCGAGGCGCAGTTGGCGTTTATCCGGGAGATCGGCTGCGAGCTGGCCCAGGGCTTCTACTTCTACCGGCCGGAGTCGCTGGACGAGATACTGTTCCGCATACACGGCGGGCAGAAGATCAAGCCCTGCGAGACTGAGGAGGAGCGCAGGGCGCTGAACCAGAGATGGTTTGAGTGACAAATCGCCCGACCGCACAATTGCATACGACCCGTCACCGGACGACGATTCCGTTCTTCAACAGGATTAACCGTATCCCGCGGTTGATCCTGTTGCGCGGCTTGCCGTTGAGGTTTACAGCATTCAGGCCGCAAGAGGTTCCAAAAAGAGCGCTCGCTGTTTGATGCCGAGAGCCGTAAAGGCTTGAATTCATCCCTGTGAATTGGTTATTCCTTAACCCGGCTCGGTTGAGTTTCACGAAGGATTCCACGTGGCACGAGGAAATGATATTACTGGCACATACCTCATACCTGTTCGCCCAATGCCGGACAGGAACATATCCACCGTTTTGGGCACTTGGGCGTTCGCCCATGCAGGAACATATCGACAAACTGGAATTTGTCTACATGATCCCGGATACATCACTTCACCAACACAACGATGTGGGCGTTTTCGATCTCGACAACCTTTTTTGTTTTCAGTCCGACCTGTTCTGCTAACGCCATGATTCTCTCCGGTGTATCCGGATAGATCCGGATTCTTCTGTTGCCCATATCGAGCCATTCGCTCTGGTTTTTGTCGATTGACAGGCAGATCAGACCGCCGTCATTCAACAGTGCGCTGATTTTCCCGATCACCAATGACTTATCCTGAAAGTGCATCATGGTCAGCGTCGAATAGATCACATCGTATTTTTCCCGAAATACATGGGTGGTGAAATCGTCACAGATCAAGGTTATGTTCTGGCAATGCCGAAGGTTTTCCCTGGCTCTCCTGATGGTCTTTGGCGATATATCTATCCCGGTTAGATGACTACAGCACCCGGCTGTTTTTTCTGCAAGCCTTCCCGTCCCAATACCGATCTCAAGCACCATTTTGGATGGAGCAAGTTCCAGCAGATCCAGAAATACCTGTCCATCCCATGATTCCATGTGTTGCCGCAAGACCGGTGGATCACGGAAGGGATCATTGTTTTCTTCAATCAAGAGATCATAATGGGTTTTGATGTTCATACGTTATTGCTCCAAATCCCGATTTGCTTATTTCATTATCCTGTAATATATTCCAATTTTATGTTCCAAGGTTCATCCCGGGATTTGTCATTATAACAACTTACAATACTTTATAAGTTCTTGCTCTTTCTCTGAAGTTTGAAATCCAAGCTTTTGGAATAAAAGGATTGACGGAATATTTGTCTCTTCGATATATACTTCTATTGTTTTAACAGCACTCGGCAATAGTGAAAAGAATTTCTGCAATGACTTTTCTGCTATTCCAAGGCATCTATGCTTTTCATCGACACAAATGCTGAGAGACACAGTATTGCTATCAAT
>JAFRJF010000065.1 GCA_017432405.1 Clostridia bacterium | reverse complement strand
GTGTACTCTTCCCCTGAACCGGTTTCCATCGCATCCCTCCCCCACCGACTGACGCGGAATCGCGATACAGGCGATTGTTACACCCCCCTGTGCCCTGTACCGCGCCACTTTACTACGGGCGCGGGCGACGGTTTTGCGACATTTGGTCGGCCACAGCCTTGTGCTGACCTCACCCGAGTGACTGGGGAACAGATCACGAAGTATTGCCGGATAATAGAGACTGCAAGCCGACGCGCCACCGCCACAACCTCCAGCCGGGAACGCGCAATACTGCTTGGCATCGCTGATGAAGCTGAGGCTCATTTGAAAGCGTTACAAACCTTCATGACGAAGGAACAGAAAGCCCGTGTGGAAAAGACTTTCAGACAGAAGGATAGTCCTTACTAACTCTCGTATCTAAAGAAATCAGCCCTCACTTACGCTCGGCAGCTTTCCTCTTTCCATACGCCTTGCAGGCTTTTTCAGTCCGCTCCTCCTCGTCTTTCTTCTCCCGGTAAAGGCGCAGATCAGCGAGAAGCTTATCGAAGACAGCGTCAGCGCGTTCCTTCTCACTTTGAATAGTATCAGTCATCGCTTGAACCCCTTCATCACCGCCAGGAACACAGCTCCGATCACAAGCAGCGCTCCTGTCGCGTAGAATACATTTACCCCGATTCCTCCTGTTGATGGTAGCATATTCTCACTCCCCGTCGATTCCCACGCTTCAGCTGATTGCCGTCGATCCACTCGTTACAGCAGATCGCAGGCAAGCCATCACAGTACGGTGGCTGTGTAGTACCTGCTCACAAACAGATCCCTCTCTTGCTTTGTTCCACGCCAGTGAACGCCACGATGGCTGGAGAACACCACTGTATGATTGCCGCATTCGCATACGCAGTTCCAGCAGCTATCGTGGGCCTTGCCGTCTGGCGCGCAGGAAACGACGACGCGCTCTCCGAAACGCTGATTGGTCATATCCCTATCAATACTTCGATCTTTCGCGCACAGGCCTCACACAGCAAGCCTCCTGTTCAGCGGCGTGGTCCGGTTATCCAGCATATCGCTGCCCGTCATGCACGGAATGCCTGCCGCGGTATCCTGAACCCGCATTGCTCCAAAGGTGGTGACTTCCGCAGCCAGGTCGGGTCATCCCAGCCTGCGCCGCCGCTCAAGGGCGATGGCGATGGCACAGAGGATCAGGAGGGAGCCGCCCAGGTAGCAGGGCAGCGTACCTTGACCGCCGGTTGAGGGGAGGCGTGCGCCTGGGGTATTCGGCACGAGGATGATGTAAGCCCCTGTCACTTCATCCTTTTCGGCGTTGACATGGCTGCCGCCCTTGCTGTAGGTCACGCCGGTGGGCGTCACAGCAATCCTGACCGCATTGGCAAGCCGGTTATAGCCGGCGGGCGCCTGAGTTTCCACCAGGCGATAGTGTCCAGTGTTGCGCTCGCCCAGATTCCAGAGCGCGTCCGCACCTGTCGTGCCTGTTGCCAGCGGCTCGGCACCCGGTTTGACCGTCTCGGTATCGTCGTCGTAGTCCGCCGCCAGATACAGTGCAAACTGTGCGCCATTGGGGATGGGCTGACCGTCCAAATTGACCTTTTTGACCATCAGCTGCTGGCTCCTGCGGGTATTCAGCACCTCGAAAGCGAAGGTCAGGTCATCGTTCTCCCCGTCGATCACGATGGTGTATTTGCCATCCTGATCCAGCACGACCGTCTCATCCCCCAGGGACATGCTGACGGTAAAGTCCTCGTCGGCCTCCTCCCATAGGGTCAGCGTCGTGCCGTAGGGAATGTCCTCGAAGGTGTGGGTGTTTTTCCGGTCCACTGTCTCCCCCTCGATCTCGATTTCACCTGCTTTGGCGTACAGTGTGAATCGCTCCGTCACCGGCTCCACCTGTCCTTCATAGGTGAATTCGGCATTAAAGGTAAAGGCGCGAACCGTGTCCTCGCTCTCGCCATCCGCGAGCATTCCGCCCAGCTTCTTGGTAACGGTGATAGCGCCCTTCATAGGTTCATTCCCGAAGCTCTCCTCGCCGCTGGTGGACTGGATGATGCGGTAATCGGAACCGGCCAGCTTGTAGTAGCGCGGCGCTTTCAGCTCCCGCACCAGGTAGTATTCCTCCTGCCGATCCTTCCACTCGACCACGCCGTCCTCTCCGGTGGTCACAATGCGCGTGAGGTACCAGGTCTCGGACTCGCCGTTGAGCGCGGCGGTACAGGTTGTCGCGTCCGGGTAATCCTCACTGGTCATATTTTCCGATTCCTTCAGGCTGTAGATGCCAAACACCGCTCCGGCCAGCGGCTTGCCGGTCTCAATGTCGGTCTTGGTGACCTTCAGATCCCAGAACACATCGCGGTTGCGGGCAGTGAACGCCTTGGTCCGGGTGTCAGAGTAGACAAACTCCAGGGCGTTCTCCCGGCTGGTGCTCTTGCGGGTGCCGGTGTAGATTTCCCAGCCCGCCAGCTCGAAACGCTCAGAGGTCGGGAGTTCCACGATGGTGTAGGTCTGGCCGTTGCGCCAGAAGCCGTACTGATAGAGCTGGTCCGGGGTGGGCACCGGGGAGCTGCTGGTCCCCGCGGGCACGGTGACCTTTACGATCCGGGCGATACCATTGTAATCGCTCTTCAACGCCGGAACGCCATTTTCATCCACCGTATACCACTGGGAATAATCCAGCTTCTTCGCACCGCGGTGCACCAGGAAGTAGAAATACTGATCTTCCTTCATCGCCCTGGCGCTGTCCTGCCGGTCAAACACTTCCTTGGTGATGGTGGGGAAGCGGGGAATCCGCACGCCCACCACGCGGGGCGCGGCCGCCACGCCCTTGCCTTCCGGCTTGCCCCCCAGCTCGTAGTAATAGGCGAAGCTGTTGTAGGCGATCTGGCCGGGCTTGCCGCCGGTCTGCACGGCGTCGAAGCTGACCTGGGCCGTCTGGCCGCTGTGAACATTGCGCACGATGATCCTGATGGAGCGGCTGCTGGGCTTGGGCGCATTGTACCAGCGGTGCGTGGTATCCGATCCCGTCACGGCCATGCGGTCCGCCTGGGTAATGTTGTCGTCGTCGCAGAACTGGACGGTGTAATCGTCCGCAGTCAGCGTTATACCGTTCACGACCACCGCCAATCCCTGGAGCGCGCCGCCCTCAGTCAGCTTGAAGTCCACCTGGAACTGGCTGTTGCGAGGCCTGCTGGCGGTGATGGTCTCCACGTCGCCGACCTGCGGCAGGTTGTCCACGATCACCAGCCGGTCCATCATCGAGCCGGAGGTCTGGTTGGTCACCTCCAGGGTGTAGGTGAATGGCTCCCCGGCATCCACCAGGGTGGCCACATTGTCCTTGGGGTGTTTGCTGGTCTTGGTGATGCTTTCGCCGTCGTAACCCTTCGCGGTCACCTTCTTCTCGGAATCGGTCACGCTGCCGATCTGGCAGATGAAGGAATCCCAGTTCCGGACGCCCACGTTGCCGCCCTCCGAATCGGTCACGAGCTGGCCGTCGCCGGTGAGGGTGTAGCTCTTGTTGTCGGGCTTGAACAGCACCAGGTTGGTGATCTCGGTGTTGCTCACCTGGGTGGCGGTGGAGGTGGTCAGCTCCAACCGCCCGAAGCCGAAGGGCACCACGGGCAGTGTGCCCTGGGGAAAGGTGAGGACCATCTTTTCGCTGCCGTCCGCCAGCAGCTCGAAGCTCAGGCCGAATTGCAGGTTTTCCTCCCGGGTGTTGTTCACCAGGTTGCGCACCTCGGGGATGTTGAACATCACGGGCTGCGCCGCGCCGAAGGGCACCTTCACGGTGGCGTTGTTCATGCCCATGACACTCACGCCCTCGTCGTCGGTACTGATGATTCTGAACAGATACCCCGGCGCGGTGGCGCTGGCGCTGGCATAGGGGGCCAGCATGCGGGTGCCGGTGTTGCCGTCGTAGCGATAGATCACGTAGTTCACCTCCCCGCGGAAGCGGTAGGGCGACTGCATGGTCTCCTCGATGGCGTAGCCGTTGATCTCGGCGGTACCGTTGTTTTGGGCGTCCACCTCCCACCGGGTGTGGTAGATGAAGCCGTCGTTCACAGAATTACCGTCCGGGAAGTCGTGGAAGCTCTCCTCCGACAGGGCCAGCACGGAGCTGTACTGTCTGGCGTTCTTGGCCACGCCGGGCAGTATCTCGCCCCGGGTGACCGTCACATTGGACTGTATGCCCTGGCCGCCATTGTAGGAAATGGCGGTCCCATCGTTGAATTCATCGGTGTCACTGCGGGCACAGCCGGTGAAGGTCACGCCGCCGTCATCCACCTCCACGCCCAGCATGGCTGGGTCGTTGTAGGCCATGCGGATGGTGTTCACAGCGGAATCCGAGGTATTAATGGCTTCCGCGTCCACCTGTACGCAGTAGGCGAAGGCAATGGCCTCGCCGGGCATCAGGTACCAAAGGCCCCTGGCGGCGCTGTCGCTCTCGTCCTGGAGCACGCTGAGGGTGGCGGAGCCGCTGCCCGTCACGGAGAAGGTCACCGTCTCGTTGCCGGCATAGTCCGTCACCACGCGGGGAATCAGCCGCGCCTCGCGGAAGGTCACCTGGTCGCCGTTTTCCAGGCTCACCACGGTGGAGGTGGCGCTGGTGGCGGCGATGGCCGCGGGATCGATCCTGCCGCCGGGCTGCCACGCCCGGGTGCCGCCCGACACGCGCACGAAGTGGAAGCCCCTGGGCAGGGTGTCCACAAAATCATTCAGATACAGCCGGTCGTCGCCGCTGTTGTACAGCACCGTGTAGTATTCCAGGCCGCCGGCGATATTGCTGTACTCGGTGCGGCTGCTGGTGGTGCCCACGTTATAGATGTAGTTCACGCCCTTTTGCAGCCACGCCTTCGCCTGGGTCTTGACCTCGTGGTACACGGTGTCGCTGCGCTGGCCCACATGGGCGGTGTTGGAGATCAGCCCGCCGCGCACCTCGCCGCAGTAGCGCTGCCACTCATCCTCCGGGAAGGTGAGCCGCACGTAGATATACACATGGCTCGTGCCCTTCAGGGTGATTTTGCCCGTGCCTGCCGGACGCATCTCCCATTGGCCCGTTTCAGCGTTCTTCGTAAATTGCCAGTCGGCGATTTCGTCCACGCCCTCCGTGCCGGAGACCGTGCCCACAGTCTCCACCTTCGCGATCGCCACGTTGTCGCTGCTCCACTTGAACACATCAAACGTTTTGGGCAGCTCGTCGTAGATGCTCTGCCAGTTGATATCGGCGGACCATTCCTCTTTGCGCGGCGTGAAGTCGATGCTGATGCGGTACAGGGGCGCGTTGCCCGCTTTGGTCACCCAGCTCAGATCGTCCCCGTCCAGCGCGTCGGTGGCATAGGTCCCGCCCTTTTCGGTCACGATCTTCTTGCTCATGCCGTAGGAAGAGCCGCCCTCGCCGATGGTGTCATACAGCCTATCGTCCGTCCGGTCGTTCAGGTAGGCGATGTTGTGAAAGCTGTAGTCCGTATAGGGCTTGCCGTCCGGATCGTCGGGATCGTTGGCCAGCAGCATCACCCGCAGGCCCAGGTCTTCGTTCTCCCTGGCCATCAGGTCGGGCAGGTACCACTTGACCGTGGTGGTGTAATCAGGGGCCGCGCCGCTCACGGTGACCTCCGCGGCCACATGGCCATCCTGCATCTTCACATTGCTGTAGTCGCCCGGGGTCAGCACGTAGTAATCCACGCCATCCACGGTCACCACCTCGGTGGTCAGGCCGCTGTTTCCGCTCACCGGCGCCAGCACCACCTGGGCCCCGGTCATGGTGTCGGTCACAGGCAGGTCAGAGCGCCCGTTGCCGTCCTGGACGCTGGCGTTGTAGACGTTCACGCGATAGTCCGCCACGGGGTTGCAGCCGTAACGGTGGCCCGACGCCTCCGCCACCTCGCCAACGCCCCGGGTCAGGTACTTGCGGATGTTGTATTCGGGCTTGATGACGAAGGAGGTGGTCCCGGACCTGTAGGCCAGGGTTTCACCGTTGTAAATGTTCGCGGTGTTGCTGACGGTGTCTTCCCAGTCGATGTCCTCATCCCACATGTAGCGGATGGGCGTATCGTGGGTAAGCATCTGGAAGGTGTCCTTGTTCTTCGCCCCGATGGGGAACACCTGGGTCAGGCCGCCGGCATAGCGGAATTGCGTCGTCGGGAACCGCCATTCTACCCGATACTCATCGTCGGCGTCCACATGGTAGCCAAACGCGGCAAACAGCGCTTTGATGCTGTCCGCGGTTTGGGTTTCAGTGCCGAAGGCGCCCGTATAGGTGCCGTCTGCGAAGGTGATCGTCAGATCGTCGCTGGACCCGGCCGTCAGCTTGCCGGTGTTCTCGTCGTACACCCGCACGGTGGAATGGCCGTCGATGGCCTTCGCCGTGCCCGGCGTGGCATCGGAGGTATAGCGGGTGGCGTTTTGGATGGTCACGGTCAGGTACTGTCCGTATGCCACCGCCTCGCCGTTTTCCTGATACACAGCATCCCTGAACAACTTCTCCAGCTCCGCCGCGGGAATGTACTGCCGGGCGGGCAGCGCGTCCGACACGGTCACATCCTGGGTCGCCGTGCCCGCGCCTGCGTTCCAGGCGGTAAAGGTATAGTCCACGCGGTCCCCCATGCGCATCTCAGCGGCGCCGCTGCGCGTCTTGCCGATCCTCAGGTTCGCGGGGTCCGCCACGGCGCGCACACGCTTCTCGTTGGAGGTGATGCTCACGGTGTTGCTGTGGGTATAGTGCAGCACGGCGCTGGCGGTGTTGGGGATGTAGAAGGTCAGCGGGAAGTCGGCCTCCGTGGCCTTATTCGCGCCATCCGTTCCCGCCTCGACGAAGTTCTTTTCCCCGTCGATGTACACGTCCTCGAGGTTCATCACCAGCGTGCCGTCGTAGAAGTATATTTTGGATTCGTTCTGGGTCAGGTCGGTGTTCTTGTAGGGGTTTTTGAGCTTCCAGGACACGTTCACCTGGCCGCTTTCATCCACGGTGAATACCGGCGCGTCGCTCTCCGCGTCGCCGGGCAGCGCCACATACAGCACCGGAGCCCCGTCCACCTGCATGATGTAATGGTCCTCATAGGGGTTCTCGCCGCTGCGGACGATGGTATAGGTCTTGTCTTCGATGGCCTTGAGCACCGCCGCGCTCCAGTGAATGCCGGCGGGCAGGGTGATGTCGTCGGACACATCGGCCTGCACGATCATATCCTGGCCCTTGTTCACGCGGGCGCTGCTGGGATCGGCATATGGCAGCGCGATGGTCCAGCCGAAGCCGCTGACGGTGAAATCGTGGGGCCGGCTCACGTCGGTGCTGGCGTCGCCGTCGCCCAACAGGCTCACCTGGGCAGTCGTTGCGCCCTTCTGGGCCACGCGGTCCTGTCGGTTCACCTTCCAGTCCGCCTGGAGGTAGTTGTGTTCATTGGCGGGGGTCGCGCTTATGGGAATCTCGTAGGTTTTCTGGCCTTCCTCCCCGTCCTTCTTCCATTCATCCTCGGTGGGGTTCAGCTTCTCCAGCATGTCGGCCCACACGCGCAGCGTGCCCTCGCCGCTGGTGGGCGAAGGATAGCTGAAGCTCAGGGTGGTACTGGCGGTCTGGCTGCCCTTGAGGGGAATTTCCAGGCACCAGGTGTTGGGCAGGCCGTCGATCT
Source organism: Clostridia bacterium (assembly GCA_017432405.1). The sequence continues at coordinate 4,707 of JAFRJF010000065.1, read as the reverse complement.
TCTTGTACTGGGCCGTCAGCTTCTTGGTGGTATCGCCTTCCCTGATCTCGATCTCCATGCTCTCGGGCAGTTCTTCCATGCCGAGGCTGGAGAAGGCCAGGTACACCCGGAACGTGCTGTCCGTGCCGCCGCCCTGCATGGTGGCCGTCAGGCCGAAGGGCTCGCCGGTCAGCAGGGTGTACAGGTGATCCTCGCTCACCCGGGGGTAGACCGTCTCGTCGTCGGTGCTCCTGGCCGAGGGCATCGCCGCCTCCAGCTGGATGCTGGGGTTGCCGGTGCCGCTCGCCTGCTTGACCTCAAATTCGCTGGAGCGCACGGTATTGCCGTCCCAGGGATGAACGGTGTCGTCCAGCAGGCCGGTGTCGAAGAACGCGCCGGTGGGCGTGGCGCCGTTGAACAGCCCGGTGGCGTCGGTCACGGTCGCGGCCACGCCCCGGCTGGTCACGGCGTGCTCATAGGTCTTGTTCTCGCCGTCAACTTCCACATACTTCTCCTTGACCACCACGCCGTCCTCGATGAACTGCTCCACCAGGGCGCGCATGGCGGCGTAGTCGAAGCCCTCGCCATAGGTCCCGAGGTCCGCCAGCAGGTTCAGCTTCTTCAGGCCCTCGAAGGCCCCGTCGCTGACGGTGAGCTGCTTGGCGTTTTCAAAGGTCACGTATTCCAGGTCTTTTGCGCAGGCGAAGGCCTTCTCCTCGATGCCGCCCACGGTGTACGTCCTGCCGTCCACGGTGATCGCCGAAGGCACATGGTAGCTGGAAATGCCCAGGCTGTCGGTGGGATTGGGCTTGGGATTGCAGTAGACGATCGTGGCCGTGCCGTCCTCGTCCAGCCGGTAGACCACGCCGCTGGCATCGGTGTAGATCTTCGCTCCAGGGGTGAAGTTTGCAAACGGAGCCTTCGCCACGCCGATGTTCACGTTCTGGCCCAGCTCGATCACCCGATTGGTCGGGAAATAGACCTCCCCGGCCTTTTCGATGGCTTTGAGGAAGTTCTGGGGCAGCGTCTGAACGTTCGGGCCGACGGTCAGCGTGTAGTTGGTGGAGCCTGCGAACACGCTGCTGGACAGCGTCGAACCGCCGGCATCGTAATCCGCCGCGTCCCAGGTGATGGCCTTGTTGAAGGCGCAGCCAGTGAAGGCGTCAGAGGCGATGTCATTGACGCTCGAGGGAATCACCAGCGACTTGACCTGGGTACAGTCCTCAAGCGCCTTCGCGCCGATCGTGGTCAGCGCGTCGCAACCGGTCAGATCCAGCACCGACAGGTTGATACAGCCCGAGAAAGCGCTATCTCCGATGGACCGAATGTCCCCGCCCGACAGGTCGATCCCGGAGATGACGGTGTTTCCCGCGAAGGCGTAGTCGCCGATCGTCTGAACCTTTTTCAGGCTCGGCAGCCGTATTTCGCAGTTCTTCAGGTTCCTAAAGGCGTTGAGGTCGATCTTTTCCAGGTTGTCGCAGTCGGACAGATCCACCAGCCTGAGCGCGTCGCCCAGGTTGAAGGCGTTGGGACCGATCTCGGTGATGGCCGTGCAGCCCTTGAAGATCACCGCCTCCAGATTGTAGCAGAGGTTGAAGGCGCTCTCGGTCCAATTGTCCAGGGGCACGCTCACATTGGCCAAGGACGTGCAGCCCGTGAAATCCGCCACGGTGATGGCGGCGTTTTTGAATGCGCCGGAGCTGAGAGTCGTCAGCCCGGTGCAGCCGCTGAAATCCACGCTGGCCAGGGTGTAGCGGCTGGAGCCGGCGGTTTTGATGTTTTCAAAAGCGCACTTGTCGATCTTGGTCAGCGCCGTAGAATCATGGAAGGTCACCGCCGTGAGGCCGGAATTGGCGAAGGCATGGTGGTCGATGACCAGACCGGACCGGTCTGCCGTGGCCTTGATATCCGAAAGGTCCAGCGTACCCTTCACATTGGCGCAGTTCTGGAATGCCTCAGCGCCCACGGAGGTGAGCGCCGCGCTTCCGAAAAAATCCAGGCCGTCTATGGTCAAGGCAGAGCAGTTATAGAACGCCCTGGAACCGATGGACGGCACGGACTTCCAATAGTCCTCGGGAACGATCAGCGTGGTAAGGCCGCTGCAGTTCATGAAAAGGCCCATGGGCAGCGGCTTGCCTAGCATGCTCTCGGGAATGCCGACGGTCTTCAGCGTCTTATTGTTCTCAAAGGCATAGCTGTTCAGGGTCTCGATGGTATCCGGCAGGATCAGTGTCTCCAGATTCGGGCAGGCGGCAAAGGCATGGTCGCCCATGCTGGTCATGGGGCAGTCCTTCAAATTCACTCCACTGATGCCCGCGCCGCCAAAGGCATAGCTGCCCAGGCTGGTCAGGCCGCTCATGGTCAGGGTGCCCGTCAGATTCGTACAATTCGCGAAGGTGTTCGCGCCGATGGCGGTGACCTTCGTGGCCTTCGACAGCGTCTCGCTCAGGTCCATCTCCAGCTTGTTGCAGTTGCGGAAGGCCCTTTCCCCCAGGACTTCCAGGTTCTCCCAGTTGCTGAATTCCACCGTGGTCAGCTGGCTCTTTCCGTTGTTGTTGCAGTGGAACATGCCCACAGGTATCTGGGTCAGCGTGTCGGGCAGCCTCACGGTGGTCAGGTTGTAGTTGTTTTCAAAGGCATAGCTGCCGATGTGGGTCAGATGATCCGTGCCGTGCAGGTCCACCTGCGTCACGCCGTCGCAGTTGCAGAAGGCGTTATTGCCGATGGTTTGGAGGTTCTCAAGCCCGCTCAGGTTGATGCCCGTCGCCGAGGAACAGCCGTTGAAGGCGTTCGCGCCGATCAGGTTCAAATTCGCCATGCCGGTGAAATCCAGCGCCATGGCCAGGTTCTTGCAGTTCATAAAGGCCTTTTGGCCGATGCTGGTCAGTGTGGTGGGAAGGCTCGCGCTGGTCAGGTTCGAGGCTCCCGAGAAGGCATCGTCGCAGATGGAGGTCACGCCCTCATTGATGGTCACCGTCCTGACGCTGGCGTTGGCCCATGGGTGGCTGGTCATCGCGCCGTTGCCGGAGATGGTCAGATTGCCCTCGTCGTCCAGGCTCCAGGTCACATCTGTACCGCACGTGCCGCTCTGGGCATCGGTGACTCCGATCACGATCTCCCGGCCGTCGGCCAGGGTCACGATCAGTCGGTACTCGTCGGTGAAGGGCGCAAGACTGGTAATATTCCAGTCTGCCACAGTTTCGCCATCCTCGCCATACACTGGATCAAGCTCGACCAGGCCCTCCGGCATATCGTCGGAGAACCGGGCCTCGGAGCCGGTCAGATCGGCTTCGATATTCAGCTTTTCAAACAGCACGGACAGCAGCATGCTCTCGCCGCCGGCCATATTATAGGTGTAGGCTTCCCCCTGCCCGTCCTCATAGGTGAAATCCACCGTATAGACGATGCCATACACGGAGAAGCTCTCCGCGTCGAACACCACGCTGTCGTCTTCCTTCTTCCTGGCATCCAGCACCTCAAGGCCATCTGCATCAAAGTGGACGGCCTTAACCGTATCGTCATTTCCATCCATCTCGACCCGAACTTCGACGGCTTTCCCGGGCTGGACCTCCCTGCCCTCGGAATCGACGATTGTGATGTCAAAGAAGCGGGCGAGGGTGATCCTTTCCTTGTCCAGCGCCTCTGCGGCCTGGGTCAGCAGAGCATCAGCCTCGGCCCCGATTACCTCGGAAACAACCAAGCCCGCCCCTGTGGGAATCAGCGCATCCTGGCCATAGCCTACGGTGATCTTCCAGGACGTACCTTCCGCATCGATATAGTGGGTTTCAATCGCCTCCGTGATTACGATTGCATAGACGGAGAAGGAATCGGCGTCAAATTGCACGGCGCTCTGACCGTCAAGGCGCTCATCCCCTCCATGCTCGTCCATATCATCCCCAGCGACCGCCACAGTTTGCTCCTCGATAGCCGTCTGCACGCCCTCCGGGTCAGAGGTCGCGGGCATTTCAACCGCCACTTCGCTGGTTGAGACAGTATCAATAACCTCAGCGCTGCCCTCGTCATCCACATGGACGACCACCGCAGACTGCGCCTCAGCAATCTCCGGAACGGACATGACGACGTTGATCGGCAGGAGAGGCTCAATCTCCGCCCCATTATAGGTGAAGGCGATGTCCACGGCGCGGACGCTCTTGATGTCGGTGAAATCATCATTCACCGTATCGCGGATATCACTGATCGTGTCTTGATCATAGACGGCACTGACCGTCATGACCGTGCCCTCGGGGAACGCGCCTTCGGGAGCGGTGACGGTGACATTCATATTGCGGGCAGAGCCGGCAAAGGATTGCGCCGGAAAGGACAGCTGTTGTGCAGGCTGCTCTGGCTGTTCGTCAGTCGGCTCCTCGGTCTGCTCCTCAGTGGGCTGCGCTTCGGCAGCTTCCTCGGCCTGTTCAGCGGTCGGTTCCGCTTCTCCTGTCGGCTCCTCGGCCTGCTCCTCAGTAGGCTGTAGTTCCGTAGCTTCCTCGGCCTGTTCAGCGGTCGGTTCCGCTTCTCCTGTCGGCTCCTCGGCCTGCTCCTCAGTGGGCTGCGCTTCGGCAGCTTCCTCAGCCTGTTCAGCGGACGCTTCCGCTTCTCCTGTCAGCTCCTCGGCCTGCTCCTCAGTGGGCTGCGCTACGGCAGCTTCCTCGGCCTGTTCAGCGGTCAGTTCCGCTTCTCCTGTCGGCTCCTCGGCCTGCTCCTCAGTGGGCTGCTCAGCCTGTTCAGCGG
>JAFRJF010000064.1 GCA_017432405.1 Clostridia bacterium | reverse complement strand
AGCCGGCCCACCTACCGCAGGCCTACCGGCCCCATCTCGCGGAAAACAGTCCACTGGACTGTTTTCCGGGCGCTCGCTGCCCCGGAAGGGCAATGTCATCAATTTAGCGGTGCGGTCTCCAAAAGCCTTCCCCTTGGAGGGGAAGGTGGGCCGCGCCCTAAAGGACTTGCTTCGCGGCGCAGCGGGTCGGAAGAGGTGTCCCCACTGGGATAAGATCGTCTATCGGAATAGACGAACGAGGTGTAACGGGGACACCTCTTCAATCTGCTTCGCAGACAGCTTCCCCTCAAGGGGAAGCCTTTTGGGCGCGACAGTAGGTATTTTTCCTTAAGTTGATGACATTGCCCTGAAGGGGAAGGCTTTTGGATGCGCCGCTGTTTCCCTAACCCCTAAAACCTAACCCCTAAATTCTGATTTATCGAGCACAGCTCGACAAATCAGAATTTATCTCTTCCGCGCGTCCTGCCGTGCCTTCCCGCTACACTCCGAACAGTCCCTCCAGCGCTTCGCTGTCCAAATGCTGGCCGATGACGACCAGCACGCCCCGCCTGACGTTGGGGGCGGGTTCCACCGACAGCTCGCGGCGGGTGCAGTTGACCTGGTACCAGCGCCTTTCCCCGTCGCGAAGGTGGCCCTTCGCACGCAGGATTTCGCCGAAACGGCTGTCGTTCATCAGGGCGGCGAGCTTTTCCCGCAGATCCGCCTCGTCCCGGCAGATGCCCGCGAGGATGCAGGAATCGTAGATTTCGCCGTGATCCATGGCCAGGTGGCTGTGGGAGTCGCGACGATGGCCGCAGGCCATGAACCGGTCGAAGTCCGCTTCGGTCAGGTCGGACCAGTCCTTCGCGCAGACCTCGCCCGCCAGCACGCAGGCGCCGCCGTAAGCGCGAATGAGGTCGTTCAGCCACGCCACGGTCCGCCCCGGGGCCTCCGGGTCCGCCAGCTGGGCCTTGCTCAGGATCACCGCGCCGGCGGCCAGCAGCTGGGTGACCATCAGGTAGCCGGTTTCCATGGAGACGTCCCGGGGGGCGTCGGCGTCCACGATGGCCAGCACGTTGCCGATTGCGCAGCCGGCTTTCACGGCGGGCTCGTTCATCACGCCGAAGAACTCGTCCACGTCGTAGATGCCGGAGGGCTCGACAATGACCCGGTCGTAGCCCTGGGCGGCGGCGTCCGCCAGCATGGCGATGAACTTCCCCCGGCCCCGGCAGCACATGCACATCCCGGAGAGGTCCTCGATCGGGCAGCCGTCGTCCCGGAGGAATTTGGCGTCCACGCCGATGCTGCCGAACTCGTTTTCAATGACCAGCACCTTCTGGCCGCGCAGGTGGCGCAGCAGCAGGTGGATGAAGGTGGTCTTCCCCGCGCCGAGGAAGCCGGTGATCAAGTCGACTTTTGTCATGTCGCGATAGGCTCCTGTTCAGTGTGGTATTGGCCTATAGAAACACACTTCACCGCTCATAATGCGCCGCCACGTCCTTCAGCCGCGCGATGATCGGCAGGTGCTGGGGACAGACGCCTTCGCACTGGCCGCAGGCGACGCAGTCCGACGCCTTGCCAAACCGCGTCGTCAGGTTTTCGTAGTTGGAGAAGTTGACCGTCCAGCCCTTCTGCGCCAGGTCCTCGCGCATGTCCTCGTTGTACAGCGAGAAGTACTTTGGAATGGGAATCTGCATCGGGCAGCCCTCGGTGCAGTAGGAACAGCCCGTGCAGGGGACGGCGATTTGGCCGTTGACGATCCCGGCCGCCTTCTCCACCAGGGCGATCTCGTCCCCGGTCAGCGGCACAAAATCCGCCATGTAGCTTAGGTTGTCCTCCATCTGCGCCACATTGCTCATGCCGGAGAGGACCACCATCACGTTCTCCAGGCTGGCGGCGAAGCGGATCGCCCAGGACGGCAGGGATGCCTCCGGGTTCGCGGCCTTCAGCAGCGCCTCGGCCTCCGGGGGGAGCTTTGCCAGGGTGCCGCCCTTGACCGGCTCCATGACCACCACGGGCTTTCCGTGCTTGATCGCCGTCTCATAGCAGGCCCGGGACTGTATCCACTCGCTCTCCCAGTCCAGGTAGTTGATCTGGAGCTGCACGAATTCCATCTCCGGGTGCTTCGTGAGGATCTCGTCCAGCAGCTGGGGGGTGTCGTGGAAGGAGAAGCCGGCGTGCTTCACCAGCCCCTTGGCCTTCTTGTCCAGCAGCCAGCTGAAGCAGTCGTATTGCTCATATTTGGGATAGCTGCCGGCCTCGATGCCGTGGAGCAGGTAGTAGTCGAAGTAGCCCGCCCCGGTCTGCTCCAGCTGGTCGTTGAAGACCCTGTCCCGGTCCTCCAGGGAATTGAAAAAGCCGCTGTGCAGCTTCGTGGCCAGCGTGAAGCGGTCCCTGGGGTAGCGGTCCACCAGCGCCGCCTTGGCGACCCTCTGGCTGGCGAAGCCGTTGTACATGATGGCGGTGTCGAAGTAGGTGCAGCCCTTTTCGATGAACAGGTCGACCATCCGCTTGACCTGCTCGATGTCCACGGCGGCGTCGTTGTTCGGGTCGGTCAGCGGCATGCGCATCAGGCCGAATCCAAGCTTTTTCATGGGTTGTCCTCCTGTTCGTTGTCATTATTCGGCGTGTCCCTGGACAGCGTCTCCTTCAGCGCGCAGGCCTTGTCCGCGGCGCTGACGATCCAGCCCTCCGCCGTCCTTGGCGGAATGGGCACCACCGGGAACATGTGGTGGCGGATGATGTCCTCCTCCGTCGGGCCCAGGTCATAGTCCCGGCGGGCGTTTTCCCAGGCCATCCGGGCGTGGTAAAAGGCGTGGTTCGGCCGGCTCGGGTCGGGCTCGTGCCAGTCGTACAGGAAGTAATCGTGCAACAGCGCCCCGCGGACCAGGGCCTCCCGGTCCAGCTTGCCCCCGACCCGGTCGGCGATGCGCAGGGCTTCCCTGGCCACGTTCACGCAGTGGTCGTAGACGGAGTAGCGCCCGTGCTGCCTGAAGCGCTTCATCTCTGAAAAACGGCCCGTGCGCTCCAGCTCGGCGACCGTTCGGGAAATTATGTCGTCCATGTCTGTCCTCGCCTGTGAAGCGTGCCGGGGTCGCAATGCTTCAGCGCCTTCAAACCCGCCGGATGATGGTGGGGTCCATGTGGTCCAGGTCCGCGCAGCCGGTGTAGGCCATGGCCTTGGCGAGGCCGTTCCGCGCCTGGTTCAGGTAGTCCCGGACGGCCTGGGCTTCGCCCTGCTTGATGGCGGTCATCAGCGGGCGGCCGATGCAAACGCCCTTCGCCCCCAGGCACAGCGCCTTGAAGGCGTCCATGCCGGTCTTGATCTCGCAGTCCACGAACAGGGGCACGTCCCCGGCGATGGCGGCGATCTCCGGCAGCATCGCCAGCGGGGGAACGGCGTATTCGATGCGGTTGTTGTGGTGGGAGAGCACCAGGCCCCTCGCCCCGGCGACCAGGCAGCGCTCGGCGTCCCGGCGGCTGAGCACGCCCTTGACGATCACGGGCAGCTTTGTCGCCGCACAGATCTGCGCCAGCTCGGGGGTGCGTATGGGGGTCATCTCCTCGCCGTCCACGACGTCCAGGCTGCCGTCCTCGCCGAAGGGGTGGTCGATGTCCACGCCCACGGCCAGCAGGCCCAGCTTCTCGGCGTGGCGGAGCTTCGCGAAGATCTTCTTCCGGTCCGTGTAGGGCTTGATGATCTCGATCACCCGCGCGCCGGTGGCGGCCAGGGCGTCGATCTCGCTGTTTTCGGCCATGCCGTACCACAGCACCGCGTTCGCGGCCTTCGCGCCCCGGGCCAGCGCCGTGGCCGCACCGGGGAACATGAAGTGGTCCAGGTGGGACAGGGCGGCGGTCATGATGGGGGAGGCGAAGCGCTCGCCGTAGAGGGTGAAGGCGGTGTCCGGGATGGTCGAATCCATGTAGCGGGTCTCGATGCGCAGGGAATCGATGTATTCCCGGCTGATGCGGTTGGAATTGCCGATGTCAGACATGGGGGAGGCCTCCTTTTATTTTATAGCTGATACAGCCTGCCGTACTTGTCCTTCAAATAATTGACATAGCGGTGGGGGTCGAAGGGGCCGCCGCAGGCGCCCTCCACCAGTTGGGCGGGGGTCAGCAGCTGGCCGTGGCGGTGGATCCTTTCGCCCAGCCAGGCGGTGATGGGCTTCAGGCTGCCTGAGCGCACCGCGCCCCAGACGTCGATGTCCTGCTCCATGCGCTCCAGCATCTGCACGCCGTAGGCGCTGCCCAGGGCGTAGCTGGGGAAGTAGCCGATGGCCCCGAAGGACCAGTGGCTGTCCTGCAGGCAGCCCCGCCGGTCGTCCGGCACCTCGACGCCCAGGTATTCCTTGTACATGCGGTTCCACTCGCCGGGGATGTCCTTCACATTCAGGTCCCCCTCGATCATGGCCTTCTCCAGCTCGTAGCGGATCATTACGTGGATGGAATAGGTCAGCTCGTCGGCCTCGGTGCGCACCAGCGAGGGCTCGGACAGGTTCGCGGCGCGGTACAGCTTCTCGGCGTTCACGCCGCGAAGCTGTTCGGGGAACAGCGCCTTCAGCTCGGGCAGCAGCACCTCGCAGAAGGGAAGGCTGCGGCCGACCAGGTTCTCGTAGAAGCGGCTCTGGCTCTCGTGGATCGACATGCTGCTGCCGCCGGAGAGCAGCGTGCCCTGGTATTCGTCGGCGATGCCCAGCTCATACAGCGCGTGCCCGCCCTCGTGGACCACGCTGTACAGGTTGGACAGCACGTTTTCCTCGTGGTAGTGGGTGGCGATGCGCACGTCGTGCTTGTTGAAGCCCTCGGTGAAGGGGTGCTCCGTCTCGCCCACGGCGCAGTCGTCCCGGCTGATGCCCATGATCGCCAGCACTCGGTCGGTGAAATGCCGCTGCAGGTGGATGGGGTAGGGCTGGTTCAGGAAGGACGTGTCCGGGCGTGGCTTCTGAGCCACCTCCAGGATCACCGGGGTCAGCTCCCGGCGCAGCAGGGCGAAGAAGGGGTCCAGGGTCTCGTGGGTCAGGCCCTCCTCGTAGCCGTCCAGCAGCACGTCGTAGGCCGGCTTCGCGGCGTCCTTGCGCCGGGCCAGCAGGCGGTTGAAGGCGACGATCTTCTCCAGGTACGGGGCCCAGGCGGCGTAGTCGCTGGAGAGCTTTGCGTCGTGCCAGGCCTGCATGGACTCGGCCAGCAGCTGCTGGTAGTCCATGTATTCCCTGGCGGGGATCAGGGTCAGCTCGTCCCGCTGCTTCTTCAGCAGCTCCGCGCGGCGTCGGTCCGCCGGGGACAGGCTTTCCCTCTGCGAAAGCAGCGTGTCAACGATCTCGCCGGTCTGTTCGGCAGTGACGCGCTCGTGCACGATGCCGCTCAAAAAGGCCATGGTCTCGCCCCGGGCCGGGGCGGAGTTGCGGGGCGCGACGGTCTCGGCGTCGTAGTTCAAAACGCCGAGGGCATGGGTATAGGCGCGCAGGGTGGCTTCAAGGTCGGAAAGGGCGGTAAGGGCTTCGTTGATGGTCATGGGTGCTTCCTCCGTTAGGCGTGTGGGGATATACTGATTTGTCTGGCCGGCCAGACACAATACGAGTTCATTGTACCACGAATCCGGGCCAAAAGCAAATCGAGGCCGCGGGCATTGTCCGCGGCTTCGATCCAGGAGGCGTTACTGGCGGAATAATGACACCACGGAGTGGTAGATCACGCCCGTCTTTGTGTTCCTGAACAGTATCACGTATTGCAGAACGTCGTAGGACTTGGCGGTCTTGACGCTCTTGCCGTTCTTCTTCGTGATGTCCAGCGTCTTGACGGTCTCCCGGTTCCTGTCGAGATAAAGGGTGATCTTATCGACCTTCCATCCGGTGTTGGCGGTCACCGCGAGGGTGGTGGCGGTCTTTTTGTAGCCGTGAGCCTGGTACTCGATGTTCTCCGCCGGCTTGATGTCCAGCTTCTTGCCGTTCAGCCGGATGGCCTTGATGGCGTTCGGGTACTTCCTGACCGTGAGGGTGGCGCTGACGGATTTGACCGTGCCGCTCTTCAGCCTGTACTTGACGGTGATCTTGCTCTTGCCGGCCTTGACGGCGTGCATATACCAGGGCTCGCCGTCGTTGACCTGGATGATGTCGGTCCTGGAGGACTTCACCTTGGTGACGGTCGCGCCCTTGGGCAGGTTCTCCAGCTCCACCCGTTGCCAGTCGCCCTGCCAGAAGATGTCGGGCTTGACGATGGCGACCCCGGCTGCCGCCAGGGCGGGAACCGTGCCGGTGAGCAGTGCAAGCAGCAGTGTGAGCGCGAGCAGGCGAAACAGGTTGCGCTTCATGGACATTCCCCCTATCAAAATGATAAATCCATATTATCACGAAATTAAAGGGAAGTCAATGGGCGCAGGCTGCAATATTGGATCGATCCGCAGCTTTTGCCGGGATCACTCAAAGGCATAGGCGTCGTCCCGCAGCATTTGCAGGCTGTAGGCCATCACCACGGCGTCGGGGTGGTACTGTTCCACCCAGGTCTCCAGCGGGTCCACGTCCTGGCGCAGGTCCACGCAGATCACGTGGCGGGCCAGCAGCGACAGGAAGCGGCCGATGGGGGCGCTGTAGGAATCCTTCAGCAGCAGTATGGTATAGTCTGGGGCGGCCTCGTTGGCCATGATGTCGTAGCGCTCCACCTGGCCGTAGTAGGTGTAGGCGGTCTTGTTCCAGGTCTTCCCCGGGTCCGGCTCCAGCCGGTCGAAGCGGGTCATGACCGTCCGCCAGTCCCCTTGCTCGTCCTCGACGGTCTTGCTGCGCCGGGTGTTGCGGGTGACGTGGGTGTCGTATTTGGGCCAGTATTCGACGATGTCGTCGGGGTCGACGATGCCGGGGCCCACCCGCTGGCCGTACTTGCCCATGAACAGCTTTTCGTGGACCAGCGTGTTCAGGTTTTCCAAATCCAGCAGCGAGGTGTCCAGCGCCGCGCCGGTCATCTCGTTCAGCCGGGCGGCGATGGCCTGGGCCATGGTGATGGCCGCCAGGGTGGACCAGTGCTGGTCGGTGACCATCAGCAGGTCGTTCATGTCCCGGCCGCAGTGGGGCAGCACGTCCCGGCTGTCCAGCACGTCGACGCCCTCCGCCTTCAGCGTGGCGATGGCCTCGTCGGCCATTTGGGCGGAGTGGTCCAGCGCCTCGTAGCCCGCGGGCATCAGGCTGGCGTCGTAGAGCGTGGGGTGCTCGTAGGTGAACAGGAAGGGGATGTCCCCGAGCGTGGTGCGGCGCAGTGCGGCGATCTCCCGGGCGTTCTGCGACAGGTCCTTGTAGTCCGCCAGGTCGTACAGGTGGCCGTCGGCGAGGGTGATCATGTTCTGGCTGCCGGTGTTGATGACCCGCTTGCCCAGGCCGTACTGGAAGGCCGAGTTGACATAGCCCATCTCTTCCTTGTGCCACATGATCTCCGAGATCGTGGAGGTGAAGCCGTTTATGCGGGCGGAGAGACGGTCCAGCGGCCCCGCGTTTTTGGGCAGGGCCTTCTTCATGGCCGGCGTCATCTGGATCGAATGGACCAGCTCGTCCCGGCTGCCGACGACCATCGCAAAGAACGCGGCGAATACAAAGCCCAGGAAGGCCACCGTCAGTATGGCGGCGGTGGCGCGGGTGACTTTTTTGGAGGGGGTGTTGTTCATTATAATTCCTCGTTATTCAGTGACCAGCCTGACCAGCATGTCGGTCATCTTGTCAAGGTCCTCCACGGCGACGCACTCAAAGCGTCCGTGGAAGTTCATGCCGCCGGTGGCGATGTTGGGGCAAGGCAGGCCCTTGTAGGTCAGCGTCGCGCCGTCGGTGCCGCCGCGGATCGGGGCGATACTGGGCTCCACGCCCACGGCGCGGTAGGCGTCCAGGGCCCGCTGGACGATGTCCATGCGGCCGTCGATGATCTCGCGCATGTTGAAATAAGAATCCTTGATCTTGACCTCCACCGTGCCGGGGCCGTACACGCCGTTCAGGTAGTCGGCGATGGCGGCGAAGCGGGCCTTGCGGGCCTCGAACTGCGCCCTGTCGTGGTCGCGGATGATGAAATCCATCTCGGCCAGGTCCACCTGGCCGTTCATATTGCGCAGGTGATAGAAGCCCTCGCGGCCCTCTGTGTGCTCCGGGCGCTCCTGGGGCGGCAGCATCGCGTTGAACTCCATGGCCACCAGCAGGGCGTTGACCATGATGTTCTTGGCGCTGCCGGTGTGGACGCTGCGGCCGTGGACGGTGACCGCGCCGGAGGCGGCGTTGAAGTTTTCGTAGTTCAAGTCGCCCACCACGCCGCCGTCCACGGTGTAGGCGAAGTCCGCGCCGAAGCCCTCCACGTCGAACCGGTCCGCGCCACGGCCGATTTCCTCGTCGGGGGTGAAGCCGACGCAGATCCTGCCGTGCTTCAGCGTGGGGTCTGAAAGCAGCCGTTCGCAGGCGGTCATGATCTCGGCCACGCCGGCCTTGTCGTCCGCGCCGAGGGAGGTGTTGCCGTCGGTGACGATCAGGCGCTTGCCCTTCGCCCCGGCCACCGCGGGAAACACCGCGGGGTCCAGCACCAGGCCGTTTTTGAGGGTCAGGGGCCCGCCGTCGTAGTTTTCGACGATCGAGGCGTCCATCGGGGCGCTGGGCACGCAGTCCACCACGTCCATGTGGGCGATCAGCCCGATGGCGGGCAGGCCAGGGGCGTTGGCGGGGATGCTGCCGTAGACGTAGCCGTGCTCGTCCAGCCGGGCGTCGGCGATGCCCATGGCCTTCATCTCGTCGGCCAGCGCCCGCCCCAGGGCCAGCTGCTTTTCGGTGCTGGGACAGGTGGGGCTCTTGGCGTCGGAGGCGGTGTCGTATTTTATGTAGTTCAGAAAGCGTTCGCAGGCGCGCATGTTCAGTTACCTCCCCAGCATCGCCGCGCCGATGATGCCGGCGTCGTTGGTCAGGCTGGCCAGCTCCACCCGGGCGTAGGGCATGGTCTTGAAGAACACGTACTTCGGCAGCAGGGAACGCACGGCGTTCAGCAGGAAATCCCCGCAGTGGGACACGCCGCCGCCCAGCACGATGACCTCGGGGTCGTAGACGTTGATGAGGTTCGTCAGACCCACCACCAGGTGGTAGACGTAGTTTTCAAAGATCTTCGAGCAGTCCTCGTCGCCCGCCATGGCCAGATCGATCACGTCCTTGGCGGTGATGGTGCGGATGTTTTCATTCACGGCCTTCATCAGGGCGCAGCTGGGCTTTTCGGCGCAGAGTATCCGCCCTGCGCGGATCAGCGCGGTGGCGCTGGCATAGCGCTCCCAGCAGCCCCGCTTGCCGCAGGTGCAGGGCAGGCCGCCTGCCACGGTGACCATGTGGCCGATCTCGGTGGCCACGCCGTGGGCGCCGGAGAACACCCTGCCGTTCATGATGACGCCGCCGCCCACGCCGGTGCCCAGCGTGATGAACACGCTGTCCTTCGTGCCGACGGAGACGCCCTTGACCGATTCGGCCAGGCCCGCCACGGTGGCGTCGTTGTCCACGTACACGGGCAGGTCGGTGTACTGCTTCATCTCCTCAATGATGGGCACGTCGTGCCAGGCCAGGTTGGTGCAGAAGGGGATGATACCGGTGCGCTGGTCCATGATGCCCGGTATGCCGATGCCGATGGCCCTGACCTCTTCCATGCGGTGGCCGGCCTTTTCCACGGTGGCCAGGCCCAGCTGGGCGATATCGCGGATCACCGCGCCGTAGCCGCGCTCCACCCCGGTGGGGCAGCTGTGTTTGAACAGTATGTTGCCTTCCTCGTCCACGAGCCCGGCCTTGATGGACATGCCGCCGACGTCGATGCCGATGTAAAGCATAGTGATTACCTCCGATTATAATTTACTCTTCAAGATTGTTCTGGAACCGGGCCATGTGGCGGCGGGTCAGCTCGTTGGCGGCGTTGTAGCCCATCTGCTTGAGGCGCAGGTTGCGGGCGGCCACCTCCAGCACCACGGCCAGGTTGCGGCCCGGATGGATGGGCAGCAGCAGGCTGGGCACCTTCACGCCCAGTATGTCGATGTAGTTGTCCGTCAGGCCCAGGCGGTCGTATTCCTTGTCCGACTGCCACAGCTCCAGGTGGATGACCATGTCGATGTGCTTGCTGCGCATGATCGCGCCGGCGCCGTACATCGTGGACACGTCGATGATGCCCACGCCCCGAATCTCCATGAAGTGGCGCACCAGCTCCGGCGCCTCGCCGATCAGCCGGTTGTCCTCCACGCGGCGGATGTCCACCACGTCGTCGGCCACCAGCTGGTGGCCGCGCTTGATCAGCTCCAGCGCCGCCTCGCTCTTGCCCACGCCGCTGTTGCCGGTGATCAGCAGCCCCGCGCCGAACACGTTCACCAGCACGCCGTGGCGGGTCTCCCGGGGCGCCAGCTCGTTGCGCAGGAAGGCGATCAGCTCCAGCTCGAACTGGGTGGTCTCCTTCTTGGTGGAGTAGATGGGGATTTTCCGCGCCATGGCCAGTATCACCATCTCGTCGAAGCAGGGATAGCCGCGGCAGATGATGATGCAGGGCAGCGGGTAGTTGAAGTACTTCGCCAGCCGCTCCCGCCGGGTGGATTCATCCAGCTGGGAGAGGTAGGTCATCT
>JAFRJF010000063.1 GCA_017432405.1 Clostridia bacterium | reverse complement strand
CGACCACCCGCTGGTTCAGCGTCTGTTCGCGCTCGTCGTGGCCGCCTCCGAGACCCGCGCCGCGCTGGCGGCCCACCGCGTCGATCTCGTCGATGAACACGATGGCCGGGGCGTTCTTCTTGGCCTGGTCAAACAGGTCGCGCACGCGGCTGGCGCCCACGCCCACGAACATCTCCACGAAGTCGGAGCCGGAGATGGTGAAGAAGGGCACGCCGGCCTCGCCGGCCACCGCCCGGGCCAGCAGCGTCTTGCCGGTGCCGGGAGGGCCCACCAGTAGCACGCCCGTGGGGATCCGCGCGCCGACCTTGGTGAAGCGCTGGGGGTTTTTCAGGAACTGGACGATCTCCTGAAGCTCCTCCTTCTCCTCGTCCGCGCCGGCCACGTCGTCAAAGGTGACCTTGTTGGCGTTGGGGTCGGTCATGCGGGCCCGGGAGCGCCCGAAGCTCATCATGCCCTTGCCGCCGCCGGTCTGCTGGCGCATCAGGAAGTACCAGAGCAGGCCGAACAGCACCACCGTTACCAGCAGCGGGACCCATTCCACCCACCACGCCGGCTGGGCGGGCAGCTTGGAGGAGATCTCGAAGTGGTATTCCGTGGGGCTGACGGCGCGGCCCAGCACCGCGGCGTAAATGGAATTGACGTCCTGGTAGAACTGGGCTTCGCTGGGCAGCACGCATTCCGCGTCGAAGCTGCCGGTCAGCTCTGCCGAGGCCATGTTCTGCTCGGAGACGGCCTTGAGCGTGTTGGACTGTATGACCACCCGGCCCAGCGTCCTGTATTTGGCGGTGGCGGGCAGGGTCTCGCCCTGGCTGAGGCGCAGGTCGTTTTCCACCCATTCCAGCAGGGTGGAGTAGTCGATGGATTCGGTGGTGGGCTGGGCGCCGTCGCTGAGCATGTGCACCATCAGCAGTATGATGGCCAGGATCAGCAGGTACATCAGCGGCCCCTGCAGCACGTTCCTTGCGGGTTTCTTGTTCAAGTCGGTATCCTCTCTTTCAGGAAGGCATGCGAACCATAAGTGTCATTTATCCCTGTATATTATAACCGTTTATATAAACTCAATCGCAACAAAAATCAGTTCTTTTCGTAAACTTCCGGCTTCAGTATGCCGATGTAGGGCAGGTTGCGATACATCTCGTCGTAGTCCAGGCCGTAGCCCACCACGAAGGCGTCCGGGATCTCGAAGCCGGAGTAGTCGGCCTTCAGGGTGATGCCGGGGGCGCGGCGGGCGGGCTTGTCCAGCAGCGTGCAGATCTTGATCGACTCCGCGCCGCGGGCGGAGAGCATGCGGCTGAGGTAGGTCAGCGTGAAACCGGAGTCGATGATGTCCTCCACGATGATGGCGTGGCGGTGCTCGATGGAGCCGGCCAGGTCCTTGCGGATCTCGACCTCGCCGGAGGACTTGGTGGTGCGCCCGTAGCTGGATACGGCCATGAAATCCATGGTCAGGGGGATGGGCATGGCCCGGAGCAGGTCCGCAAAGAACATGGTGGAGCCCTTCAGTATGCAGATCATCACCGGGTTCTTGTCCCGGTATTCCTCCGCCAGCCGGGCCCCCAGCTCCTTGACGCGGGCCTGGATCTGCGCCTCGCTCAAAAGGATGCTTTCGATGTCGTTTCGCATGATGCTTTCCTCCGTTGTATTTGATCGGTGGTTCCTGTATCGTTGGCGGCATGGACGCCGCTGCATCGGCGTAAAACCGCAGAGGCGGCCCTGAGGGACTGACTTCGTGTCGCAACCAGCCGCCGCTGTGGCGCCTGATAGGCGCCGCTACATCGGCGTAAATCCGTAGAGGCAGCCCTGAAGGACTGGTTTCGTGTCGCGATCCTCCGCCGCTGTGGCGCCTGATAGGCGCCGCTACGGTGATTGGTCAATTCTCCCGTTCAAACTTCAATTCGATCGCCTCGCAGCCCGGCGCGAGTGCGGCCTCGCCGGAGATGCCGTGGCCGATCACCCAGTGCACGCGGTCCCCCACGGCAATCAGCGGGGTGGCGTCCCGCAGGGGGCGATCCACCTTCCGGTCGATGAAATAATCTGAAAGCAGCCTGTCGCCGCTGCCCAGCGGGCGTATGCGGTCGCCGGGGCGGCGGGTGCGCAGCACGGCCCCCGACAGTGCCGCCGGGTCCAGGACCTGGCGCATGGGATCGTCCCTTATCGGTACGGGCGCGCAGGGCCTTGCCGTCACGCGGCCAAGCCCCGGCAGGGCGGTGACGCCATCCAGATTAAGCGCGGCGGATTCGATTCGCGGCGGCTGTTTTTGGACAAAATACAGCCGGTGGCCCGTGCGCTCGGCGAAAACACCGCTACTGATGTCCACCTTGCCCCGGCCCTGCCCACACAGCGCCTCCAGCGCGTTGACCTGTTCCCAGGACAGCGGTTCCGGGCAGGCTGCAAGCAGCGCGCGGCGCAGTATCGCCCGATGGGGCGCGCGCTCGAGCTCGATCCACCGGCAATGGCCGCCGACGCCGCCGCCCCGCGCCAGGAATTCCCCGGTCAGCTCGCCCAGGCAGTCGTCCTCGATTCCCGCGGTGCTCGCGTAGCGGGCGATGGCCGGAACGCACTGGGGATAGCATTTCTCCAGCTCGGGCAGCGCATGCAGGCGAATGGCGTTGCGGGGGTTGTCGGCCACGGCGTTTGTGGCGTCCTCCCGCCAGGCAAGGCCCTTGCCCCGCAGATAATCCACCAGCTCTGCCTTGCGGCAGCCCAGCAGGGGCCGCCACAGGTCGCCGGTGAGGGGACGCATGCCAGCCATGCCGCCGGTACCTGCGCCCCGGCACAGGTGCATCAGCACCGTCTCGGCCTGGTCGTCCATGTGGTGGGCCAGGGCGATGAGGTCCGCGCCAAGCGCGTCCCTGAAGCGCCTCAGCTGTTCGTAGCGCAGCCACCGCGCCGCCGATTCCAGGCCCTCCCGCCGCCTGCGCGCCTCCGCCGGCACATCCAGGCGGGCGCAGTAAAACGGGATGTCCAGCTGCCGGCACAGCGTCCTGCAGAATTCGGCGTCCTCCGGGCTGTCCGGCCGGATTCCGTGGTCGACATGGGCGGCGAGCAGCGTCAGGCGATATTCCTCCCGCACTTCAGCCAGCAGGACCGCCAGCGCCACGGAGTCCGCGCCGCCGGACAGCGCGATCAGCAGGCGCCTGCCCCGGGCGGCGGAAAAGTCAGGCGCGACCGTAAAACGCGGCTTCGCATAAGATTCCAACATAACGCTACTATTATAATCGTTCCGAAAAAATATAGCAACCGGTTTTGCCCGCAAAACGGCATAAATGCTGTAAAAAGAGTTTAAAATCATGGTATGCCAGGAAAAGATTGGCAGGGGGGCGACGCAGCGGGCTTTGTCGGCGCAGGCGACAGGAATTCCCTGAAAACGGGGCATTTGCCAGCATATCGGCGGTGTCGTCCGGCAAGATTACAGTATGGCTCGCGGTGCGCGGCGACGTTTGCGATGGCAAATGCTGCCAGACGCGCGGGCCAAGGGGAAAGAGGGAGGAATGCGCTATGGGGGACAGATACAGGCGGCGGGCAGCCCTGCTGGCCGCGGCGACGGCGGCGCTCATGCTGTCGCCGCAGCTGGGCGCGGTGACCCGGCTGCCGGACGAGATGGTGCTGGACGCGGGGGCGGTGACGGTGATCCCCGTGTCCTCGGCGGTGGTGGCCGACGCCAGCGGCGACGACGGGGCCATCGCCGAAATGGAGACGGCGCTGGAGGGCGGCTTGCGCCTGACGGCGGGGGACCGGGGCGAGGGCCGGCTGACCTTCAGCTTACTGGGGCTGGTGCCGCTGCGCACGGTAAAGCTGTCGGTGCGGCCCGAGCGGGTGCTGGTGCCCGGCGGCCAGTCGGTGGGCGTGGCGATGACCACCGGCGGCGTGGTGGTCGTGGGCAATTCCGACCTGGGGAAATTGCCCAGCCCGGCGCGGCTGGCGGGATTGAAGAGCGGGGATGTGATCCAGTGCGTCAATGGGGTTCAGATCGCTGGCGCGAAGCAGCTGACCGAGTGCCTCTCAGGCGGCGGGCCCGCCGTGCTGAGGGTGCTGCGGGACGGGGAGGCGCTGGAATATGAGATCACCCCCGCCATGGACGAGCGGGACGGCCAGTACCGGCTGGGGGCCTGGGTGCGGGACAGCACCGCAGGCGTGGGCACGCTGACCTACTATGACCCGCAGACCGGCGACTTCGGCGCGCTGGGCCACGCCATCGCGGACATCGACACCGGCGTGGTGCTGCCCGTGGGCGACGGGGTGCTGTATGCCAACCGGGTGACGGACGTGACCCCCAGCGTGGCCGGTTCCCCTGGGGAGCTGACCGGCGACTTCATGAAGCAGAAGACGGCGCTGGGCAGCGTGACGTCGAACTGCGATTGCGGCGTGTTCGGCCACGTGGACGCGCCGCCGGAGGGCGGGCTCTACCCGGACGGGCTGCCCGCGGCCAGCCGCAGCCAGATCCACACCGGGGCCGCGACGCTGCTGACCACGGTGGACGGCAGCGGCGCGGGGGCGTATGACTGCGAGATCGTGCGCCTGTCCGATTCGACCCGTTCCTCCGCCCGGGCGATGGTGATCCGCGTGACCGACCCCGGGCTGCTGGCCCTCTCCGGCGGCATCGTGCAGGGCATGTCCGGCAGCCCGCTGATCCAGGACGGCCGGCTCATCGGCGCGGTGACCCACGTGATGGTCAACGACCCTACGATGGGGTATGGGATCTGTATCGAGTCGATGCTGGAGGCGGGAGAGAATCCAGAATAAAGGGGTTAGTGATTAGTGGCTAGTGGAGGACCAAATCCCTCCGGGATTTGTTTGATTAAGGGGAAACTGTAGGTCTTCTGACGCTTCGTAACTCTTTGAATCGGGAAATCTGTATGGATTTCTACCTTCACTGATCACTAATCACTAGCCACTAGCCACTCTCCTTTCGCCTTCTTACCATCCCAGGTTATCCACCAAAATATACCCCATCATGCCGTTGTAGGTGCAGCAGGCGAAGCGGTCGTTGACGTAGTAGCAGCCTGTGACCTTGGTGTTTTTGGGCACCTTGGCCAGCCGGTAGGACGAGGTGTCGGGCTGCTCGCGCAGGGAGGCCCAGGTGCAGTTGACGATCCAGGCGTCGCCGATCCAGCTGCTGTCGTAGCTGGCGCTGCCACCGCCTAAGACCCAGGCCAGGTTCTTCGTCAGTATGTAGCCCTCCACCCCGTTGTAGATACAGTAGCAGAATTTGTCGTTGTGGTAGAACACATTGGTCACGATCCCGCCCAGGGGCACCCGAACCAGCAGGTTGCCGGAAGTGCTGGGATAATCCCGCAGTGGGGCATAGGAGACGCAGTTGACGATCTGCATGTTGCCCATATAGCTGTCCTCGCTGTACTCATAGCCGATGGGCCCATAGATGAAGGAAAGGTTGTTGTTCAATATATAGCCGCCCACGCCGTTGTACTCGCAGTAGGTGAAGCGCTCGTCCTGGTAGTAGCAGTTGACGACCACCGCCTTGAAGCGTTCTTATCATCCATTCTATATTAAATAAATATTGCGTGAAAGTCAATGCCCGCATTGTGGTTTTCCTTGTAATTCGTCTCGCAATCCGTTACAATGGAGATATCAAAATCAAAGCAGGGGAGGAAGGATCATGCGTTTTCGCAAGAGCATCAACATATTCAAGGGCGTGAGGATGAACGTGTCCAAGTCCGGCGTCAGCTTCACCATGGGCCGCAAGGGCGTTTCGACCAACGTCGGCAGGGATGGCGTGTACCTGAATACCAGCCTGCCGGGCACGGGGCTGTATGACCGGAGGAAGCTGGTGGATTTCAAAGGTGCCGGAACGAAGCAGAGGCCGTCGCAGGCCAGCCGGACGGACCCTGCGGTGGAGGCGGCGCTGGCCCAGGCCGAGGCGCTGACCGACGCCTTTGTGAACATCGGCGCGCAGGCCTGTGACCCGCCGAGGGACTGGTCCGAGCAGGAACTGGCCCTGCCCCCGTCGGATGAGGCGGTGGAGGCCGCCATCGGGGAATGGCTGTCCCAGCTCTCCATGCCCATCGACTTCAACGCCAGCTATGAGTACGAGGGCGGCGTGCTGCTGGCGGACATGGACCTGCCGGAGATCGAGCACCTGCCCACCGTGAAGGCCCGGCAGCTGGCCTCGGGCCAGATCAAGGAGGCCCCCAAGAGCCAGAAGGAGCTGAAGGCGGAATACGCCCGCTGCGTGTTCGGCCTGGGCATGTTCTGCGCCAGCTATTTTTTCTCCGTCACGCCCCACATGGAGCGGATCCTGCTGTCGGCCTACACCCAGCGCCGCAACAGCAAGGGCGACGTGGAGGACAACTATATCTATTCCGTCATATTTGAGAGGGAAGCCTTCGAGAAGCCCGGCTACCAGCAAACCGATCCCGAGGCCTTCCTTTGCCGGTTCAAAAACCGAATGAACAAGCTGGCCGACGGCACGTTGAAGAAGATCGAGCCCTTCGGTTCGGAGGACCTGTAAAACGCTTTAGCTGACGAACCGGAAGATGAATGAGCGAAAGCCTTCCTTGATATGGGGAAGGCTTTCGTTTATGCACTATTCATCAAACAATTCCGCATGGGTGCCCGTGGCGGTGGCGGAGAGGATCAGCACGTCCTCGAATACCTGATATATCAACAGCCAGTCCGGTTCGATGTGACACTTGCGAAAGTCGGCAAGGTTGCCGGTGAGCGCATGATCACGGTTTTTCGCGGGTAAGGGCTGCTGCCGGGCGAGGTTGTCCAGCACGGTGGTTAGCTTCGCCAAGTCCTTGCCACGCTTTTTCATGCGTTTCACATCCCGCTTCATGCGGTTGGTGAACATGATTTTCAGCATCGTCAGTCCTCCAGCATGGCGGATACGGCATCATGAGCGGTGGCATAGGGACCATGGAGATTGGTTCGACCACGGCTGTCGCGGATGGCGGTTTGCAATCTGTAGTCCGGTGTGTGCCGCACGTCAAAGGGAATGCCGTCGTGCTCCAGCGACGCCATGAAGAACATTCGAACGGCGGTGGTGGTGTCCAGCCCGAGGGTGCTGTATAGCTCGTCGATACGAGACTTTAATGCGTCGTCGATGCGAATTTGTACCGTCGCCATAATTCATGCCTCCTCGTTACTATCTCAATGCTATTATAATGCATTAGCAATGATTTGTCAATGACAAGCGATGCTTTCGATTTTTTTCCTGGCCCTGGAGACACTGGAGGCGAAGGACGAGGGCTGATCACATTCCCGCAGATGAACGGACAGGTCCGTAGAACTTTAATTTTTCTACATTTGTCCGTTCATAACTTCTGGTTAATGACGAATCACGTTGGTGGTGCTAAAATAATAGCCAAAACTTAAGAAGTACGGGGGAGGCACATTATGCAGCAGGACATGATCGTCATACTGGATCTCGGCAGTTCTCAGAACACCCTGATCGCCCGGGACATCCGCGCGCTGGGCGTGTATACGGAGATTCATCCCCATGATATCACCGCCGAGCAGCTGGCGGCGCTGCCCAATGTGAAGGGCATCATACTCAACGGCGGCGAAAACCGCGTGGTGGACGGCGTGGAAATCGACGCCTCCGAGGCCGTGTACGGCGCGGGCGTGCCGCTGCTGGCGGCGGACCACCGGGCGAAGAAGGTCGATGTGACCCTCGACCATTGGCCCGACGGCGAAGCCCCCCGCAGGGAGGCGCTGCGCAGCTTCGTATTTGACACCTGCAAGGCCGAGGCCAACTGGAACATGGACAACTTCATCGCCGACCAGATCGAGCTGATCAAGAAGCAGGTGGGCGACAGGAAGGTGCTGCTGGCCCTGTCCGGCGGCGTGGATTCCTCGGTGGTGGCGGCGCTGCTGATCCGCGCCATCGGCGACCAGCTGACCTGCGTGCACGTGAACCACGGCCTGTTGCGCAAGGGCGAGCCCGAGCAGGTGGTGGAGGTGTTCCGCAACCAGCTGGGCGCGAACCTGATCTATGTGGACGCGGTGGATCGCTTCCTGGACAAGCTGGCGGGCGTAAGCGACCCCGAGCAGAAGCGCAAGATCATCGGCGCGGAGTTCATCCGCGTGTTCGAGGAGGAGGCCCGCAAGCTCAACGGCATCGAGTTCCTGGGCCAGGGCACGATCTATCCCGACATCGTGGAATCCGGCACCAAGACCGCCAAGATGGTCAAGAGCCACCACAACGTGGGCGGCCTGCCCAAGGATCTGCAGTTCGAGCTGGTCGAGCCGCTGAAGATGCTGTTCAAGGACGAGGTGCGCGCCTGCGGCGTAGCCCTGGGCCTGCCGGACAGCATGGTTTACCGCCAGCCCTTCCCCGGCCCCGGCCTGGGCGTGCGCTGCCTGGGTGCGATCACACGCGACCGCCTGGAGGCCCTGCGCGAGGCCGACGCCATACTGCGCGAGGAGTTTGAGATCGCCGGCCTGCGGGGCAAGGTGTGGCAGTACTTCACCGTCGTGCCCGACTTCCGCTCCACCGGCGTGCGCAACAACGCCCGCTGCTTCGAGTGGCCCGTCATCCTCCGCGCCGTCAACACCGTGGACGCCATGACCGCCACCGTGGAACAGGTTCAGTGGCCCGTGCTGCTGAAGATCACCGACCGCATACTCGCCGAGGTCAAGGGCGTCAACCGCGTCCTCTACGACCTCTCCCCGAAGCCCGTCGCCACCATCGAGTGGGAATAAGAAGGTTGTCAAGGGGCAACCCAAATGGTGCGAAAAGGCGGAGCAATATATGTTGCAGAATAATTGGTCGGTGCTGTTATAGGCTTCTTCAAATCGTCCATCTTGAGTCATCACGCCGAGCGGTTGAAGTACTGCCTGAATGTGATCCTGCTTATCCGGATTGTTTGGTTCTCAGAGCCTATGCAGGCAATGCGTACATCATTTCATTGACACCCATCCCATGATAATGCTAAAGCTGCTCCTGCAGCTGCTGCGGCAGTCGCCTGCGCCAGGCGCCCTTGCGGTGGGCGATAACCGTCATCACCATGGCCAGCACCCAGGAGATCAGCAGCGAGGCGAACAGTGCCTGGGGGTTGCCATGGGGCCACGCCTGGGATCGGGTGAGGAAGGCCAGCAGCCACGCCAGCGGAAGACGGATCAGTATCGTTGTGATGATAGAGATCCACATGGGAATCATGGTCTCTCCTGCCCCGCGCATGGCGCCCTGGAGCACTTGGCTGACGGCGAAGGCGATGTAGCCCAGCGATAGCCAACGCAGCCCATATACGCCTATGGTGATCACGTCTTCGGTGTCAGTGAACATCTGAATCAGCTGCCGTCCGAACAGCAGTATGCAAGCCACCAGTACCCCGGAAGTGGCCAGCGCCAGCTTCAGCATGTCCCGTATGCCTTGACGGACCCGGTCGATGTGTCCCGCACCGATGTTCTGCCCCACGTAAGTGGTGGAGGTTGTGCCGAAGGTGAAGTTGGGCATCATCGCGAAGCCGTCCACGCGCATAATGGCTACGTTGGCGGCGATGACGGCGGTGCCCATCGAGTTGGTCAACCCCTGCACCACGATGGCAGACATCGAGAACAACCCCTGGGTGATGCCCGCAGGCAGGCCAAGCTGGCAAAGTCTGCGGGTGATGGGGCCGTCGGGCGTCAGCGTGCGGGCGTTGACGTCGATCAGGTTCTTCATGCCCACCAGCCGAATCAGGCACAGCACGCCGGATATGGCCTGGGCGATGATGGTGGCCCAGGCAACGCCTGCAACCCCCATGTGAAACCTTGCGACGAAGAGTATGTCCAGTACAATGTTCAGCAGGCAGGCCAGCACCAGGTAAACCAGAGGATAAAAGCTGTCTCCCATGCCCCGCAGCACGCCGGAGAGTATATTATAGGCCGACGCGCCCAGCATGCCGAGGAATATGATCTTCAGATAGGTGACAGCGCCCTCAGCCACGTCCGGTGGCGGAGCGATCAGACCGATCAGGAAGGACGAAGCGAAATAGCCCAACACCATCATGATCAACCCGCTGAGCACCGTGAGCACGATGGTGCTGCCCACCACCCGGCTGAGCCCCTCGCGATCCTTTGCGCCGAAGTATTGGCTGGCCAGTATGCTCGCACCGGTAGCCACGCCGATCAACAGCACCAGCAGCAGGTTCAATATCGGGCCGGCGGTGCCGACCGCCGCCAGCGCCGTGTCGCCCACATACTTGCCCACCATGATGGAGTCCACCGTGTTGTACAGCTGCTGCGCCAAGTTACCGACCAGCAGCGGAAGGGAAAAGCGTATCAGCTTGGCTGCTATTGTTTGAGGCCTACGCGAGAATCGGCGTAAGCCTCGGCATGATCATCAACTACTGCGGTCCGGTCATCGTAATCGCGTGTTCTGCGATTTTCTTCTCCGAGCGGATTACTGCAAAGACCGTCCTTGCGCTGACATCGGCACTGGTCGGCGCGATCCTAATTATAGTAAACGACAAAAGAGATTTTACTTAAAGGAGCAGAGCGACCTCAACTGATCGTTGGGGGAAGCCCATACCTCAAAGGCTGAATCGACCGTCGATTCAAGGAGGGAAAGCGATGAGAAGAAGACATTGTGAGTG
>JAFRJF010000062.1 GCA_017432405.1 Clostridia bacterium | reverse complement strand
CGGCGGTCTGGGGATAGAGCTGCAGCAGCACGCGGCCGAAGGTGGATTTTCCGCAGCCGGACTCGCCCACGATGCCCAGGGTCTCGCCCTCGTAGATATCGATGGTGATATCCTCGTTCGCGCGCACATACAGCGTGTTCTTCTGGAAGATGGAGGTTTTGGCTACCGGAAAATACTTCTTCAGATTAGTGATTGACAGTAATTTCTTGGTGTTCGGCACTGTTCCGTTCCTCCTTGTTGGGATAGAAGCACCGCACGAGCTGATTGTCGTGGACGTGGATCAGCTCCGGTTCTTCCTCGAGACACTTCTTGGTGCAGTATTTGCAGCGCGGCGCGAATTTGCAGCCCTTGGGCAGCGCCAGGGGGTGCGGGACAACGCCGGGGATGGGGTCGAGACGCTCGGCCTCGGTGTCCAGCCTGGGGATGGACTCCATCAGGCCCTCGGTATAGGGGTGGCTCTCCTTGCAGTCCTGGAAGATGACTTCCGCGGGCGCCCGCTCCACCACCTGGCCGCAGTACATGACGGCCACGTCGTCCGCCATCTCGTTGATCACGCCCAGGTCATGGGTGATGAAGATGATGGCCGTGCCGGTGGTGCGCTTCAGTTCGTTCATCAGGTGCAGGATCTGCGCCTGGATGGTCACGTCCAGAGCCGTGGTGGGCTCGTCGGCGATCAGGATCTTGGGCTTGCAGGCCAGGGCCATGGCGATCATGACACGCTGGCGCATGCCGCCGGAGAGCTGGTGGGGATACTGCTTGATGACCACCTCGGGATTGGGGATCTGCACGTCATAGAGCATCTGCAGCGCGTGCTCGTGGGCCTCTTTTTTGTTCATGCCCTGGTGGATCATGAATGGCTCGCTGAGCTGCTTGTCCACGCTGAAGACAGGGTTCAGGGAGGTCATGGGCTCCTGGAAGATGACGGAGATCTCGTTGCCGCGGATGTGGTTCATCTGCTTGACGGAGAACTTGGTAAGGTCCTGGCCGTCCAGGAGGATCTCACCGCTGTCGATGTATCCGTTGCCGTCCAGCAGCTGCAGGATACTCATGGCGGATACGGATTTGCCGGAGCCGGACTCACCGACGATGCCGATGGTCTTGCCCTTCTCCAGCGAATAGGACACACCGTTGACCGCTTTGACGATGCCCTTCTTGGTCCTAAAGAATGTGTGCAGGTCTTTTACTTCAAGTAACGGCATTACACATTCCCCCCCTTACTTATCATTGGAGGACTTGGGGTCCATCACGTCGCGGATCGTGTCACCGATGGTGTTGATACAAACCGCGGTAAACACAAGGATGATCGAGGTAAACAGCCACTGCCACCAGAAGTTGATGGCCGCGGTGGCGTTGCTGGCGCGGGTCAGCATATTGCCCCAGCTTGGCTGCGGGTACATGACGCCGAAGCCCAGGAAGGAGAGGGAGGTCTCCGTCTGCATGGAGGCTGCGAAGGACAGCACGATGTTGACCAGGATAACGGAGATGATGTTGGGCAGGATGTGCTTGAAGGCGATCCGCCCCTCCTTGACGCCCATGGCCTGGGCCGCGGTGACGTACTCGCTCTCGCGGGCCACCAGGATCTGGGCACGGGTGATGTAGGCACAGCCGGGCCAGCCCAGTACGCCCAGGATCACCATGATCATCAGTAGTCGCTGATTCTGGGTCAGGGAGGCCTGGGCCAGCAGCGAGGACAGGATCAGCATGAAGGGATAGAGCGGGATGGAGTAGAACACCTCCGCGATACGCATCAGCAGAATGTCCACCCAGCCGCCGGCATAGCCGGAGATCAGGCCGATGGTGACACCGATCAGGATCTCGATAATGACGGCGATGGCGCCGACCGTCATGGTGACGCGGCCGCCTGCCACCACACGGGAGGCGATGTCAGCGCCGGCGTCGTCGGTGCCGAAGAGGTAGCCCTTCAGGCCCCATTTGCCCAGAAGCTGGTCGTTTTCATCCACCGCGTAGCTCTGGAAGGAGCCGGTGTAGACCTTGGCGGCGTTGGTGATCTTGCCGGTGGGGGCTTCCGCCTGGTAGAAGTGGTCACCGCCCCAGCTGTAAACGTGGCCCAGGTTGGTGCAGGCGGTAAAGTGATAGGCGCCGCCCTGGATCTCGGTATAGTACTCACCCTCGGCAAGGGTGGGGACCTGGATGGTGTCCGTGGGGAAGTCGCCCACCAGGGCGACAGAACCGTCGTCCAGCAGGCAGCAGATGCTCTTGGTAGTGGCCGTGACACTCTCGATCTTGCGGCCGGCCAGGAACTCGGTCATCTTCGTGCCCTTTTCGCCGATGGAAGCGCGGGCGGTGTTGTACAGGCCGCGGACGCCGCAGAAAACGCTGTTGCGGTCCTTGGTCAGGCCCACGACATAGTTCAGCGTAAAGTCCACGTCCTCCATATTCGTCTTGCCGATGAAGGAATCGATGTT
>JAFRJF010000061.1 GCA_017432405.1 Clostridia bacterium | reverse complement strand
GGACGGCACGCTGGAGATCAAAAACAGCGTTCTGCACAACCCCATGGCGGATTATGAGAATCCCGGCGACGCTCCCTGGTATCAGTACCGGGATCAGATCTATACGGTCCGTGTGGGCTCCCAGGTCAGCCGCATCGGCAACTACGCCTTCTACGGTCTGACCAAGGCCTCGAACTTCCTGATCTCCAGCGATGTGAAGGAGATCGGCGACCACGCCTTTGAGGGCTGCGTCCGCCTGGGCGACCAGCCGGGCTGCTACGGTAACGTGATCGGCGTCCTGCCCGGCTCGGTGGAAAAGATCGGCGCCTACGCCTTCAAAGACTGCACCGGCATCACTTCGGTCTATCCGCTCTTCAACTCCACCAGCAATCTGAAATCGGTGGACGTGGGCGCCTTCTCCGGCTGCACCGGTCTGACCCAGGCAGTCTTCCCCGGCGAGGTCAAGAGCATCCCGGCCCACTGCTTTGAATACTGCACCAGGCTGCACAGCTTTGTCACCACCGGCGGCATGACCGGCATCGGCTCCAACGCCTTCGAGGGCTGCACCGGGCTCCAATACGCGGCTCTGGGCTCCGGGGTCCAGTACGTCTGGGGCGGCGCTTTCTCCGGATGTACCAGTCTGGCCGAGGTCAACCTTCCCACTTCTCTCATCATAGTCGGCGCGGACGCCTTTTCCGGCTGCGGCCTTTTGACCACGGTGTACTTCGACGGGAAGCTGTCCGACTGGCCGCGGGTAGAGGAGTACATCAGTTCCATCGGAAACGATGCGCTGCTGTACGCCGAGCTGGTGCTGATGGAGGACGATCCCGACCATATGTGCGGGGACGATCTGCAGTGGTGCGTCTACGGCGACACCATGTTCATCGCCGGCAGCGGCGCCATGGACTACTACAGCTCCGGCAGCGCCACGCCCTGGGCTTCCTACCGGAGCCAGATCAAGACGGTGAAGATCTGCACCGGGGTCACCACCCTGGGCAGCAGCGCCTTCTCCGGCTGCGGCAGTCTGAAGACCCTCTATCTGCCCGCCACGATCACCGTGATCCAGCCTTTTGCCTCCTACGGCTGCTCCAGTCTGGCGGACGTGTATTACCACGGGACCAAGACCGCCTTCCTGGCCATCGACATCGAATCCAACAACATGGCCATCGAGAACGCCGCGAAGCATTATCTGGCCCTGGACACCGGCATCTGCGGCATCGGCGTGGTTTGGACCTACGACGGCACAAGCCTGACGATCACAGGCAACGGCAGTATGTACGACTGGGACGACACGGCGAGCGTGCCCTGGCGCGCCTATGTCGATGAGATCCCCCGGGTGCAGATCGGCATCGGCGTCACGAAGGTCGGCAAAAACGCCTTCAACGGCTGCGCCGCCCTGACCGAGGTGAGCCTGTATAATTCGCTGAGGGTCATCGGCGAGAACGCCTTCCGGGGCTGCACCAAGCTGGAGAACATCGACCTGCCGGACAGCGTCAACAGCATCGGCGCCGCCGCCTTCCGGGGCTGCGCCAAGCTCAGCGGCATCGAGTTCCCCGCCAGCACGACCGCGATCCCGGACGAGTGCTGCTACGGCTGCACCAGCCTGCACGCGCCGGGTATCCATGATTCGATCAGCTCCATCGGCGTCTCGGCCTTTGAGGGCTGCACCACCATGGGTCTGGTGAGCGGTTCCGTCGTCCTCACCATCGGCGACCGGGCCTTCTACGGCTGCGCCGGCGTGACCGACGCCTATTTCGATGCCTGCACCGCAGTGGGCGAAGAAGCCTTCTGCCGCTGCGTCCTGCTGAACCGCGTGGTCATGCCCGCCCTGGAGACCGTCGGCGAAAGCGCCTTCCGGAACTGCACCGCGCTGCAGTCCGTGACCCTGCCCGCCGCCGTCACCGTCGGGCCCTACGCCTTCCACAGCTGCAATCACCTGAGTTCGATCTCCATCCCGGCCGCGGAGAGCATTGGGGACTTCGCCTTTGTGAGCTGCGGCGCGCTGCACGAGATCAGCCTGCCGACTACCCTGCGGAGCATCGGCTACAATGCTTTCAGCGGTGCCGGGCTCAACGGCAACCTGACGATTCCCAACGGGATGGAGACCATCGACACATATGCCTTTGCCAACACCTCCATCACCGCGGTCACCATCCCCACCAGCGTGACGTCCATTGAGAAGGGTGCCTTCAGGAACTGCACCTCTCTGGCGGACGTGTACTACGGGGGCGCGGAGGCCATGTGGAAAAAAATCAGCATCAACTGGACCGATAACGACCCGCTCCGGAACGCCGCGCTGCACCTGGCCCCCAACAACGGCGAGATCAACGAGAACATCTCCTGGTCCCTGAGCAGCGACGGGGTGCTGACCATCTCCGGCACCGGCAGCATGGGCGAGCCCTTTGCCTCGGCCGAGGATCAGCCCTGGTACAGCTCCGCCGCCTCCATCCACACCGTCCGGGTGCTGTCCGGCGTGACCACCGTCGCAAAATACTGCTTCCAGGGCCTGAACAAAGCCACTACCGTGGAGCTGGCGGATTCCATCACCGCCATCTATGACTACGCCTTCCGTGACTGCTGGTCGGTGAACGAGCTGGAGCTTCCCGACCATTTGAACAGAATCGGCTACGCAGCCTTCTTCAACTGCTCCGGCCTCCGCGAGCTGGTGCTGCCGGACAGCGTGACCTTCATCAACGTGTATGCCTTCGCATACTGCTCGAAGCTGCGGACGGTCCATTACTCCGCGGGGATGACGACGGTCCCCGCCAGAGTCTTCCAGAACTGCGCAGCCCTGGAGGAGATCGACATCCCCGAGGGCGTGATCCTGATCGGCCTCAGCGCCTTCCAGGACTGCAGCAGCCTGGCTGTCGTGCGCCTGCCTCACAGCCTTGTCCCTGAAGGCAACCAATACAATCCCAACACCATCGGCAAGGACGCCTTCAACGGCTGCACCGCCCTAACCGACGTGTACTACAACGGCAACATGGCCGAGTGGAAGACCCTCACCATCCACGAGACCGGCAACGACCCCCTGCACGCCGCGCTGCTCCACATGCTGCCGGAGACCGGCAGCTTCGGCGGGGGCCTCACCTGGTCCTATACCACCGACGGCATTCTGACCGTCAGCGGCAGCGGCCCCATGCCGGAATTCGAAGCGGCAGAGGACCAGCCCTGGTTCGACTATCAGCAGATGATCACCGGCGTCCGGGTGCTGGACAGCGTCACCACCGTGGGCAGCTCCGCCTTCTTCGGCCTGGAGCGGGTCCGGACCGCGGAGCTGGCCGACAGCATCACCTGCATCGGCGCGTCTGCCTTTAAGAACTGCACCGGGCTGGAGACTCTGAACTTCCCGGCCGGCCTGCAGATCATTCAGGTCCGGGCTTTCGAGAGCGTGGGGCTCCCGGGCCAGGATCTGGTGCTGCCGGAGGGCCTGATCGCCGTATACGACTACGCCTTCACCCAGGCGGGCATGGACAGCGTGCAGTTCCCGAACAGCGTCCGCATCCTGGGCCAGAGCGTCTTCCGCGACTGCCCCCACCTGATGGGCCTGACCTTCCCGGCCTCCGTCAGCGCCGTTCCCAAGTACTTCTGCTCGAACTGCCCGGAGTTTTCGATGGTCTCCTTCCCCGAGGGCGTGACCACCATCGGCGAGTACGCCTTCTGGAAATGCGCCGCCCTGGATTGGGTGCAGTTCCCCGCCACCCTGCAGACCATTGAGAACTACGCCTTCTATCAGGTCG
>JAFRJF010000060.1 GCA_017432405.1 Clostridia bacterium | reverse complement strand
GCACATTTACCTTAAACGGCGGCGCGGTCACCGGAAACAGGACGGACAGCTATGCTGGCGGGATACTCAATTACGGTACCTTCAATATGACCGGCGGCGCGATCAGCGATAACAGGGCGACCAACGGCAGCGACGGCGTGTACGTTGCTGGCGGCGACGGTACAAGCGGAGAATTCACCATGACCGGCGGCACGATCAGCGGGAACGTCGGGCGCGGCGTGTCTGTTGTTGGCGGTACCTTCACCATGGAAAAAGGTACGATCAGCGATAATGCCGGCGGAGTGATCGTTTACAATAACGGCAGCTTCACCATGACCGGCGGCACGATCAGCGGGAACACCTTGAGCGGGCCCTCCGGCTACGGCGCGGGTGTACACGTCGTATATGGTACATTCACCATGAAGGGCGGCACGATCAGCGGGAACAAAGCGAAAGGCAGCTGCGGCGGCGGCGTTTACGTGTCCAGTACCGGTAGCGACAAGAAAGGCAAGTTCACCATGACCGGCGGCACGATCAGCGGGAACGCTGCGGACGATGGCGGCGGCGTGCTCGTTGCTGAAGGCGGTACCTTCACCATGGACGACGGTTGCGAGATCAGCGGGAACACCGCGACCAACGGCGGCGGCGTGCAAGTTGCGCAGGGCACTTTCACCATGAAGGGCGGCGCGATCAGCGGGAACACCGCGACCGACTACAACGGCGGCGTGGGCGTGTACGCAACGTTCACCATGAAGGGCGGCACGATCAGCAACAACACCGCGACCAACGGCGGCGGCGTGGGTCTGGGTGAATACGGCACGATCAAGCTGTCCGGCGCAGTGGAAATCTCGGGCAATACAACCGACGGGAAAGACAAAAATGTCGTGCTGCTCTCAGAACCAAAGAATATATATAATAACAGTATCGTCATCGAGGGGACGCTGAGCAATCAGACCCCCATCGGCGTGTCCTGCGGGTACGAAATGACCGGGCCTCAGGTGTTCACCTCGGGGCTTCCCGAATACGGCGCGGTCGGGAATTTCACCAGCGAGCAGGGCGACGGCTATGTCATCCTGCCGGTTCCGCAGACCATTTCCGGCGCGGGCGCGGGCGAGGCCGTGCTGTACAAGAGAGCGAAGGTCACCTTCGACGCCAACGGGGGCAAGGGCACGATGGAGGCCCAGACGGTGATACAGAAATGGAACTGGCCGCTGAACGCCAATGCCTTCACCCGGCGCGGCCACAGTTATTCGGGCTGGAACACCGCCGCGGACGGCTCCGGCACAGGGTACGCCGACAGGGCCGATATCGAACTGACCGGGGACATCGCGCTCTACGCCCAGTGGACGCGGCATCCGATCACCGTGGCCGCCATCCCCGGGCAGACCTATAGTGGCGCGGCGATCAAGCCCGCCCCGGTGGTCAGGGACCAGACGACCGGCGAGACCCTGGCGGAGGGCGTCGATTACGCAGTGACCTACACGGACAACGTGAACGTCGGTACCGCCACCGCCACCGTCACCGGCAAGGGCGACTACGCGGGGCAGGTGAGCAAGACCTTCACCATCAAAAAGGCGGCGCTGACTGTCACCGCAGAGGCGAAGAGCAAGACCTATGGCGAGGATGACCCGGCGCTGACCTACACGGCAACCGGTTTGGTGGGCAGCGACAAGCTGACCGGCGCGCTGACCCGTGCCAGCGGTGATAACGTGGGCGAGTATGCCATCCAACAGGGCACCCTCGCGGCCAGCGGCAACTACACGCTGACCTATGTGGGGGCGAACCTGACGATCAACAAGAAGGCGCTGACTGTCACCGCCGAGGCGAAGAGCAAGACCTACGGCGAGGATGACCCGACGCTGACGTACACGGCCAGCGGCCTGGTGGGCAGCGACAAGCTGACCGGCGCACTGACCCGCGCGGCGGGGCATTACGTTGGCTCTTACGCCATCCAGCAGGGCACCCTCGCGGCCAGCGGCAACTACACGCTGACCTATGTAGGCGCGAACCTGACGATCAACAAGAAAGCCCT
>JAFRJF010000059.1 GCA_017432405.1 Clostridia bacterium | reverse complement strand
ATCTGTTCCGATGTCGAAAGACACGATACCGAGGCAAAGCGAAGGTAGACTCACAATTGAAGATGGTGTTCGCTCTGGCGAACCTCTTCCTGGCCGATACCCGTTATGGGCTTCTGGCCTGAGTGAGTTTACCTTCGGAGCCCTGTTGAGGGGGAATGTTGTCGTCCCCTATGCTGATTTGAATTCGTGACTTTGCTTTTGCAGATTGTGCGGCGTTTCCTTAACCCCTGAATACTGATTTATCGAGCATTAGCTCGATAAATCAGTATTTACGCCTCCGCCTCGGCCAGGGCGGCCAAGGCCTTCATGCGGCGCTCGGCCACGATGGGCTCTTCCACGAAGGGCACCACGCCCTTGACCGCGTCGGCGGGCTGGATCCGCGCGTCGCCGTGGTCGGTGTCCAGCAGCAGGTAGCGGCGGTTGCCCATGCCCAGCTCCTCCATGTAGGCCAGCTGGCGGTGGCCGTGGCGGGTGGAGATGCGCTCCCGCAGGGCCGCGCCGTCCTCGTCAGAGAGGGCGTAGATCAAATCCACGCAGGCCTGGTCCAGGGCCAGTATGTCGGTGGAGGCGAGGATGCCCACGTTGGGGGTGACCACCTGCTCGGCGATGCAGCCGGCGCAGTCGCAGTCCACGGACATGTTGCGCATCACGTTCACATAGGTAATCTGCTTTCCGAAGTGATCCACGGTGGCTTTGGTGGATTCGCTGATGCGCTCCATCAGCTCCTCCTCGGCGATGGACCACTGGTCGTCGCTGCCCTCCCGCTGGTGGATCATCTTCTTGCCGATCTTGCCGTCGGCGCAGCCGATGCCGATGTTCTTGTTGCTGCCGCCGAAGCCGCCCATGGTGTGGCCCTTGAAGTGGGTCAGCACCACCAGCGAGTCGTAATCCGGCAGGGTCTTGCCCACGGTCATGTGGTCGAACCACTTGCCGCCCGCCACGGGCAGGTCCACGGTGCCGTCGGCGTCGGTGATGTCCACCGTGCAGAAGGTCCAGCCGTTGACCTTCAGGGTCTCGCGGTGCTTCTCGGTGGTGTCCCGGTCGCCTTCGTAGAAGGTGTTGGTCTCGACAATGGTGGCCTCCGGCAGGTCATTCTTCACCAGCGCCTCCACCCACTGGTGGGGGATGATGTTCGGGCCGTACTGCTCGCCGGTGTGCAGCTTGATGGCGACCTTGCCGCGGATGTTGCCGCTGACCTTCGCGTAGAGCCTGCGCAGGCCCTCGGCGGACAGGTCGCGGGTGAAGTAGACGATGGATTCGTTGCCCCTGCGCTCGTCGTAGGGCACATAGCGCTCGCCGCCCAGGCCGGGTATGATGGTGGTCATGGATGAGTCCTCCCTTTTAATGGGTAATATTGGAAACATTGTAGCAGATTCAAGGCAAAATGTAAAGGGCGGGAAGCTGGAAACGCTACTATTTACCGGCTGATTTTCGCCGCGCCCGGGCCGTGGCAAACGGTTGTCAAGACGCCTCCAAAATGGTATAATCCCTTCGGACCCTGTCCGAATTTCAGGGCGGAGGTGTTGGCATGTTGGATTATCCCTTTTTCCCGGCGTTCGTGGACCTGTCCGGCAGGCGGGCGCTGGTGGTGGGCGGGGGCAGGATCGCCGCGCGGCGGGTGAACACGCTTTCGCAGTTCTGCCCGAACGTCACCGTCGTCGCCCCGGCCATCCACACGGATATCGCCGCGCTGGCGGCTCTGGGGCGGGTGAAGACCGTGGAGCGCGCCTATCGGGAGGGGGACCTGGACGGGGCGGACCTGGTGCTGGCCTGCACCGACGACGGGGCACTGAACGCCGCCGTCGTCGAAGCCTGCCGGGCGAGGCATATTCCGGTGAACGACGCCAGCGACCGCAGCCGATGCGATTTCCTGTTCCCCGGCATCGCCCGCAGCGGCGCGGTTGTGGCGGGAGTCACCGCCGGGGGAAAGGATCACGCGCTGGCCCGCCGCGCCACCGAGGCGGTTCGGCGGTGTTTGGAGTGGGAATTGGATGGCAATAAATAAACATAGGCATCGAAAGGAAGAGGATCATGGCGGAGGTACTGCGCAACGGCAACGTCTATCATCTCAGGAACGATAAGGTCAGCTATGTGCTAATGGAAATGCCCGGCGGCACGCTGGCCCACCTGTACTTCGGCGCGCGGCTGGAGGGGTTGAACGCCGCGAACCTGCTGCGACGGGCGAACGTGCCGGCGGACGGCAGCTTCAGCGTGCAGGAGTGCGCCCTGGACCGGCTGCCCCAGGAATACCCGTCCTTCGGGCTGGGGGACATGCGGGACGGTGCGCTGGAGGTGGAGGGCCCGGACGGCAGCTGGGCCGTGGACCTGCGGGTGGAGAAGGCCGAAATACTGGACGAAAAGCCCGCGCTGGAGGGCCTGCCCGCTACCCGGGGCGAGGGGAGCGCCGCGCTGCGCGTCACCCTGCGGGACGGGCATACCGGCCTTGTGGTGGCGCTGGATTACGCCATATACGACGACTGTCCCGCCGTGACCCGCAGCGCCAGGATCGTCAACGGGGGCGGCGCGCCGCTGAAGCTCACCCGCGCCCTGAGCCTGTGCCTGGACCTGCCGGACGACGGCTGGGAGCTGATCACACTGCCGGGGGCCTGGGGCCGGGAGCGGGTCGTCTGCCGAAGGCCGCTGGCGGCGGGCCACCAGGGCGTATCCAGCCGCAGGGGCGCCAGCAGCGCCCAGGCCTCGCCGTTCATGGCCCTGGCCCGCCCCGAGACCGCCCAGGAGGCGGGGGAGGCCATCGGCGCGACCCTGGTCTACAGCGGCAGCTTCCTGGCGGACGCCGAGGTCTCCCAGTTCGGGGCGACCCGCCTGCTGATGGGCATCGGCGACGACGATTTCAGCTGGCGGCTGCTGCCCGGCGAGGTCTTCCAGGCTCCCGAGGCCGCGCTGGTGTATTCCGACGGGGGCATCGGCGGCATGAGCCGGGGCTTCCACGCGCTTCTTGAAAACCACCTGCTGCCCCGGCGCTGGATGCACGTGGCGCGGCCGGTGCTGCTGAACAGCTGGGAGGCCGCCTATTTCGACTTCGACGAGGAAAAGCTGCTGTCCATCGCGAAGGCCGCCGCCGACGCCGGGGTGGAGCTGTTCGTGATGGACGACGGCTGGTTCGGCCACCGGGACGACGACACCACCTCGCTGGGCGACTGGACCGTGGACCGCCGCAAGCTGCCCCACGGGCTGGAAGGGCTGGGGGAGCGGGTGCGGGCCCTGGGCATCCAGTTCGGCCTGTGGATGGAGCCGGAGATGGTCTCGCCGGATTCCGACCTGTACCGCGCCCATCCCGACTGGTGCCTGCACATCCCGGGCCGGGAGGGCATACGCGCCCGCCACCAGCTGGTGCTGGACATGGGCCGCCGGGAGGTTCAGGATTTCGTGGTGGACGCCGTTTCCCGGACGCTGAAGGCCAGCGGCGCGGCCTACCTGAAGTGGGACATGAACCGCAACTTCACCAACATCGGCTCGGCGGCGCTGCCCGCGGAGCGGCAGCGGGAGACGGGCCACCGCTACATGCTGGGGCTCTACGCGGTGCTGGAGCGGCTGACGAAGGCCTTCCCGGAGGTGCTGATCGAGGGCTGCGCCTCCGGCGGCGCGCGCTTTGACGCGGGCATGCTGTATTACGTGCCCCAGTTCTGGTGCTCCGACGACACCGACGCGCTGTGCCGCGTCCGGATCCAGTGCGGCACGACGATGTTGTTCCCACCGTCTACGATGGGCTGCCACGTCAGCGCCGTGCCCAACCACCAGACAGGCCGTGTGACGCCGATGGAGACCCGCTTCGTCGTGGCCCTGGGCGGCAGCTTCGGCTACGAGCTGGACCCCCGCAGGCTGGACGACGCCGAGCGGGCGGCCATGCGCGGGCAGGTGGACTTTGCCAACCAGACCCAACAGCTGCGCCTGTACGGGCAGCTCTATTGGCTGCAATCGCCCTTCGCGAACAACGACGCGGCCTGGATGAGCGTGTCGCCGGACAAGCGCGAGGCCATCTTCACGCTGGTGCGGGCCAT
Source organism: Clostridia bacterium (assembly GCA_017432405.1). The sequence goes on along the minus strand of JAFRJF010000059.1, from coordinate 6,556 downwards.
GGCACGCATCAACGCCGTGCCCCCGATGGTGCGCCTGGCCGGCCTGGACCCCATGCGGCGCTACCGCGTAATCGAGACCGGCGAGGTGTTCGGCGGCGACGAGCTGATGCGCGTCGGCCTGTGCTGCCCCCTCGCCAACGGCGACGCCACGTCGGTGGTGTATACGCTGAGGGCGGAGGATTGAGGGGTTAGGTTTTAGGGGTTAGGTTTTAGGCGGTGGTGACCTAAAGGGCTGGCTTCGCGTCGCAAATTCCTACGGGATTTGTTTTGATTCAATGGAAACGGCAGTAGTTTCTTCGTTTCCCGATCCTTTGAATAAAAGAAATCCGTCAGGATTTCTACCTTCCCTAACCCCTAAACCCTCAAATACTGATTTGTCGCAGCGCGACAAATCAGTATTTGCTTGCGGGGGATTTGAACATATTTCTGGCAGGAACATTAACAGTCCTGCAACCAAAGACCGGTTTAAAAGTGATAGAATAACGTGTATTTGTATGCGAACCGGCCGTTTGGCTGTCTTGGAAGGCTGTGATATCATGCAGGAGCATTCGCCGCAGGCAACCCGGAGGACCCAGGGTTCCTCCGCGGGGCGTCATGTGCCGTCCGCGTCCAAAAAGCGGACCGGAGGGGGAAAGCGCGGGCCGGCGAGGCCGGCGCTCACCCCGAAGAAGATCGCCTGGCGGGTGGGGCTTTGCGTACTGACGGCGCTGGTGCTGGTGCTAGGGGCCGCGCTGGGGGCCGGGTACATCGGTTTCAGGGGGCCGTCCCGGAGCCTGGGCGACCTGCTGACCGTCTCGATGCTGGAGACCAGCGCGTTGAAGTTCGTGCCCCGCATCTACTACAGCGAGGCGGAGGTGGACGCCATCAAGGCCCGCAACGAGGTGGGCGAGCTGGAGGACGAGACCGACACCTCGATGATTGTCATCGCCGGCCCGACCCCCGAGCCGGGGCAGGAAGACGTCGCCCCGGTGTCGACCCCGAAGCCGGAAAACCTGATCGTCGAGGAAAACGGCCTGCAGATCTTCGAGGTCCACGGCCCCACATACAACGGCTGGATCATGGTGGTGCAGGACCCGTCCCGGGTGTCCGTGGGCGTGTGCCGGGAAAACTTCAACTCCAAGCCCGGCCTGGTGCTGCACGAGATCGCCGCCCGCTACGACGCCATCGCGGCCATCAACGGCGGCGGCTTCTCCGACGAGGGAGGCCTGGGCAACGGCGGCCGGCCCATCGGGCTGGTGATCTCAAACGGCGAGGTGCTGAACAAGGCCAGCATCAATTCCGACCACAACATCGTCATGGGCTTTGACCAGGACGACAAGCTGATCATCGGCAAGATGACCTCCGACGAGGCGGTGAGCAAGGGGCTGCGGGACGCGCTGGCCTTCGGCCCGGCCCTGGTGGTCAACGGCGAACCGGCCAAGTTCTCCGGCTCCAGCTCTGGCCTGAATCCCCGCACCGCCATCGGCCAGCGGCGGGACGGCGCGGTGCTGCTGCTGGTCATCGACGGTCGCCAGGCCTCCAGCCTCGGGGCCACCTACGCCGACATGATCAACGTGCTGATGGAATACGAGGCCTTCAACGCCGCCAACCTGGACGGCGGCTCGTCGTCGATGCTCTGGTACAACGGCGAATACATCAACAAGGGCGTCATACTGACCGGCTCCCGCGAGCTGCCCACGGCGTTTATCGTGCGGTGACGGAGGCAACGATGGACAAGAAAAAGCAGAGGAAGAAAAAGGGCCTGTTCTCCAGCCGGTTCTATCGGATTTACTTTGTCGTCGTCGCCGTGGCCGTGGTGGCCATCGTCATCGGGCTTATTTGGCTGCGGGGGGCGGTGGCCGACTACGAGGTCGCCCAGCCCGTCCACGCCGCCGAGGAGGTGGCGGCACTGTTCGAGGAGGGGGACTGGGACCGCATCCACGACCTGGATACCTCCGCCAAGAACATCTCCGGGGGCGACAAGGCGCTGTACGTCCAGCAGCTGACCGAGCTGACCGACGACGGGGACATCGCCTGGAGCCAGGCCTTTTCCAGCAACCCCGACGAGATGAAGTACACCGTGACGCTGGACGACGACAAGCTGGCCACCTTCACGCTGGTGCCCAGCGGCCGCACCACCGCCCACGGCAACCGGCTGTGGAAGCTGGGCTCGATCACCACCCATGTGGCGGTGGAGGGCACCGAGGCCGCGGCGGCGGGGGACCTGAGCGTCGCGCCCTACCGGGTGAAGGCCCCGACCGGGTACACCGTGAGCGTCAACGGGCGGGAGCTGACCGACGCGGACGCCATGTCCACCGGCGAGGCCATCTTCCAGGCGGACTTCCTGCCCGAGGGTGTCAATCCCCCCACGATGACGGAATACGCCTTCTTCTCCGACGAAGGCGCGCCGGAGCTGACTGCGAAGGACGCCTCCGGTGTGGACGCCGAGGTACAGCCCGACGGTGACAACCGCTGGGTCTGCCCGCTGAAGGAGGACGCCGATTTCGCCAGCCAGTACTCAAGCGCGATCATCGCCCTGGCCGAGCGGGTGGCGAAGTACACCGTGAAGGACCTCTCCCGCAACGGCATCATGAAGGACGTGGCCGACGAATCCCCGGCGGAGTCGATCCTGAAGAAGTTCAGCAACGACTGGGCCCCGCCCCACAAGACCGCCACCGTCACCGACGCGAAGGTCACCGACTTCTACGTGCTCAGCGACGACTGCTTCACCTGCCACGTGGAATTCACCTTCACGCTGCGCACCCGGCGGGGCAACGACTACGTCTATCCCACGTCCTACACCTTCTGCGTGGTCAAGCGCAAGGGCGCGGGGAAGCTGTACAACATCACGTTCAATTGATGACCTGTGTAGCGGCGCCTATCAGGCGCCACCGTGGCGGCAGGTTGCCGCCGCTACATGAACATAATCGTTTCCCGGAGGATTACGATGCAAACGGAAAAAAAGCCAAAAAATCGCAGGAAGACGAGCAAGGCCCAGCGCCGCCGCAGGCGCAGGATCCGGCGCAACGCCTGGCGGATCATACTGTCGGTGCTGACGGTCATCGCGCTGGTGCTGATCGGCGCGCTGTGCGCCGGCTATGCCGCGTTCAAGGGCCCATCCCAGACCGTGGGCGACCTGCTGACCGTCTCCATGCAGGAGACCAGCGCCCTCAAATTCGTGCCCCACATCTACTACAGCAACGAAGAGGTGGAAGCGATACTGGAGCGCAATTCCGTCTCCGCCGGGGACAGCGAGACCGACACCTCACTGATCGTCATCGAAAAGCCCACGCCGACGCCCTCGCCGGAGGAGGTCGCCGCAGCCCAGGAAGCCCGGGAGGCGGCAGCGGTGGAACCCACGCCCAGCCCCACGCCGCAGCCGGAGAACCTGCTGTCCTCCGAGGACGGCATCGACGTGTTCAGCATCGTGGGCGGCACCTACCAGGGCTACATGATGGTCGTCAAGGACCCCTCCCGGGTCACCGTGGGCACCTGCCGGGACAAGTTCGACGGCTCCAAGGGACTGCAGCTCAAGGACATCGCCAAGCGCTATGACGCCGTGGCGGCCATCAACGGCGGCGGCTTCGAGGACAGCGGCGGCGTCGGCAACGGCGGCATCCCCGTGGGCCTGGTGGTCTCCGAGGGCAAGGTGAAGCACACCGGCCGGGACCGCAACTACAACATCACCGTGGGCTTCGACAAGGACAACATCATGGTCCTCGCCAAGAACATGTCCGACGACGACGCCAAAGCCAAGGGCATACGGGACGCCATCACCTTCGGCCCCGCGTTGATCGTCAACGGCGAGCCCGCCTCCGTCAGGGGCGAGAGCTCCGGCCTGAACCCCCGCACGGCCATCGGCCAGCGCAAGGACGGCGCGGTGCTGATGCTGGTGATCGACGGCCGGCAGGCCTCCAGCCTGGGCGCGACCTATTCCGACCTGATCACCATCATGCTGGAATACGGCGCGGTGAACGCCATCAACATGGACGGCGGCTCGTCCTCGCTGATGTACTACAAGGGCGAATACCTCAACAGCGGCGTCGTGCTGACCGGTTCGCGCAAGATGCCGACGGCCTTCATCGTGCGCTGACGGAGGGACACATGAGCAGGAAGAAAAGGAAGAGCATCTGGAACAGCACCTTCTACCGCGTGTACTTCGCGCTGGTGGCCCTGGCGCTGGTGGCCATCGCCGTGGGCACCGTGTGGCTGCGGGGGGTGCTGAGGGACTACGAATCCGCCCAGCCCAAGTACGTGGCCGAGGACGTGGGGAAGCTGTTTGAAAACGCCGACTACGAGGCGATCTACAATGTAGATACCTCCGCCGCCCAGTTCGAGGGCGACGAGGCACTGTACCTGGACAATCTGAGGGAGCTGGCCGCGGGCAGGCGGGTGGAGTGGACCCCGGCCTTCTCGGCCAACAAGGACGAGCGCAAGTACAACGTCAACCTGGACGGAGAGCGCTTCGCCACCTTCACCCTGGTGCCCAGCGGCCAGACCACGGAAAAGGGGAATACGTTGTGGAAGCTGGGCTATGTCACCACGCTGGTTGAGCTGAAGCAGGCCACGCCCACGCCCGAGCCCGAGGCGACGCCCGAGCCGGAGCCGGCGGTGAAGTACACCTGCCGCATCACCGCCCCGGCGGGCTACAGCGTGACGGTGGACGGCGAGGCGCTGAGCGCGGACAACGCGACGACCACCGAAAAGGCCCTGTTTGAGGCGGACTTCCTGCCCCCCGGGGTCAAGAACCCCGCGCTGGTGGAATACCTTTATGACGCCGCCTCCGAAACGCCGAAGGTGGAGGCTTCCGACGAGACCGGCGCGCCGGTGGCGGTGGAGGCCGTGGAGGGCAAGGAACTGACCTGGAGCTGCCCGATGAAGTCGGACGAGGCCTACAGCGCGCAGTACGGCAGCGCCGCCATCGCGCTGGCCAAGCAGGTGGCGAAGTTCATGAACAAGGACGCGAAGAAGAAGGCCATCGAGCGCGTCTGCGCGAGGAACAGCCCCGCCGAGTCCATCTTCGACAACCTGAACAACGCCTACGCCACGCCCCACACCGGCATCTCCTTCAAGGACGAGGCGGTCTCCGAATTCTACGTGATGGCCGACGACTGCTTCACCTGCCGCGTCAGCTTCGACACAGTGCTGAGGACCGAGAAGGGCAACGCGGTCTATCCCACGGCCTACACCTTCTGCGTCATCAAGGAGGGCGACGCGGGGAAGCTGTGGAACATCAAGGTGTACTGATACATTCATATTTCAGGGGCCCTATCGGCTTTGCCGATATGGCCCCTGAAATCATTTCTTCAAAATATGTATCGTGCACGATGTCTGTCCGATATAGTTCCTGTCCGCGTCGAAATCGTCCAGCGAATCGCAGATGAAGGCGGTGAGCCAGATGTCGGTGACGTGGCCGATCTGCTTGCCGGCGGTGAGCTTGATGGACGTGATCAGCGTCTCGTCCTTCATCGAACCGGGCTTCAGGTGGGAGTAGAACTTGTGGGGCTTGCGGTGGTAGTCGTCGTACAGCCAGCACTCGATGTATTCGGTGTGCTCGATGTGCTTGGGGGAGAGCATCGTGTATTTGATCTCGCTGCCGTCGTCCAGCGTATAGCGCAGCGTGTAGCCGATCTTGCAGCTGTTCGCATCCGGGAAGGCCGTCCAGGCCGCGCCGAAGATGTCCCCGAAGAATTCGCCCGGCAGCTCCTCTTCCTCCGAGGGGATGGCCTCGAAGCTGCCGATGTCCTTGCCCTTCTTCCAGGGGCCGGTGTAGCTGTCCCCGAAGCGCACCCGGGGCGAATAGTTCTTGTCCTTCGGGTGATAGAAGGACAGCACGTCCGGGCGGCTGCCGGGAATCACGGTGGGCGTCGGCTCGGGCTCTGGTGTCGGGGAGGGCGTCGGCGTCGGCCCTTCGGTGGGCTCGGGCGTCGGGATCGGGGTGGCCTCAGCCGGCGCTTCGGTGGGCTGCGGCGGTGCCGTCACTTCGGCGACCGGGGCGGCCGCCTTGCGGTCGGCGGGCGTCCTGCCGATCAGCCACAGCGCCACCGCGGCCAGCAGCACAGCGCCCGCCGCGCAAACGCATATCGTCATCATCCGCCTGCGCCGGCGTTTTTTCAGAAGCACGCTTCGGCGATTCTGCCGGGATGTGATCTTGTCTGACATGGCAGCCTCCTGTTGATGTGGGTGGAGTGTAAATACTGATTTGTCGGGGGGACGAGGGGCAACCAACAGCCTTCCCCAGCGACCGAAGGGAGCGGTTCAGGGGAAGGTGGCGCGGCGTGAAGCGCCGTGACGGATGAGGTCGTTCTCCTGAGAGGAAGCGCGTAAACCATCGTTACCGCGGGGGGACCGACCTCATCCGATCCGGCCTTGCGGCCGGCCCACCTTCCGCGGGCCTACCGGCCCCATCTCGCTGAAAACAGTCCACTGGACTGTTTTCCGGGCGCTCGATGCCCCTGAAGGGGAAGGCTGTTATGTAGTACCTCTTTGTCAAGAGATACAGCAGATAAATAACGTAGAACTAACCCTGGACGACCAGAAGGAGCATCAAGCGAAACAGACACCGGCATTGGCCACT
>JAFRJF010000058.1 GCA_017432405.1 Clostridia bacterium | reverse complement strand
TGGCCGCCAAGGTCCAGGAGCAGTGGGACGCCTACAATGCCGATCCCCAGGGCTACTTTGACTCCACCGAGCTGTTCGCGCTGGACACCATGATCGGCGGCAAGGGCATCAACGACCCCGAGCTGGTCAACACCCTGGTCAATAACACCGCCGACGCCATCGACTGGCTGGCCACCCAGGACATCAAGCTGACCGACGTGGCCTCCTTCGGCGGCGCGTCCGTCAAGCGCATCCATCGTCCCCTGAATGAGGAGGGCAAGGTCGTGTCCGTGGGCGCGTACACCGTGCCGCTGCTGGAGGCGGCCTGCCAGAAGCGCGAGAACATCACCCTGATGACCGACACCACCGCCATTGCGCTGGTTCCCGACGAGAACGGCGCCTGCATCGGCGCGCTGGCCATGGGCAAGACCGGCAACACCATCACCGTCGCCGCCGACGCCGTGGTGCTGACCACCGGCGGCTTCGGCGCGAACCTGGACATGGTCGAGGCCTACAAGCCGGAGCTCAAGGGCTTCATGACCACCAACGCCGCCGGCATCCAGGGCCAAGGCATCCTGATGGCCGCTGAGCTGGGCGCCGCCACCGTGGACATGGAGCAGATCCAGATCCATCCCACCGTGCAGGCCGACACCGCCTCCCTGATCACCGAGGGCCTGCGCGGCGACGGCGCGATCCTGGTGAACAAGAACGGCGAGCGCTTCATCGACGAGGTGGGCACCCGAGACGTGGTCTCCGCCGCCGAGATCGCCCAGCCCGATTCCTTCAGCTGGCTGGTCGTCGACCAGAAGATGGTGGACGCCTCCTCTGTCATCCAGGGCTACATCAACCGCGGCCTGATGCTCTCCGGCGACACCTACGAGGCCCTTGCCGAGGCGCTGGGCATTCCCGCCGACACCTTCGCCGCCACGATGAACACCTGGAACGGCTACGTGGCCGAGAAGAACGACCCAGACTTCGGCCGCACCTCCTTCGCCAATCCCCTGGATACTGCGCCCTTCTACGCCGTGAAGGTGACCGCGGGCATCCATCACACGATGGGCGGCCTGAAGATCGACCCCGAGACCCACGTGATCGACGAGTCCGGCAAGGTCATCCCCGGCCTGTTCGCCGCGGGCGAGGTCACCGGCGGCGTCCACGGCGGCAACCGCCTGGGCGGCAACGCCGTGGCCGACTTCGTGGTGTTCGGCCGCATCGCCGGCGCACAGGCCGCTGCCTACGCCGCCGAGGTAGCCACCGAGGTGGCCCCCGCCGCGTAACGCACGGCACTTGGTTCATACAGAATGGGGAGCGCGCACGCGCTCCCCTATTTTTTTCGTAACTGTTCAATCGCATACAAATACTGATTTATCGGGGGAGACAAGCGGCTTTCCAAAGCCTTCCCCAGGCAGCGGAGCTGCCGGTTCAGGGGGAAGGCTGTTGGGCGTCGTCGTCCTCGGCAGGCTGCTCGGCAGGGGCCTCCGTCTCGTCCTCCGCGGGCTGCTCGGCGGGGGCTTCCGTCACAGCCTCGGCGGGCTGGTCAGCAGATTCCTCCACCGCCTCAAAGCGGGCCGTCACGACGATCTGGGGGCACAGCGGGTCCGGGTGGGCGACAACCGGGTCGATCGCGCCGTCGCCGTCCGCGTCCGCAAACAGCGGCGCGCCATCCTCCAGGAACCAGCCGGCAAAGGCATACCCCTCCGGCGCGGCGGGATCGGCAGGACACTCGATCGCGTCCCCTCCCGCGCCTCCTGGGTCGCCACCGGCGCGTCATCCGCCATGAAGCAATAGGTGACCACAGTCTCCGGGGCGAACTGGGGCACATCCTCCGCCAGCAGATCCACGGAGAACGCATCGGACAGATCGAGCGACGGGAGCTCCCCCCGCCTCCCCGACCATCGGCTCAATTGCCAGATCAGGGACGCCGTCACTCACTTCGATCATGTCTGCGGGCGAATCGTCACCGAGCGCCACGATCCCGTCTTCGCTTTCCTCGGCGAACGCGGGCAGCGCCAACAAAATCGCGAGTAACAGCGCCATCAATCGCTTGACGGTATGCTTCTTGCTCCCAGCCTCCAATATGTATCATCATTACCCAAATGAACGCTTGCGATCAATCGTCGAATCCACCGCCGAACCCTCACACCTGCCCCCGGGCAAGGCCGATTTTGAAGATCAGGGCGTCCAGGGCGTCCCTGTCCCGCAGGCGGCCGCTCTTGACGGCGTAATCCGAGGCCACGCAGCCCTCGTACAGGCCGGTCAGCCAGCCGGCGGAAAGCCTTGCGCACTGGCGCGCGGTCTGTTTGGCGGCGTAGGGGTGCAGCTTCAGCTGCTCCTGCACCGCCTGGACCGGCTTGCCCTCGTCCAGGGCGCACTTCATGTGCGCCAGCTGGCGAATCTGCCGGGTAAGCATGGCCAGCAGCCCCATGGCGTTCTGGCCGCCCTGCAGCAGGCTGTTGACGGTCTGCTGGCCCTTTTCCATGTCCCCGGCCAGCAGGCTGTTCAGCAGCTCGAAGATATTGTACTCCAAAGACGGCGAAACGATGGCGGTCACGTCCGCCTCGGTGATCTCGCTGCGCTCGTCTCCAAGGTACGCGGCCAGCTTGTCCAGCTCGCCGCTCAGGCGCGTCAGCTCGCGCCCGGCCATGTAGGTCAGCGTCGACAGCGCCCGACCGTCGATCTTCTTTCCCAGCGGCTTCAGTCGCCCGGCGCTCCAGCGGGCCAGCTCTGAATCGCTGAGCAGGTCGAAGCTGACCGGCTCGGCCTTCTTCTTCAGCAGCCCGGTCATCTTCTTGCGGCCGTCCGGCTCCGTGCGCATGTAGAAGACCAGCGCGCAGCTGTCCGGCGGGTTTTCCAGCCACTTCTGCATCCAGGCGACCTCTCCGTCCTCGTTCTTCGACTTTGCCTGCATCAGCGGCGCCCAATCCCGCACGGTAACGATGCGCCGGTCGCACATCATCGGCATGGTCTCGGCCGCGTCGGTGATCTGCTGGGCGGTGACGCCCTCCAGGGTGGTGTCGTTCAGCGTCTCAAGCCCCGGGGGCAGCAGCTTCGCCTTCAGGGCCTCCAGCGCCTCCCGCTTGACATATTCCTCGGGCCCGGTGAACAGATAGACCGGGGCGATCTTTCCCGCGTCCAGGGCCTTGTAGAATTCATTCCACTTCATTCGCGGCCTCCTGAAAGGTTTGAATGTGCCATGCCCCGCCCCAATGACGCATCGTGATCGCGCCGGACTGGTGGGTCTGGTAGATTTCCGCGCCGCTGGCGGACAGGCGCTCCAGCGTCTCCTCGCCGGGGTGGCCGTAGTTGTTTTCGCCCACGGAGATCACGGCGATGTCCGGCGTGACGCTGTCCAGAAAGCGCGCGCTGGTGCCCTTGTTCGAGCCGTGATGGGCCACCTTCAGCACGTCGGCATCCGGGATGCGCTCCGGCTCTCCCTCCTGGCTCAGGTCGCCGGTAAACAGGGCCTTCTGCCCTTCGCAGGTGACCAGCGCGAGCATGGACATGTCGTTGACCTCCGCGGGCAGCGCCCCGACGTCCGGGCCGTAGACCTCCATCAGGGCGTCACCGGACAGATCGATGCTGTCGCCGGTATGCAGCTCACGGATCGGTATGCCCATGGTCCGGGCCTTTTCGATACCTTCGACGATCGACGGGGCGATTTCCTCCACGTCGAACCAGCCCGTGGGGACGTAAATGGCGTCCGGGCGGAAGCTGTCGAGGATGTCCAGAAGGCCGCCCGCATGATCCTCATGGGGATGGGACAGCACGATGCCGTTCAGCTTCAGGCAGTTGGCGGACAGGTAGTCCGCGGCGGGGGTATAGGTGTCGCCTGCGTCGATCAGCCAGGTGCAGCCGCGGCTTTGTACCACGGCGCAGTCGGCCTGCCCGGCATCCAGAAACACGAGGGTGAAGGGCCACGCCTTCACGAAGACCAGCAGCGTGGACAGCGCGGCGACGCCCACCAGCCCCAGGGGCATCGGCCTGCGCCAGCGAGGGCGAAGGCGGCTGAGGTCAGACGCCGCCAGCATGATCGACCAGTGGGCGACGATCAGGGCGAAGGGATATCGCCCGATGCGCGCATAACCGACGTCGATGTCAACACTTACCCTGGTGATGGCCGTCAGCGCCGCGAGCAGCGCGTCCGGCACGCGGGCCAGCAGCGCGGCCAGCGGCATGAAGATGACAGAAACCAGCAGCGTCAGCAGCCCGAGGACGTAGCCCGCCATGCACAGGGGCACGCAGATCAGGTTGAAGGGCACCGAGAGCAGCGGCTGCCCGCCGAAGGACGCGACCACCAGGGGCAGCGTCGCCAGCTGGGCAGCCACCGACGCGCAGATCAGTTCCCCCACGTAAGCTACACCCTTTAAAAGCCCATGCCTTATGCCGTGAATGGCCGGTAGCCTGCGATTCAGCCCCTCGATTCCCACCAGCCGCCGAAGCGGCGGCATCAGCAATATGATCCCGGCGGAGGCGGCATAGGGCAGGGCAAAGCCGGTATCCTCCAGGCTCAGGGGCTTCGCCAGCAGCCACGCCAGCATCACCCCGCAAAGCCGGGTGATGCCGTCGCTGGGCAGCCCGGCGATGGGCGCGCAGCAAAAGATCGCGAAGGTGCACAGGGCCCGGACAAAGGGCGCGGTGAAGCCGATCAGCGCCCCATAGGGGACCAGCAGGGCGATGGCGGCCAGCACAGCGTATCTCCTGGGCATGACCAGGCCCAGCAGCAGGGAGAGGACCGCCGCCAGCAGCGTCACATGCAGGCCCGAGATGCTGATCAGGTGGGCCGTGCCCGAGTGCTGCAGCGCGTCCCGCTGCTCGTCGCCCAGCAGCGAGCGGTCTCCCAGCACCAGCGCCCGCATGATGCCGGCGCTGCGGGGAAACAGGGCGTCGATGCGCCGGGCGATGGCGCGGCGGATGGCGACGAGGGTCGTATTTATATCGACGGACGAACCCAGTATCTCCACGTCCTCGATCTTTGCGGTGGCGTAGGCGTCCATGCTCTGCCGGTTCAGGTACGCGCCGAAGTCGAATTCATTGGGGTTGGTCACCGGGTCGGGCGCCCAGATATGCCCCTTCAGCCTAAGCCGCTGCCCACAGGCGATGGCCCCGAGGGGCTCCGGTTCCCCCCGCAGGTACATCCTGAGGCACAGGTCGCTGGGCGCGCCGCCCGCCGTCTCCAGCTCAAAGCGGAATATGCGCCGCCCCGTACCAGGGTTCGTGAAGGGCTCGGCGGTCACGCGGCCCACCATCTCCACCGAATACCGGGTCTGCATCGGCTTCAGCCCGTCCAGCGCGAGGCCCATGCGCGTCATGCCCGTCGCCAGCCCCGCCAGCAGCAGCAGGATCGCGGCGGTCCGCCGGCGTTTGCGCAGCGCGAACCCGAGCCCCGCCAGCGCCGCGAGGG
>JAFRJF010000057.1 GCA_017432405.1 Clostridia bacterium | reverse complement strand
GGAGGCCGTCAAATCCGTGGCGCGGGCCATACGCCGCGCACGGGCGGGCCTCAAGGATCCCCATCGTCCCATTGGCTCCTTCATCTTCTTTGGCCCCACCGGCGTGGGCAAGACCGAGCTGTGCAAGGCCCTGGCGGAGGCGCTGTTCGGCGACGAGGACAGCATGATCCGCATCGACATGTCGGAGTACATGGAGACGCACTCCGTGTCCCGCATGATCGGCTCGCCCCCCGGCTACGTGGGGCACGAGGAGGGCGGACAGCTGACCGAAAAGGTCCGGCGCAAGCCCTATGCGGTGATCCTGCTGGACGAGGTCGAAAAGGCCCATCCGGACGTGTTCAACATACTGCTGCAGATCCTGGAGGACGGCCGGCTGACCGACGGCCAGGGCCGGGTGGTGGATTTCAAGAACACCGTCATCGTCATGACCAGCAACGCCGGGGCCCACGCGCTGAAGAAGCAGCGGAGTTTGGGCTTCGGCGGCTCGATCGACAGCGCCCGCACCTACGAGACCATGAAGGAAAACATCATGGGCGAGGTGAAGAACATCTTCAGGCCGGAATTTTTGAACCGGGTGGACGAGATCATCGTGTTCCATGCCCTGGAGCAGCACGAGATCGACGAAATCGCGCGGCTGCTGCTTAAGCAGGTCTGCGCCCGGCTGGCCGAGCACGGCATCGAGCTGGACGTGGACGAATCCGCCCTCGGCGTGATCGGCAGCGCCGGCTACGACATGCAGTACGGCGCGCGTCCGCTGCGCCGCGCGATACAGCGCATGGTGGAGGACGCCCTCAGCGAGGAGATCCTGCTGGGCAAGATCCGCCTGGGCGACCGCGTGCGCGTGGTGGCGGAGGGCGACCACCTGGCGTTCATACCCATCGAAAAGGAGGAAATGGAGCTGCTCGTCGCCGGTCAGCCAAACAGCGACTGAGGACCGGCATTCTCCACCTCTGCGGGCGTCGGCGGGGCTTCGGCTTCGCCGACGCCCATTATTTGGTTCAGAAGGCCGCCAGGTGTATAGGCGACGCTCTGGCTGAGCGACCCGGCCAGCAGTTCGCCCCGTTCGTAGAGCAGGCCGTTTCGGGGCAGCAGCGCGTAGCTGGCGCATCGTGAGAGGTCACAGCCGTCGTCGGCAAAGCGGATCTCCTGTCCCGCATCCCCCTGCAAGACGGCCACCTCGGCGCTCTCGCCGTCCACCGTGCGGGTGAGCACGTACTGGGCGCTTGAATCCTGCACGGTGAAGGCCAGCACGGGGGTCTGTCCCGGCGCTGTGAGCAATCGGAAGTCCGGGGGCGGGGCAGGGGAGGTCCAGTGGGCTGAAAAGCGGGTCGGCATGTCGTCCGGGTGAAAAAGCTCGAGCTGCGTGCAATCCGCGGGCGTCCGCTCGGTGCTCAGGAGCACCGCCCTGTCCTCCGAAAGCGCGACGCTGTCCACCAGGGCTGTTCGTATGCCGGCGGGCCGCTTGAAATCGCTGCCGGTCAGCTGGCCTGAAACCCCGTCCAGCCAAGCGGCGCACAGCCTCGCGGGATAGCCGCTGCCCCCTTCAGAGCCGGGCAGTCGGTTGCCCGTTCCCGGATTGTCGAAGCCCATCCATACGCACACGGCGGCGTCCGGGGTATAGGCGACGGTCCATATGTCCCGCGTGCCGTCGCTGCCCTCCGCCACCGTGCCCGTCTTGCCGGCCACGGGCAGGCCGCAGGCGGAAAGCGCCTTCGCGCTGCCCTTTGTCGCCGCCGTCTTCAGCATGTCCGTGACCATATAGGCGGTTTCCGGGGCGACGGCGCGGCCCTCGCTTTCGGGCGCCCGGTACAGCACGTGGCCCTCGAAGTCCTCAATCGTCCGTATGGCGTGGGGCGTCACACAGGCCCCGCCGTTGGCCAGGGCGCAGTAGGCCGCGCCCAACTGCGCCGGGGATACGCCGTAGGTCAGCGATCCCAGTGCCAGGGACAGGTTGGCGTCGGCGGCGTCCAGCGGCAGGCCGAAGCGCTGGGCATATGTGCGCACGGTGGGCACGCTGACGCGCTCGGCCAGATCCACGGTGGCGACGTTCAGCGAGCGGGAGAGGGCCTCCCGGAGGGTGACGGGACCGTAGCTCGCGCCGCCGGCATTGCCGGGGGCATACCCCCCCGAAAAGGTCCTGGGCGTGTCATCGACGATGGAGGAGGGCAGGTAGCCGCAGGCGTCTATGGCGGCGGCGTAGGTGGATACGGGCTTGAAGGCCGAACCCGGCTGGCGTCGCATGGCCGTCGCCCGGTTGAGTCCCCGCTTTACGTCGTAGCGCCTGCCGCCGACCACGGCCTGCAGCGCGCCGTTTTCAGTGTCCAGCGCGACGAGGGCGGCCTGCACCGGCGAGCCGTCCTGCCCGTCGGCGGGAAATCGCGCACCGTCTTCAAACAATGCCTCCGCCGCGGCCTGCATCCGGGGGTTAAGCGCCGTGTGTATGCCGTACCCGCCCGACATCAGCTCGTCCGCGTCCACGTGAAGGATCGACATCGCCTCCTCAAGCACGGTGTCCATGTACCAGGCGAACTTTGCCCCGCCCGCATCGTCCGCTGCCAGCCGGACCGCTTCGGCCTGGGCCTGGCTGCGCTGCTTCGCGGTGATCATGCCGTTTTTTTCCATGGTTTTAAGGATCGAATTGCGACGGGCGGTCGCCTTTTCCGGATTCAGGTGCGGCGCGTAGGTGGACGGGGATTTGATGACGCCAGCCAACAGCGCGCCCTCCGCGAGGGTCAGCCGGGAGGCGGGCTTGTCGAAGTAGGTATTGGCAGCAGCCTCGATCCCGTAGGCGCCATGGCCGAAGTACACCGCGTTCAGGTAGGCCTCCAATATGTGGTCCTTGTCCATCACCCGCTCCAGCTGAAGGGCCAGCACGATCTCCTGGGCTTTGCGGGAGAGCGTCTTGACCTGGCTGAGGTGGGTCAGCTTGATCAGCTGCTGGGTGATCGTGGAGCCGCCCTGGGCGTAGCTCAGCGTGCGCACATCCTGCCACAGCGCCCCCAGCAGCCTGTGGAGATCCACGCCGTGGTGCTTGTAGAAGCGCAGGTCCTCCGCGGCGATGAAGGCCTGCTGGACGTGTTTGGGCACGCTGGACAGCTCCACCCATATTCGGCGCTCGCTGCCGTAGAGCGCGCCGATAGCGGCGTCATCTGCGTCGTAGACGGTCGTCGCCGTCGACATGGCTTCGATCCTGGCCAGATCCAGCTTTTTCCAATGGGGCAGGTCGAGTCGCCAGATCAGCAGCCCCAGGGCCGCCAGGAGCACGACGCCCAGGCCGGCCAGCAGCTTCTTTTTCATATTTCAACCACCCTTCGGTGAAACGTCTCCCTCTAAGCATTCCCATTTTCGGTGCAAATAGACATGTGTGCCAGAAGTTGTTCGTGGACATCGGCAAGCACAGGGGTTATACTGTTATCGGCATAAATGAAAGCCATGTATATAGAAGAGGTGGTATTGTTTGAAGCGCTCTACGGCTGTATTGACGACGTTGACGCTTTCAGCGGCACTGGCCGCCACGTCGCTCGCGTTGACGCTCGGCAGCGAACCCCGGCTGCGCACGACGCTCACACAGGTGTTGATCGCGCTGTCGATGGCAGGACTTGTGCTGCTTGCGGCCCTTGGCGGACGGCGCAGGGGGACGGAGACGGTGGGGCTTGGCCAGGCATCGTCGGATCGGCTCAGACATCAGACCTGCACCTTTTCCGACGTCGCCGCCAACGAGCAGGCCCTCGAGAGCCTTGAAGCGCTCAGGGATTACCTGAAGCGGCCGGAAAAATACGTGCGATACGGCGCGCGAATGCCCAGGGGCGTGCTGCTCTACGGCCCGCCGGGAACGGGAAAGACGCTGCTGGCCCGGGCGCTGGCAGGGGAAGCGGGCGTGCCCTTTTTTGCCCTCTCCGGATCGGACTTTGTCGAAAAATACGTGGGCGTCGGCGCAAGCCGGGTGCGCGCCCTCTTCAGGAAGGCGCGAAAGGCCGGGCGCTGCGTCATATTCATCGACGAGATCGACGCCATGGGCAAGCGGCGGGACGACAGCGCCTCCGACGAGCGAGACCAGACGTTGAACGCGCTGCTGAGCGAGATGTCCGGCTTCTATACCGGCGACGGCGTGATCGTCATGGCCGCCACCAACCGCATCGAAACGCTGGACCCGGCCCTGCTGCGACCCGGGCGCTTCGACCGCCAGATCGAGGTGGGCCTGCCCGGAAGGGATCAGCGGCTGAGCATACTCAAGCTGCACAGCCGGGGCAAGCCGCTGGACGCGGATGTCAGCCTGGAGGAGTTGGCCGCCCAGACCGTCAGCTTTTCCGGCGCGTCGCTGGAGAGCCTGCTGAACGAGGCGGCCCTCGCGGCGGCGGAGCGGGACGACGGCCACATCACCCGGGGCGATCTGCGACAGGCGTTCTACAAGACCGTCGCCGGGGCGGACCGGGAGATGTTCGCCTCCCAGCGGGAGCGGCACATCATCGCCGTGCACGAATCGGGGCACGCCGTCGCAAGCCGCCTGCTGTCACCGGAAAACAGCCTGGCCCGGGTGAGCATACTCCCGGCAGGGCACGGGGCGGCGGGCTACAATCTGTGCGTGCCCCAGGAGCGGGTCATGGTTGAAAAGCGCCACCTGGAGAACCAGATCCAGGTGCTGCTGGCCGGAAGGGCGGCGGAGCAGGTCGTCTTTGGGGACGATGCCCTGACCGCAGGCGCCTCCAGCGACCTGTCGCGGGCCACGGAGCTGGCGGCGACGATGGTCATGGAGCTGGGCATGCGGGATGAACCCTCGGTCTCCCTGAAGGCGCTGGGCCGGTTCTGCGGCACTGGCGCGGGAACCGCGGAGGCGTGCAGGGAACTGCTTCGGGAACAGTACGAGCAGGTCAAAGCGCTGCTCTCGTCACAGGCCGCCGCGGTCGACGCCCTGTCCAGGGCGCTTATAACGGCGGAAACGCTGGAGGGGGACGCGGTCAGCCGTATCATAGACGCCCACCTGTCGATCGAAAGACCTGAATCGGCATAAGCAGACTCTATCTGACAGAGGAAACGACAGTCAAGGCATGGAATTATCCGGGGAAAGGGTGATTTCATGCTTTGCTATGAAAACAGGAAGAATACGCTGACCGTTCGGCTGTCGGGCGAGCTCGACCACAGCGCGGCCACGTCAATAAGGCGGGAGCTGGACGAGCTGATCGTCCAGACCGGCGCGAAAAGGCTGGTATTCGATCTGAGGGCGCTGGATTTTATGGACAGCAGCGGAATCGGGCTGATCATCGGGCGATACAAGGTGATGGTTCAAAGGGGCGGAAGCGTCGCTGTGCGCGGTCCCGGCGCGCGCATCGACAAGATCTTCAGGATGGCCGGGCTGTATCAGCTGGTAGAGCGACTGGCCTGAGGGAAAGGAGCGGGAATATGAGCAACATCAATGAAATGCGCATGGAATTCACGGCGCTGCCCGAAAACGAGGCCTTTGCCCGTCTGGCGATCAGCGGCTTCATGCTGCCCCTGGACCCCACAATGGAACAGCTGGCGGACGTCAAGACCGCCGTATCGGAAGCCGTGACCAACGCCATCGTCCACGGCTATGGCGGCACGGGCGGAATGGTCGGCATGCGCGCGGCCTACGGCAACAGCGGCGGACTGGTGATAAAGATCATCGATCAGGGTCGTGGGATAGAAGATGTCCGGCGCGCCCGGCAGCCGTTCTTCACCACCTGCAGGGAGGAGGACCGCTCCGGCATGGGCTTTACCGTCATGGAGAGCTTCATGGACGACGTCGAGGTCCAGAGCGCGCCGGGGAAGGGCACGACCGTGATCATGACCAAGCGGCTGCGGGACGACGCGATCCCGCACGAGGCTTGAAGGCCGAAGTCCACCAAAGCACCGAGGCGCTGCTTGTTCAGGCAAAAGGAGGCGACCCGCAGGCCCGGGAAAGGCTCGTCAGCGAGAACATCGCCCTGGTGAAATTCATCGTCAGGCGCTTTCTGGGGCGCGGCGTGGAATACGACGACCTGTTTCAATTCGGCTGCATGGGGCTGCTGAAGGCCATAGACCGCTTTGATCCATCCTTTCAGGCGCAGTTTTCCACCTATGCGGTGCCGGTCATCATGGGCGAGATACGCCGCTATCTGCGAGACGACGGGCCGATCCATATTTCAAGGACCCTTCGCGAGCTGTCCAAAAGGGTCGAGGATTACATGGAGAAAACAGACGGCGCCTGCAACCAGTCGGTACAGGAGATTGCAAACGCCCTGGGCGCGGACAGGGCCGACGTGCTGCTGGCGCTGAACGTCAAACGCCCGATGCGCTCGCTGGACGAGACGCTGGGCGGCGATGACGGACCGCGCCTGATGGATGTCGTGGGCGAGGACACCATGGCGGACGTGGACCGGCGCATTATGCTGTCCGGGCTGCTGATGGACCTGTCCGACGACGAAAGGACGCTGATACTGCGGCGCTACTTCAAGCAACACACCCAGGCGCAGATCGCCAGCGACCTGGGCACGTCCCAGGTGCAGGTCTCCCGCATGGAGAGCCGCATACTCAAAAAGCTGCGGGACAGGGCCGGTGTGGGGACGGACAGATGACAAGCAGACCATATTCTGAATAGAATATGGTCTGCTTGTCATAAATGCGACCGTGTCCTGTTTTATTCCGAGATGCCTTCCAGTATGTCGCAGAAGTCGAATGTAGCGAAGTAATCCTTCACCGTCTCCGCGCGGCGGATCATCGAGAAGCTCCCGTCGGGGTGCAGCATGATCTCCGCGCTCTTCAGCTTGCCATTGTAGTTGTAGCCCATGGAGTAGCCGTGGGCGCCGGTGTCGTGGATGATCACCAGGTCGCCGTCGTCGATCTGGGGCAGGGCGCGGTCCACCGCGAATTTGTCGTTGTTTTCGCAGAGCGAACCCACAACGTCGTAGACGTGGTCGCACAGCGCGTTCTCCTTGCCGGACACGGTGATGTGGTGGTAGGCGTCGTACATGGCCGGGCGCATCAGGTTCACGGCGCAGGCGTCCACGCCGATGTACTCCTTGTAGATGTGCTTCTTGTGGATGGCGCGGGTCACCAGGCAGCCGTGGGGGCCCGTCATGAAGCGGCCCAGCTCGGTGGCGAGGGCGACGTTGCCCAGGCCGGCGGCGCCGAGCACCTTGGCAAAGCTCTCCTGTATGGAAGCGCCGATGGCGTGGATGTCCGGCATGCTCTGCTCCGGCAGGTAAGGGATGCCGACGCCGCCGGACAGGTTCACCATGAAGATCTCCGCGCCCAGCTTCTTCTTCAGGTCGATGGCCAGGTCGAACAGTATCATGGCGTTGGCGGGATAGTAATTGTTGTCGGCAGCGTTGCTGGCCAGCAGCGCGTGCAGGCCGAAGCGCTTGACGCCCAGCTGCATCAGCCGCTGGACCGCGGAGAAGATCTGCTGCTTGGTCATGCCGAACTTGGAGGAATCGGGCTGGCCCATGTAGACCGTGCCCACCAGAAGCTCACCGCCGGGGTTGTAGCGCAGGCAGATGCGCTCGGGAAGGCCGCCGTGGGCGGCGAGGAAATCGATGTGGGTGATGTCGTCCAGGTTGATGATGGCGTCCAGCTTGCGGGCGTATTCGTATGCCACGGCGGGTGTCTCGTTGGACGAGAACATGATCTGGTCGCCGGAGAAGCCCAGGGCCTCAGCCATCTTCAGCTCAGTCAGGGACGCGCAGTCCACGCCGCAGCCCTCTTCCTTGAGCAGCTTCAGTATAAAGGGATTCGGGCAGGCCTTCACCGCGAAGTACTCCCGAAAGCCCTTGTTCCAGGAAAAGGACTCGTATACATCGCGGGCGGTGCGCCGGATTCCTGCTTCGTCATACAGGTGAAACGGGGTGGGGTACTGCGCAGTGATCTCCTTCAGCTTTTCATGATCGACAAAGGGCAGCTTTTGCATAAGTATTCAACTCCATTTCTGCTTGCCATGATAGGATGTTTGCACCTTTGAGTCAAGTGTATGTTATGTTCTTTTGTGTTAAGATGTCGGCATGAACCGAACCGATTTCGAACCCGCAATTGTTAACATTGGGAAGTTGAAGAAAAAGTGATTTCGTGATAGAGTAAACATGAGAGTGTATACAGATACAGGAGGTAGCTCATTGTCCCTTTCCGAACGCATAGAAAACCTGATGATGTCGGTGCAGAAGCCGGTTCGCTACATGGGTGGGGAATTCAACGCCGTCATGAAGGACCCGGACAGCGTGGACGTGCGATACGCCTTCCTGTTCCCGGATACCTACGAAGTGGGTATGTCCCATCTGGGCATGAAAATACTCTATCACGCCATCAACGCGAGGGATGACGCCTGGTGCGAGCGGGTCTTTTCGCCCTGGGTGGACATGGCGGATATGATGCGCAGGGACGGCATACCCCTGTTCTCCCTGGAATCGCGCACGCCCGTGAAGGATTTCGACCTGCTTGGCGTCACGCTTCAATACGAGATGAGCTTCACCAACATCCTCGAGGCGCTGGACCTGGCGGGGATCCCCCTGCGCAGCGCGGACCGCAGCGACGGCCCCTTTGTCATCTGCGGTGGTCCCTGCGCCTTCAATCCCGAGCCCCTGGCCCCCTTCGTGGACCTGGTGGCCCTCGGCGACGGCGAGGAGGAGACCCTGCAGACCATCGACCTGTACAAGCAGTGGAAGGCCGCCGGGCTTCCGAGGTCCGAATACCTGCGCATGGCGGCGCAGATTCCCGGCATCTACGTGCCGTCGCTGTATGATGTCGTCTACAATGACGACGGCACCGTGCAATCCGTGAAGCCCAAGCCCGGCAGCGGCGCGCCCGAGGTCGTCCGGAAGGCCTTATTAAAGGACCTCGACGCGGCGACCTATCCCGGGAAGCTGATCGTGCCCTACGGCGAGATCATCCACAATCGCATCATGCTGGAGATCTTCCGGGGCTGTACCCGGGGCTGCCGCTTCTGCCAGGCGGGCATGATCTACCGCCCGATCCGAGAGCGCAGCATCGACCACCTGATGAAGTTGGCCGAAAGCCTGGTCTCATCCACCGGGTATGACGAGATCTCGCTGATGAGCCTGTCCAGCGGCGATTACAGCTGCCTGCCCGAGCTGGCCCACCGGATGGTGGAGCGCTTCGGGTCCCGCCGCGTGCGCATATCGCTGCCCTCCCAACGCATCGACACGGTGCTGACGGATACCCTGAAGGAGACCCAAAAGGTCAAGAAGACCGCGCTGACTCTCGCACCGGAGGCGGGCACCCAGCGCCTGAGGGACGTGATCAACAAGGGCGTTACCGAGGCGGACCTGATCCGCTCGGTCACCGACGCCTTTGAGCAGGGCTGGTCGGCGGTGAAGCTGTACTTCATGCTGGGCCTGCCCACCGAGACGGACGAGGACGTGCTGGGCATCGCCGACCTTGCCGAAAAGGTGCGCAAATGCTACTTCTCCGTTCCGAAGGAGCGCCGGTCGCCGGGGCTGCGCATCACGGTCAGCGCCTCGGTGTTCGTGCCGAAGAACGACACGCCGTTCCAGTGGGCCCCGCAGCTGGACTTCGACACCATGGTTCGCCGCCAGCAGTTGCTCCGACAGGCGCTGTCACGGGTCAAGGGCGTGGATTTCAAGTACCATGCCCCGGATCTGAGCTACATCGAGGCCGTGTTCGCCCGGGGTGACCGCCGGGTGGGCGAGGCGATGGAGCGGGCCTGGCGCATGGGCTGCCGGTTCGACGGCTGGAGCGACCAGTTCCGCTACGACCTTTGGCTCAAGGCCTTCGAGGAAGAGGACATCGACCCGAACTTCTACGCCCTGCGCCTCCGCCCGACGGACGAGGTATTCCCCTGGGATCACCTCGACTGTGGCGTGACGAAGGCCTACCTGCTCAGGGAGTGGGAGAAGGCCATGCGCGCGGAGTGCACCCAGGACTGCCGCAAGGGCTGCACCGGCTGCGGCATGAAGCGCTATCCCGGCGCGTGCGAAAACCGTTGAAAGAATAGGCAATTGTAAAAGTCGGCGCGGAAGCGCGAAATGACAGCAAGAGCAAGCCGGACAAAGGATAAGAAGAAGGAACGGGGACAAAGGCACAGAGAGAAGGGTAGCGCAAAGCGGGCGGGGTAAAAGCCGCCCAAAGGG
>JAFRJF010000056.1 GCA_017432405.1 Clostridia bacterium | reverse complement strand
GCCGACCTGATCACCTTCTGCTCCATGCTGCGCATCCCCGTGGCCATGCACAACGTGCCCGTCTCGAAGATCTTCCGGCCCGCGGCCTGGAACGCCTTCGGCATGGACAAGGAGGGCGCCGACTATCGCGCCTGCGCCAACTACGGCCCGTTCTACAAGAAGTAATTCAATAAATAGTTGGCCTTTTTCCCTGAAATACATTTCAGGGAAAAGGGCCAAGCATTTACAAGAAAGGTTGTGTTCCTCATGCTCAAGGGTATCCCGAACCTGTTGACTCCCGAGCTGCTGAAGATCCTGATGGAGATGGGCCACGGCGACACGCTGGTGATCGGCGACGGCAACTTCCCGGCGGCGGCCATGGCGAAGAACTGCAAACTGGTGCGTCTGGACGGCCACGGCGTGCCCGAGATCCTGGACGCCATACTGAAGTTCTTCCCGCTGGACCCCTACGTGGAGGCCCCGGTCAGCCTGATGGAGGTCGTGCCCGGCGACCCGGTGGAGACCCCCATCTGGGACGAGTACGCGAAGATCGTCGAGAAGTACGAGCCCGGCACCAAGATCGGCCACATCGAGCGGTTTGCGTTCTATGAAGAGGCGAAGAAGGCCTACGTCATCATCGCCACCAGCGAAGCCGCGCTGTACGCCAACGTGATCTTGCAGAAGGGCGTTGTGAAGTAATATAATACGACAGTAACAGGGGAACGGCAAAGCCGTTCCCCTGTTTACTGTCATATTCCTATATTTTCCGCGCCCCCACGCCGCCGTGCTTCTTCTGGTACAGCACGCTGCCGTTGCGGTAGGCGATGGGCGTCACCTGCTGGAGGGCCTTGAACCGCTGTATGAAGTGGCTGGTATCGCAGAAACCCAGCTCCTGGGCGATGCGCTCCACGGGCCAGGACGTCGTCTCCAGCAGGTAGCAGGCGTGGCTGATCTTGCGGCTCATCACGTACTTGGAAAAGGTGGTGCCCACGGTCTTTGAGAACAGGTTCGAGAAGTAGGCCGGGTGGTAGCCGAAGGTCTGGGCGATCTCCGTCAGCGTCAGGCGGTGGTCGATGTTCTCGTCGATGTACTTCAGTATCTTATGATTCACCGGATGGCCGTTGTTTTCGATCTCCACCCGCTTGCACAGCGTCATCAGTATGTTGTAGAGCAGCAGGCTGATGCCCGGGCCCTCCTGGCGGGACTGGTAGAGGATCGAGGTGCACATATTCATCACGTCGGTAAAGGCCCCGCCCTCGTAGATCGGGCCGCCCAGGTCCAGTATGTGGCGGGTAAGTTGGGCGCTGTTGCCCCCGGCGTACTCCACCCACACCAACCCCAGCGGGTCCTTGGGGTCGGTGGAATACATGTGGCCCTCGTTGCTGGCCATCACGAACAGTTGCCCGGCGTGCACGCCGAAGGTGTGTCCCCGGGTGGACACCGTGCCCTTGCCGTACATCACGCAGTGGATCATGCTGTAGGGGTAGGCGTCGTCCCGGCTGATCAGGAAGTCCGTGGGCGTTTTCAGCACGATGCCGGCCCGGTTCACCTGGATGTACAGGCTGTTCGGATCCACAGACCGGGGCGCCAGGTAGTACACGTCGTGGGGCACGCTGCCCACGATGTCGTGCTCCAGGTCGTCCGCGTAATAATTGCTGCGCATGGGTTCTCACCGCCTTACATCAAAATTATACAACATCTCCGGCCATTTGTCCACCGAACTCGCCCATTATTACCTTAAAAATATACAACTTCATACTTAAATTGTTAATTGTGTTTTATGTCCCCTTTTGCTATAGTTGTAGTTGAAAGTTAACAATGGTAATGGGGATGCTATGTCCCCTGTCCCGGAGCGATGATTTCCGCCGAGTGCGGAGGTTATAAAAAACAAGGAGGAATATCACTATGAAGAAACTCGTCGCACTGATTCTGGCCGTCATGATGCTGATGTCTCTGACCGCCGCTTTCGCCGAGAAGACCCCCACGATCGCCTACGTGCCGAAGGTCATCGGCCAGCCCTGGTGGGATCACGTGCAGCAGGGCGTTGAGCAGTGGGCTGCCGACAACGGCATCGACGTCATCTACAAGGGTGGCACCACCGTCGACGCCGCCGAGCAGGTGGGCATCATGACCGATCTGGTCAACCAGGGCATCGACATCCTGTGCTTCTCCCCCAACGATCCCGACGCCTGCGAGGAAATCTGCAAGACCGCCCGTGAAAAGGGCATCATCGTGATCGCAACCGAGGCCTCCGGCATGGAAAACGTCGACTTCGACATCGAGGCCTTCGACGAGGCCGGCCTGGGCGCCTTCCTGATGGACGAGCTGGCCGCGCAGATGGGCGAAGAGGGCGAGTACATCACCATGGTCGGCTCCATGACGATGGAATCCCAGAACAACTGGGCTGACGCCGCCGTGGCCCGCGCCGAAGCCGCCTATCCGAACCTGGTGCTGGTGGACGACAAGCGCGTCGAGGACAACTCCGATGCCCAGGAAGCCTACAACCTGACCATGCAGCTGAAGCAGAAGTATCCGAACCTGAAGGGCATCCTCGGCACCGGCTCCTTCGACGCCCCCGGCGCCGCCCGCGCCATCGAGGAGATGGGCCTGACCGGCCAGATGTTCGCGATCTCCGTGGCCATGCCCGCTGAGGTCTCCGACTATCTGAAGAGCGGCACCCTGAAGTCCGTCGCCCTGTGGGATGCTTCCGTCACCGCCAAGGTGCAGCTGAACACCGCCATGAAGCTGTTCGCCGGCGAGGAAGTCGGCGAAGGCTCCGACCTGGGCGAGGAGGGCTATCACTCCGTGCACATCGCCGACAACGGCAAGGGCAAGAACTTCATCTTTGGCGATGGCTACCTGGCCGTCACCGTGGACAACTGGGAGTCCTTCGGCTTCTAATCGATCGATTTGAGCCTCGAACCCCAATACCTTGCGAGGCAGGGAAGGCATTCTTCCCTGCCTCGTTCACAACATCATGACCGTTGATGGGAGCACAGCGGCCTGCGCCGTGCCGCCATCAGCGGTTACGAATCCAAAAAGACAAGGAGCAATGCATCATGTCTGAATACCTGCTTCAAATGACCGGTATTGACAAGCGCTTCGGCGGCGTCCACGCCCTGGACCACGTCAATTTCGCGGTCAGGCCCGGCAAGGTCATGTGCCTGGCCGGCGAAAACGGGTGCGGCAAATCCACGCTGGTGAAGATCATCTCCGGCGTGTACACCCGCGACGAGGGCGAGGTGCTGTTCGAGGGCAAGCCCATACAGCACATCACCCCCGCGGAGGCCACACGCCTGGGCATACAGGTCATCTACCAGGATCTGTCCATCTTCCCCAACCTGACAGTCATGGAAAACCTGGCCATCAACAGCGAGATCACGGCCAACCGAAAGATCGTGAACCGCAAGCGCTGGGAGCAGACCGCAAAGGAGGCCCTCTCGAAGATCGGCTACGAGATCGATCTGTACGCCAAGATGGGCGATCTGTCGGTGGCGGACAAGCAGCTGGTGGCCATCTGCCGGGCGCTGCTGTTCAACGCCAAGCTGATCATCATGGACGAGCCCACCACCGCCCTGACCAAGAAGGAGGTGGACGCGCTGTTCAAGACGGTGCGCCAGCTGCGGGATTCGGGCATCGCCATCATGTTCATCAGCCACAAGACCGAGGAGATTTTCGAAATCTCAGACGACGTGTGCATCATGCGCAACGGCAAAAACGTGTACTCCGGCCCCACCGCCGAGCTGACCAAGAAGGATTTCACCTATTACATGACCGGTCGCGAGCTGAAGGACGACTACTTCGTGCCCACCAACATCTCCAAGGAGCCGGTGCTGAAGGTGGACCACCTGACCTGGAACGGCAAGTTCCACGACGTCAGCTTCGACCTTCGCAAGGGCGAGATCCTGGGCATCACCGGCCTGCTGGGCTCGGGCCGCACCGAACTGGCCCTCAGCCTGTTCGGGCTGGGCAAGGTACATTCCGGCACCATCACCCTGAATGGCCAGCAGGTGAAAATCACCTCGCCCATCGACGCCCAGAAGAAGCGCATCGGCTACGTGCCCGAGGACCGGCTGACCGAGGGCCTGTGCCTGCGCCAGCCCATCGCCGACAACATCATGCTCTCATCACTGAAGCAGCTGACCCACGCGCTGGGCACGCTGAAGCACGACGAGCTGTTTGAAAAATCCAACGAGTGGGTCAAAAAGTTCTCCATCGCCACCGACGACGCCCACAAGCACGCCAGCACGCTGTCCGGCGGCAACCAGCAAAAGATCGTGCTGAGCAAGTGGCTGAACAACGACCTGGACGTGCTGATCCTGAACGGCCCCACCGTGGGCGTGGACGTCGGCGCAAAGCAGGACATCCACGCGCTGGTGCACGATCTGGCCAACCAGGGCCTGGCGGTCATCATCATCTCCGACGACCTGGCCGAGGTCGTGGTCAACTGCAACCGCGTCATCGTCATGAAGGACGGCGCCATCGTGGGCGAGATGACCGGCGACCGGATCACCGAAGAGAACATACTGAACATCATACGATAAGGAGGCGCGGGCATGAACAACGCAAAGCTGAAGCGCATGACGCGCAAGACCGAATTTTACATGTTTATCGTGCTGATCCTGCTGTGCGTGCTGGTGCAGATCAAGTCCAGCGGACAGCTGATCACCTTCCCGGGAATCTTCACCCGCCTGAACGTCACGGTGCTGCGAACGATGGTGGTGGACGGCATGTTCGCCATGTGCTCGCTGGTGGTCATGATCTCCGGCGGCTTCGACCTCTCCTTCCCGGCCATCGCGGCGCTGGCCTACTCGCTTTCGACCACGATCTGCCTGAACAACGGCTGGTGCGCCACGAACCCGCTGGCGGGCTTCGCGCTGGCCGTGGCCATCGGCTGGGTGCTGGGCATGCTGAACGGCTGGATCATCTCCAACTTCAAGCTGAACACCATGATCGTCACCTTGGGCACCCAGACCTTCTTCACCGGCATCTCCATGGGCCTTCTGAAGCTGAAGGAGATCACCTCCACCCTGCCGGACGGCATGAAGGCCTTCGGCAAGCTGTACATCTTTGAAAGCGCCGACCCGGTCACCGGCATACGGTTTACGCTGTCGGCCATGGTGCTGTTCCTGATCGCGCTGTGCGCCATCGTCTCATTCATGCTGAACAAGACGATGTTCGGCCGGGCGCTGTACGCCATCGGCGGAAACGAGGTCTCCGCCGAGCGCGCCGGCTACAACGTGAAGAAGACCAAGTTCCTGCTGTACTCGGCGGTAGGCGCGCTGGCAGGCTTTATCGGCATGATCCGCGTGTGCATGGAGAGCCAGTCCATCCCCAAGGCCATGATCGGCAAGGAGATGACCATCATCCCCGCCGTCATACTGGGCGGCGCGTCGATCTACGGCGGCGAGGGCACCGTGTTCGGCACGGTGGTGGCCGTGGGCATCATCTCGCTGGTTTCCAACTCGATGCTGATATTGGGCATCGACACCTACTGGCAGCAGTTCTTCAACGGTTTGGTCATACTGGTCGGCGTCACCGTGTCGGCCCTGCAGGCCAAGCGCCAGAAGCAGTAAAAGGGAGGCGACGACAATGAAATCGAAGACGCTTCAAAAACACAGCTATACCTTCATGCTGCTGGGCCTGATGGCCGTGGTGCTGCTGTTCTTCACCGTGCTCAAGGGCGGCATGCTCTGGAAGGGCGATGTGTGGCTGGGCATCGCCATGCAGTTTCCGGAATACGGCGTGGTCACGCTGGGCCTGATGTTCTGCTTCATCTGCGGCAAGATGGACATGTCCTTCATGGCCCTGGGCGACTTCGCTACCATCATGGCCGTGCAGTACATGGCAGGTCACGCCGACGCCCCCGCGGGCGGCGTGATCCTGGTGGGCATACTGATCGCCCTGGCCATCGCGGCCTTCGGCGGGCTGATCAACGGCCTGCTGGTCAGCCAGCTGGACATCCCCCCGGTGATGGCCACCATCGCCATGCAGCTGGTCTGGACAGGCCTGTCAGTCGCCCTGACCAGCGGCAACACCGTCAAGGGTCTGCCGGCGCTGTACACCGAGATCGGGCATAAGTACCTGCTGGGCTTCCTGCCGGTGCCGCTGCTGATCTTCCTGGTGATCTTCGCGCTGTGCTGGTTCCTGCTGAACCACACCGTTTACGGCGAGAAGCTGTACATGGTGGGCACCAACATCAAGGCCGCAGAGTTCTCCGCCATCAACACCAAGCGCATGGTGGTGGGCACCTACATCCTCTGCGACGTGATCTGCTGCATCGGTTGCCTGCTGATGGTGAACACCATGGCCAGCGCCAAGGCCGATTACGGCACCAGCTACGTGATGCGCTGCATCCTCATACTGGTGCTGGCGGGCGTGCTGCCCGACGGCGGCATGGGCAAGATCGGCAACGTGCTGATCGCCATCGTCACCATACAAATCATCGCCACCGGCGTCAACATGTTCCCCACGCTGAACACCTACTACGCCAGCCTGATCTGGGGTGGCCTGCTGATCGTCGTGCTGATCATGTCCACCAAGGTGGGCGAGGGCGGCCTGTTCGGGCTGAAGCTGGGCGGCAAAAAGCACCTGAAGGCATGACGACTTTTAAAAATTATATTTCCGTGCAATATTAACTTGTGAATTTTCGAAACATCCAAAGAATATACAATTTCAGCTTGAATTTGTATATGGTATTGACAAATCGGGTTTGCTATGATAATGTTAACTTATATCGAAGGGAGCCTGCGCTATGAACAGCCTTGAGAGATTCTACAAGACCATCGCCTACGAGCCCGTGGACCGTCCCGCCTGCTGGATGGGCGACCCCACCCCCGAGGAAGCGGCCAAGCTGTGCGAATACTACGGCGTCAAGAACACCAGCGAGCTGAAGAAGGTCGTCGGCGACGACTTCTATGCCGTGGAGATCCCCTATCATTCCCCCACCTGCAACGCCATCTTCGCCGCCTTCGACTGGTACATGAACGGCAGCAACGTGGACACCGAGCACCGCACCCTCACCGCCGACGGCTGCTTCGCCAACTGCGAGGACCTGGACGAGGTGGAGGCGGTGAACTTCCCCTGGCCCGACCCGGAGAAGTACATCGACCCCGAGCTGTGCAAGAAGCTGGTGGCCGAGGCCCCCGAGGGCAAGACGGTCATGGGCATGCTGTGGGCCTGTCACTTCCAGGACACCTGCGCCGCCTTCGGCATGCAGACGGCCCTGATGAACATGGTGGCCGACCCCGAGATGGTGCACTACGTGGACGACCACATCGTGGCCTTCTATGAGAAGGCGCTGAAGATCTTCCTGGAGGCCACCAAGGGCAAGGTGCACGCCATACTGATCGGCGACGACGTGGGCAGCCAGCGCGGCCTGATGATCTCCCCGAAGCTGGTCTCCGAGTTCGTGATTCCCGGCGCGAAGAAGCTGATCGACATCGCCCACAGCTACGGCGTGAAGATCGTCTACCACTCCTGCGGCAGCATCGTGGACGCCATCCCGCTGCTGATCGAGGCGGGCGTGGACGCCATCCATCCCATCCAGGCCAAGGCCGCGGGCATGCAGCCGGACAACCTGAAGGAGAAGTTCTACGGCAAGGTGGCCTTCTGCGGCGGCGTGGACACCCAGGACCTGCTGCCCTTCGGCACCCCCGAGGAGGTAGCCGCCAAGGTGAAGGAGCTGCGCACCATCTTCCCCACCGGCCTGATCATCTCCCCCAGCCACGAGGCCCTGCAGGCCGACGTGCCCCCCGCCAACGTGAAGGCGCTGTTTGAGGAAGCGGGGAAAATCTATTAACGGAGGGATACCAACCATGCTTCGTTTCGGACAGATGATCAACGTGAAGCCGGAGGGGCTGGAGGCCTACAAGAAGTGGCACGCCAACCCGATGCCCGGCGTCAACGAGATGATCAAGGAATGCCACCTGAAGAACTATTCCATCTACAGCCGGGGCGACTGGCTGTTCGCCTACTTCGAGTACGACGGCGACGACTTCGACGCCGACATGGCCAAGATGGCCGCCGATCCCAACACCCAGGCGTGGTGGGACGTGGTCAAGCCCCTGATGCAGCCCCTGCCGGACCGCAAGGAGGGGGAATTCTGGTCGGACATGGAGGAAATATACCACCTCGATTAATTAAGGAACCTTCACGAAATAACTTACGCGTCTTATTTCGTTACAGTTCCTAAGGGAAGGAGATTGCCCAATGATTATCATCGGCGAAAAGATCAATGGTTCCATCCCCAGCGTGGCCGAGGCCATTGCCAAACGGGACGCGGAGTTCATCAAGCAGCGCGCACGCATACAGGACGAGGCCGGCGCGACCTTCATCGACTGCTGCGCCTCCGTGCCGGAGGCCGAGGAGGTCGAGACCCTCAAGTGGATGATCGACTGCATTCAGGAGGTCACCGACCTGCCCATCTCCGTCGACAGTCCCAGCGCCAAGGTGCTGGCCGAGGCCTACAAGTTCTGCAAGCGGCCCGGACTGTTCAACTCCGTCTCCGGCGAGGGCGACAAGATGGACATCATCTTCCCCCTGATGGCCGAGAACAAGGGCTGGGAGTGCATCGCCCTGTGCTCTGACGACACCGGCATCCCGAAGAACGCCGCCGACCGTCTGAAGGTGTTCGACAAGATCATGGCCAAGGCGAAGGAGTACGGCATCCGCCCCTCCCGCCTGCACATCGACCCCCTGGTCGAGATGCTCTGCACCAGCGAGAACGGCATCGAGACCAACGAGGAGGTCATCTCCACCATCCGCCAGCGGTACGACGACATCCACATCACCGCCGCCATCTCCAACATCTCCTTCAACCTGCCGGTGCGCAAGATGGTCAACCTGGGCTTCACCGTGCTGGCCATGAAGGCCGGCCTGGACAGCGCGATCCTCGATCCCACCAACCGGGACATGATGGGCGTCATCTACGCCACCGAGGCGCTGCTGGGCCTGGACGACTACTGCATGGAGTACATCTCCGCCTACCGCGAAGGCCTATTCGGCCCGAAGAAGGACTGACGGGATTATTGACGTTATGACGACGGGGGCCGCCTCATTGAGGCAGCCCCCGTTTGTGTGGAATGAACCGCATCGGCAACTTCTGATTTGTCGCAGGGCGACAAATCAGAAGTTGAGGGGTTAGGCCTCACGCCTTATTAAACCGCGTCTTCGGCTGCTTGCAGCGGGGACACTTCCAGTCCTCGGGCAGGTCGTCGAAGGCCACGCCGTCGTGCTCGGCGGGGTCGTACACGTAGCCGCAGACGGAACAGACGTACTTGCCGGAGGCCGTCATGCCGCCAAAGTCGTATTCCTCGAAGATCGTCTCCACCGGGTGGTCCAGGTCCATCACCCGCTTCGCCTCCAGGTTCTCATAGCCCTGGGGCGTGTGGGTGGAGACGTACACCGTGGGATGGTTGCGAATGAATTCCCGCACCCGGTCCAGCGTCTCGCGGGCGGCGGCTTTGTCGTCGTACACCACGGACAGCTTGTTGGCGTACAGCGCCTCGTCCACATAGGTGATGTCGCCGTGGATCATGTAGAACAGGCCGTCCAGTTCCACGACGACGATGCTGTTGCCGTTGGTGTGGCCCTTGGCCTTGATGTAATAGATGCCGTCCCGGATCTTCTGGCTGGCGGGGAAATTGTAGTACGGGCCGTCGGTGAAGGCGACGGGCACGAGGTTGCTCAGGCCCTTCAGCTCGTCGGCGGAGACCTCGTCGGCGTTCACGTAGATCTTCGCGTTGGGGAAGGACTTCAGCTCGCCGGAGTGGTCGGCGTGCTTGTGGGTCAGCAGGATCTTCGTCACCTGCTCGGGCTTGTAGCCCAGCGCGGCGAACTGGGACATATAGGTGCCCACGTCCCTGCCGGTGAAGGCGGGGCTCTTCTCGTCCGGGGCCTCCTCCGGGGTGCCCGCCGGCAGGCCGGTGTCCACCAGGATCACCTCGTCGCCGGTGTCGATCAGGTAGTTGGTCAGCGCGCCGCGATAGCGCACGTTGGGGTCAAATTTTTCGGGGCCGTCCTCGCCGCCGAAGGCGAAGGGCTGGCCGTAGAAGCCGTCCTTCCTGAAAGTGATCGCTTTGATGGTCATCATACGCATGTCCTCCTTTTTCTGCTCACTGTTTATTATAAGCCCAGGCATAGCAATAGGCCTGGGTTCTCGCCGCGAAGGGCTCGCTGCGCAGCAAGGCGCGCATCTCCTCTTTCGTATACCAGCCGGGCACGATCTCCTCGGCGTCGGAGGTGCTCTTTCGGAATTCCCCCGCCGCCGTGCCGAAGACGCAGATGCTCTGCTCGTTGGCGAAGCCGACGGCGTTGTAGCTGTTGTCCAGCACGTCGTCGATGCGCGTCAGCGTCAGGCCGGTCTCCTCCCACAGCTCCCGCTTCGCGCTCTGCTCCGGGGTCTCGCCGGGGTCGATCAGCCCCGCCGGGAAGTTGTAGATCCACTGAGCGATGGCCATGCGGTACTCCCGGCTGACCAGCATCCGCTCGCCGCTCTCGTCCGTCAGGATGAGGATCACCGAATCCGGCGCCTTGTTCTGCAATTCCTCCAGCGTCCGGAGGTCCCTGTTGCGGCTGATGATCTCGTAGGTCTTCGGGTGCCCCTCCTCGGTCACATAGTCCACGTCGTAGCGGGTGATGAATTTCCCCTCGTGGATCTTTCGGATGCCCTGGTATTTCATGGTATTCCAGCTCCTTTATCGCTCTGATTCCTGTTGAAGCCTCGGCCCGCCGGCGTGGCGGCGGATGTGGGCGCAGTCGTTGAACAGCTCCACCCGGGGAAAGATATATGCGCCGGGGTTCACCGGAAAATCCAGTATGATGATCGAGGTGAAGTCATAGGGCAGCACCGACGCCACATACGGAAACGGCAAATTCAAGAGGTGCGCCAGCACGCACGCCCCCGAGCCGCCGTGGCTGAACAGGGCAATGGTTGCGTCCGTGCCGCCGTCGCAGAAGAAGCGCCGTCCCTCGTGCCGGTAGCCGAGCCCGGCCAGGAAGGCGTCGAACTTCACCGCGATAGCCCCGTAATAGGCCGTCGCCGCGTTTCCGTCGAAATACGGGTGGGCCCGCCAGTCCTCCCGCTGGAAGTCGAAGCCCTCCGCCAGCATCTTATCGCCCAGCGTCCAGGGGTGGCCCTCGCAGTCAATCCCCTCCCCGCCCCAGCCGATCTCATGCATGTAATCCAGCGTGGTCACCGGCAGCCCCAGCCGCGCCGCCGTGTAGGAGGCCGTCTCTGCCGCCCGCCCGCAGGGCGAGGCGTAGATCGCGGAGATCCCCTCCCCCGCAAGACGCTCCGCCGCCGCCGCGGCCTGCGCCCGGCCCTCTTGGGTCAGGCAGTCCCTTTCATAGTCCGGTTCCCCGTGTCGCACAAATATGATTCGCATGGCTTTGCACCTGTCGCTCGTATTCTCCAGTATTTATTATACCATTTCGCTTCCGTCCGCGCGTGTTGTTCCGGCCAGAATCCTTATTGATTCTCCCCGGCCAGTATCATCACCTCGACCTCTCCGTCGTGCAGCTTGGCCCGATACATCTGTTTCTGTGACTTATCCGAAATCTGCTCGATCTCAATCCAGTCAGGACGCTGCTTGATCTGTCGACAGGCAGAATCATCCTTTTCCGTCACTTCATCAAAGACCGCCTGCGGGATGATGATTCTACCGTATACCTTCTGGAGCAAATCCAGTCTGCCTATATTGCACAGGGCGATCAGCGGCGTTGAGTTGACGACCACCCTAAGCGTTCTTCATTTCCTCCAAAAACTCCGCCTCATCATCGAAATGGAATATGGAGACGTGATTCTCGCCAAGGTATTTGATGAAATCTTCCTCCGTCATACCTGCGATCTGCGCGCAATACCCTATGGAAACACCATTCTGTGTATAATAACTCAACGCTATCGCCCGCTTGGCAAAGCAGAGCGCTTGTTCTTTCGTCATTCGAGTATCGTAAAGCACCGCGTCCGGTATCTTTATCGCCAGTTCACACATCGTTCCACCTCCCATTGCAACCAGTCTTTTGAGTCATTGTACCCAGCCTTCGCCTACAGAATACCACATAAAGGCAGGGATTGCAAGATTGGAAAACGGGGACAGTTCTCTTGTCCCGCTTTCCAACCAGAATTACCACCTGAAATCTTCGGACGATCGTGGGAAAAATGGGACAGAGGAACCGTCCCCTTGTCCCACACTGGCCAGACGGTATCAAGGATCTTCGCGGCCTGCCTGGGCTGCGATGAACATCGCTTCGCGCCGCCCTTGACTCCGCTCGTCCGGCATGTTATGATGTAATCAAGCGGACATCGGATGGCTCCGCTGCCCGCTCTCTTAACTGCTTGCGTTATGCACTGCCTTGTCGCTGTTTACACTGATTTTGAGACAGGCCCTTGTAAACACACCCTGATCAGATTCATCAAGAAGGGAAAAGACAATGTCCGATCACCTGATCATCTGCCTGATCCTGTTCGCTTTGACCTGCGCGGGCTACATTGCGAATGTCTGGAGCCTCGCCACGGTCGCCATGGCCTCCGTCGCGGCGCTTTCGCTCACAGGCTGCCTCCCACAGAAGGAGATCCTCGCCTGCTTCGCCAACGACATCGTCATCATGATCGGAGCGATGAGCGTAGTGGCCGTCGGCTTCAACAAGACAAAATTCTGCTCCAGGCTCGCCGCCGGTATCACGCGCATCGTCAAGGGGAATCGCAACAGGCTCCTGCTGCTCTACTGCATGCTGGTCATGGTGCTGAGCCAGGTCGTGCAGAGCCCCGTCATCGTCTATGGCATTGTCGCGCCATTCTGTATGACCACCGCCGATTCGATGGGCATTCCCAGGTCGAAGATCGCGCTTCCCCTCGGAGTTGTCGCCATCGCCACCTGTTCCACATTGCCCATCGGCACCGGCGCGACCCAGGCCGCCGAACTCAGCGGCTACATCAGCGCGTACTACGAAAAGCTCGAGAGCTACACCGGCGCCATTCCGGCGATGGGCTTCCTGGATCCGATGATCGCCCGCCTGCCCATGCTGATCTTCACGGTGCTCTACTGCGCCTTTGTCATGCCGCGCTTCTGCCCTAATCGGACTGGCGACCAGGTGGTGCGGGCCACTGACGGCTGCGCCAATCAGATACCGCTCTCTGCCTTCTCCGAAATCGCGGGCATCGTCATCTTCTTCGGCACAGCCCTGGCCCTCATGCTGCAGGCCAGCGTTATGAAGGGTGTCGCCATCTGGCAGATCTGCCTGACCAGCGCGGTGCTGATGGTGATCTGCGGTGTCCTCAAGCCCGACGAGGCTGCGCGGTCGATCCCGCTGAGCATGCTGCTGCTCATCGTCGGCGCACTGGCCATGTCCGGCGCCCTTTCCGCCACCGGCGCGGGCGATCTGATCGGCGGCTTTATCGCCGACATAACCGCGAGGTTCAACAACAACTTTGTCATCGGCCTCGTATTCTACCTGTTCCCCTTCCTGTGCGCACAGTTCATGTCCAACCGCGGCGCGATGCTGATCTTCTTTCCCATCGCCATCGCGGTCTGCCACCGGATCGGCGGCGACCCCCGCGGCTTGCTGCTCCTGATCGAAACCGGCGTACTCGCCGCCTTCATGACGCCCATGCCCACCGCCGCCGTTCCCTACATGATGGCCTACGGCGGCTATGACCAGCGGGATATGTTCAGGGGCGGTTGGCTGTTCGTCGTCCTGGGCTGCGTCGTCTGCGTCGGCTGGATCATGAGCGTCATGCCGGTGTTTTAATCCTTCTCAGCGATTTCCTGCAGCTTGGAATAGAGCACCTTCCCGCCCTCGTTCACGGGGAATTCGTCGATGACCATGACCCGGAGGCCGGTTCGCGCAGTGTTGATCCTGTCCCGGATGAAATCCAGCAGGATGTTCCTGTATTTTTCCTCTGTCACAAAGATTGTAAGGTGATCGTCCGTCCCCACGCTGGCGCTCAGGACGTTCAGCTCGTCCATGATCAAACCGTCAACCTCGTCCAGGCTCACCCGGTGCCCCGCCAGCTTGATGTAGCGCTTCAGCCTCCCGGTGATGCTGAAATAGCCGTCCTCGTCAAACTCGGCGATATCGCCGGTGCGAAGTTTTCCGTTCCATTCGTCGCCCGTGGACAGGTCCTCGCCGCGCTGGGCGTATCCCATTGCTACATTTGGCCCCTGATAGCACAGCTCGCCCCGGGTGTGGGGCTCGGTGATCTCGTTCCCGGCCTCGTCCACAATCGAGGCGCGACCGCCCGGAACGACGACGCCCACCGAGCCGGGCTTGCGCAGCGCGTCCTCCGGGGGCAGCCAGGTGATGTCCGCTGTGGCCTCGCTCTGCCCGTACATGATGACAAAGCGCTTCCCGTTCTTCGCGGCATAGTCGGCGTAGTAAGCCTGCAGCTCGCGGCTGAGCTTGCCGCCCGCCTGGGTCAGGAGGCGCAGATCGGGAAAGTCGTCCTCGAACATCCCGATGCGGCGCAGCATGTCGTAGGTGTTGGGTACGGCGTGGAACTGCGTCACCTCCTCCGACTCAAGCAGGTCCCAGAATTCCGAATCCATCACCCCGCTCTGGGTCGTCACGACGGACGCGCCCCGAAGCAGGTTCGCGTGAAGCATCGAGAGCGCATAGGTGTATTGCGGCGGCAGGCAGGTGATGGATTTGTCCGAAGGGCCGATATCCAGGAAATCGGCGATCGCGGCCGCGTTGAAGCGCAGGTTGTCCCAGCTCTGCCGCACGTACTTCGCCGAGCCGGTAGAGCCGGAGGTGGTGATCAACAGGCCCAGTCGCTCGTTCACGGGATAGTGACGGGCGAAATTGGTCCTCAAGAGGACGTAATCCCGGAATTCAAAAACCTCCCGCATGGCGGGGCAGGCGCCTTTCTTCTCCTTCGGCAGGAGGAGAAGGCCCGGGCGATAGAGGTTCATGATCGCCTTCCACATCTCTGTCGGAAGCCCCTCGGAGGCGGGCAGCACGGGATAGCCCAGATTCATCAGCGCCGCGTAGCCGCAGAGCCCCCCAAGGGTGTTACGCGCGACGAACATCACCAGCGGACGTTCGCCTCCTGGCTCGATGGCCTTCTCCAGCTCGGCGGAAAGCGCCGCCAAATCGCCGTAGGTCAGCTCGGCGCCGGTATCTCCGATCAGCGCAGGTCTTTCTGAAAACGCTTCAAAATTCCACAGCTTTCCCATGTGTATCGTCCTCTCTTCCATGATTCACGCTGAGCGGGGCTCACTTCTTCGCGTTTTCCAGTTTTTTCCGCACCAGCTCCAGGCCCGCCCGATAGGAGTTGATTTTCATGGTTTCCCTGCCCTTGAAGGAAATGTGGAAAGTCTCCTCCAGCGCGCAGATCAGGCTCATCTGGGCGATGGAATCCCAGCCCGCGTCGTGAAAGCGGAAGGTGACCGGGTTGAAGTCCACGTTCGGGAAGTTGCCGGAGAATGCATTCCAGTACAGTGCCGCGACGCGATCCGGGGTGAAGGCTTCCGCCTCCTGCCGGGGGGCTTCCTGCTGGGGCGCTTCCTGCCGCGATTCCAGCTGTTTGCTCGGGGCATAGAGCAGCCCCTGCGCGCCTTCGTTGGTGATTCGGGCCGGGTTGCCCATCACTGTGGTATTGGCCTCGACGTCGCTGAACACCGCGCTGCCGATGCCGACAACGCTGTATTCGCCGATGCAAATCCGATCCTTCAGCATCGCGCCGCTGCCGATGAACGCGTTCTCGCCGATCACGGTGTGCCCGCCAACGAACGCCCCCACGCCGACGCGCACATGATCGCCGATGACCGCGTCGTGGCCAATCGACGCGCCCTTCGCGCCGTAAAAATTCTTCCCGATCCGGGCCTGGGAGCCGATGAAGGCACCGTGAGCAATCACGGCGCCTTCGCCCACCTCGGCGTCCGGGCTGATGACGGCCGACGGATGGACGACCAACGCGCCCCGATAGCCCGCCTCCGTCAAGCGGGCGAAGGCCTCACGGCGGAACTTCGGTTCGCCGATGGTGATGGCAAAGCGCACATCTTCCGGATTATAGCGCTTGCGAAAAGCGTGGAAGCCGCAGACGGGACAGCCCAGCAGCTGCGTGGCGGACGTGTGATCGTCGATGAATACGATCTCTGACCACGCGCCGCTCTCATCTGCGATGTATTTGAATTCCCGGCCCATGGCGCCGGCACCGTAAAGCGCAAGTATCACGGTTGTTCCTCCTTCGGGGGCCCTACAGGGTCATCCCCCATGCTTTTTCGATCTCATTGCGTAAAACCGCCAGTTGCTCCGCCTCGCGGCCTGTCCAGACGGGCTTTCCCGACGGATCCGCGTCCGACAGCAGCTTCCGAAGCCAGCCCTCCTCCTTCACCGTCCGGCGGCTGACATCAAACACCAGTTCAAAAGCCATGCAGCCATGCGCGATAAGCCCGTCAAAGCGCGAATGTCGAAGCTGCCGGGGCACACAGCGATGCTCCGCGACGCAGGCCATCACTTCGGGGTTCGCCTCCCCTGCCTCCGCGAAGCTGGCCTTGCTGCTTCCGATGCGCGCTTCAAACGGTATGTCGGCGATCACGCGGAAGATGTCCGTCTTGTCTGCGTCCCGAAGAATCTCCGCAAACCGCCGCGTCCGTTCGTCCAGCGCCTCCGGGAGGGCCAGCTTGTTGTGCAGGCGGATGACCTGCTCCGCCATCGTCTTCCACGCCTGGGCCGGTTCCTCCACGGAAAACGACTCGATGAGCCCGTCCTTAAAGAGGATATCCGCGCCGAGCTCGGCGTGATCGACCGATTGGGAATCCACAAAGGTGCCGAAGCGGCGAACCTGTTCAAACCGTCCGATATCGTGCAGAAGCCCGAAAAACCACGCCCACGCCACATCCTCAGAACCCATGCCCAGCGCGTCGGCATAGCGTTCCGAGAGCGCCGCCACGCGGAATGTGTGCTCAATCTTGTGCCGGATCATCCCATTGTTCGTATCGTATCGCTCCGCGTAATTCAGAAAAACCGACTTCAGCGCTTCCCTGTCCCTCATGAACCCGTCAGCTCCCTTTCAAGTCGTCCAGAGTATGCCCGTTGCATTCAATCGGTCATCTGCGTCATTTGGCGGTATCGCCATAGCGCAGCACATAGGCCTCCGCCAGGTTGTGCATCATGAACAGCTCACCGGAGACAAAGGCATTCTCTCCCGGCTGGAAATACTGGCCCGTGATCGCGCCGTCCGTCTCCCGGCCGAGCTGGGCGCTCAGCATCTCAAAATGCCGCTCTTCCCACACACGGGCCTTGCAGCTTTCCTCAATGTCCTTGTCCAGCGCCAGGGTGTCCGCCAGCACATCACACAGATAGTAGATCGCGTACCCCGGCTTGCCCCAGTCGTTTTCCCCGGGCATCGTCACATCGCCCGTCGGCTGTCCGTCCCCGTCCCGGAGATAGAAGTTGCGACCCGCCAGCTTTTCATCGAATTTTCCCAGATCCGTGCAGATCAGTCCCTGGTAGATTCGATCCAGATTGAAAGCCGCCGCCTCCGGTACAGGCGCGCCTGCGATCCTGTACACGGCGATCGTATCGCCCATCTCCTCCAGGATAGTCGCCATGTAATCGATGTGGACGAGATCGTGATTGACCACGGTACCATCCTCGTTCACGTTTGAGCCGTCGATCATCTCCCCGACTTTTTCCCCGTCCACGATTTTCCCGCTTCCGACGTCCTCCGGCATGGCCGTCGCGGAAACCAGCATGCGCCTCAGCTTATCGCCCCAGTCGGGCGCTTTCTGGGAATCCGGGAACATGACACACGCCAGCGCGAGGATCTTGGCGTCCCACGCGAGCTCCTCGCCCTTGGTGTCCCCCGGATAGACGATATCCCCGGTCGTATCCCTGTAATACGGAATCTCAAAATCATAGGTCAGCCGGTCCGCTTCGTCGATCACCATGCGCTCCACCATTTCACACGTCTCCGGCGGCATGTCATCCCAAAACAGCCACGCGCCCAGGGCGATATTCTCGGCCCAAAGCGGGCTCTGCCAGCTGTCGCCCCAGCAGCGGTCGTCCGTGGATTCGGGATGGTTCGACCGATGCTCCCCGACCACCGAGCGGATCAGCTTTTCGCACATGGCCCGCGCGTCCTCCCGGGGCACTCCGACGATCTCTTCGTCGTAATAGCCGTAATGTAACGACAGGCCAATGCAGTAGATGGCATGGGAGACGGGGCGAATTCCGTTCTCCGCCTGTTCCCTGCTCAGATACAGTATCGGAAGATCATCGACGTCCCGCCAGTCGGCGAAAGCCCGGGCGCTGCCCTGGACGGCAAGCCGCCGCTCCGGTGTCAACTGCTGATCGCTGTTCATATTGGTCGCCGCGGCGTAGACAAAATCTTTCTCCGCGGGCCACCATGTTTTAAGGATATAGCGCAGATTCAGATTCATCATCCGAACCAGCTCCGCTTTCCTGTCCATCGGCGCCCGATTGCCGCCTTGCGGCTCCGCCAACGCGCCTTCGACAAAGAGCGCAAAGCACATGCAGATCATGATGATACGGACGGCGATCATCCGTCGCTTTGAATTCGAAAGCGAGGTTTTCACTCGATTCATCTCCCTACCATAATGATACAGTATATTTTGAGTATTCTCTCCCCAAGCCCTGTTTTCCTTTACAGAAGAAAAGCTTTATCATTCCCCTATACTTCCTTCTCCAGCCTCAGCATCTTACCGGGGATGTGGCAATATCCGCCGGGGTTCTTGTCCAGGTACTTCTGGTGATATTCCTCGGCGGTGAAGAAGTTTTTGAGGGGCTGAAGCTCCACCGCCAGCTTGCTTCCGGCCTTTGCCTCCTGGGCCTTGTACACCGCTTCGATTTCCGGCAGCTGGGCGGGGTCGGTGTAGTAGATGCCGGTGCGGTACTGTATGCCCCGGTCGTGGCCCTGTTGGTTGACGGACAGCGGGTCGATGACCAGGAAGTACTTCTCCAGCAGCGCCGTCAGGGAGATCACCGCCGGGTCGTAGTCCACCCGCACGGTCTCGGCGTGGCCGCTGTCATGGCAGACGTCCTGGTAGGTCGGGGCCGCGTCCGGGCCGTTGGCGTAGCCCACCTCGGTGCCCACGACACCGTCAAACTGGTCGAAGAACTTTTGCAGGCCCCAGAAGCAGCCGCCCGCCAGATAGATCGCACTGTTGCTCATGAACATTCCTCCCGTGGCAGTTTCGTATAGTATTATATCACCCCTCCTGCATCTGCGCAACGCTTCTTTTTCCTGCAATTCGCCATGCGCTATATGTTGATATTCGGCGCTGTTTTTGTTATAATAGAATTATACTATGAGAACCAAACCAACCGAATCTCTGTTGAAAGGAATGCCATCTTGGACAAGCGCTTTATTCTGAAAGGCAACATCTGCCATACGCCCCGAATGGGCGGCCTGGACATCCATGAGAATGGATGCATCGTGTGCGAGAACGGCGTTTGCAGGGGCGTCTTTGATGAAGTCCCGGCGCGCTATGCCGGCCTTCCCGTCATCGACTGCACGGATAAACTGGTGCTGCCCGGCATGGTGGACCTGCACATCCACGCGCCCCAGTTCGCCTACCGGGGCACGGGCAT
This sequence comes from Clostridia bacterium, assembly GCA_017432405.1. Next base: position 34,792 of record JAFRJF010000056.1, on the reverse strand, counting down.
GGATTACGAGCTGATGGAATGGCTGGAGCGCGTCGCCTTCCCGGAGGAATCGCGGTACGCCGACGCGGCCTACGCCCTGAGGGCCTACGCCCAGTTCGCGGACAGGCTGAAGGCCAGCGCCACCACCCGGGCCGTCATTTTCGGCACGGTGCACGCCGCCGCCACGCTGATATTGATGGACTGCATGGAAAACAGCGGCCTGGTGAGCTACGTGGGCAAGGTCAGCATGGACCGAAACGCCCCGCCGGCGCTGATCGAGGATCATTCCGGGGGCGTCGGCGAAGACACCCGGAAATTTATCAAGGAGAGCCTGCACCGGGACTACCGGCGCACGCGGCCCATCGTCACGCCCCGGTTCGTGCCCGGCTGTACCGACGCGCTGATGGCGGCGCTGGGCGAGATCCGCAGGGCATACGACCTGCCCGTGCAGTCCCACCTGTCGGAAAACCCCACCGAGGTGGAGATGGTTTCAACGCTGGAGCCGGACGCCGAATTCTACGGCGACGCCTACGACCGCTACGGCCTGTTCGGGCGGGACGGCAACACGGCCATGGCCCACTGCATCTATTCGACGCCGCCGGAGGTCGAACGGATGAAGCGCAACGGCGTCTGGGTGGCCCACTGCCCCTCCTCCAACATGAACGTCGCCTCCGGCATCGCGCCGATCCGGCGATACATGGAACAGGGGCTTCGGGTCGCCCTGGGCTCGGACGTGGCCGGCGGCACCATGGAATCCATGTTCCGGGCGGTCACGGACGCCATACAGGTGTCAAAGCTCTACTGGCGGTATCTCGATTCCGACGCCAGGCCGCTTTCCTTCCCGGAAGCCCTTTACCTGGCCACCAGGGGCGGCGGGTCCTTCTTCGGCAAAGTGGGCAGCTTCGAGGCGGGCTATGCCTTCGACGCCCTGGTGCTGGACGATTCCAGCGAGCCGACGCCGCGCCCGCTGCCGATTGAGAACCGACTGGAGCGGGCCTTCTACCTGGGTCTGGACCGCGGCGGCATCGCAATGAAGTTTGTTGAAGGCGTACAGATCGTTTAATCGGAGGCGACATTTCGATCCATGACGCAAAAAGTGTAGCGGCGGCGTCATGCCAATGCGGTATTGAAAGGAGGGATGGCCCGTGTATGCGGGACAGAGCGTCAAGCGCGTGGACGCCCATGACAAGGTGACCGGGCGCACCAAATATACCGACGACCTGTGCGACAGGGGCGCCTATGTCGCCCGGGTGCTCCACTCGACCGTCGCCAACGGCAGGGTCCTGTCCATCGACAAGGCCGAGGCTGAAAGGGTCCCCGGCGTGGTGAAGATACTGACCTGCTTCGACCTGGCGGAAAAGCACTTCTTCCCCACCGCGGGCCATCCCTGGTCCACCGACCCCGCCCACCAGGACGTGGCCGACCGGCTGATCCTGACGGACCGGGTACGCTTCTGGGGGGACGACATCGCCGCCGTGGTGGCGGAGGACGAGGTGGCCGCCGCCCGGGCCCTGAAGCTGATCCGGGTGGAATACGAGGAATACCCCTTCGTGCTGGACGTGCAGAAGGCCATGGCGGACGGCGCGCCCCAGCTGCACGAGGCTTACCCCAACAACATCCTCAAGCACACCCGGATCCGCATCGGCGATTACGAAAGGGCCATACAGGAGCCGGGCCTCACAAAGGTGGAGGGCTGGTACGAGACCCCCGTGGTACAGCACTGCCACATCGAAAACTTCATCTGCTTCGCCGAGTCGGAGGGAGACCGTATCAAGGTGGTCTCCTCCACCCAGATCCCCCACGTCGTGCGGCGGATCGTGGGCCAGGCCCTGGGCATCGACTGGGGCCGGGTTCGGGTGATCAAGCCCTACATCGGCGGCGGCTTCGGCAACAAGCAGGATGCCCTCTACGAGCCGCTGTGCGCCTGGCTGAGCCTCCAGGTGGGCGGGCACCTGGTCAAGCTGGACGTGCCGAGGGAGGAGACCTTCGTCTGCAGCCGCACGCGCCACTCCATCCGCAGCCACATCGTCTCCTGGGTGCGCCCGGACGGCACCTATGCCGCCCGGAAGCTGGAGGCCTTCTCTGACCAGGGGGCCTATGCCTCCCATGGCCACAGCATCTGCGCCAAGGGCGCGGGGGCCTTCCCCCAGCTGTACCCCTGCGACAACGTAGAGGTGGACGCCTACACCGTGTTCACCAACAAGTCGGTGGCCGGGGCCATGCGGGGCTACGGCATGCCCCAGGCCATGTGGGCCGTGGAATGCCACACCGAAGACGTGTGCACCGCCATCGGGGCGGACCCACTGGAATTCAGGCGCAGGAACCTGATGCCCGTGGGCTACGTGGACAACTTCTCGAAGAACGAGCTGTATGCCGATTCCTTCAACCAGTGCCTGGACAGGGCCATGAAGGCCATCGACTACGACAGGAAGCTCAGGGAATACCAAAATCAGACCGGGGACGTGCGCCGGGGCCTCGGCATGGCCGTGTTCTGGTACAACACGGCGGTCTGGCCCATATCGCTGGAGACCACCTCCTGTCGGATGGTATTGAACCAGGACGGCTCCTTCCAGCTGCAGGTGGCGGAGACGGAGATCGGCCAGGGCGCGGACACCGCCTTCGCCCAGATGGCGGCGGACGTGGTGGGCGTTCCCATCGACAAGGTACACGTTGTCTCCTGCCAGGACACGGACGTGACCCCCTATGGCACCAGCGCCTACGCCTCCCGGCAGACCTACGTGGCGGGCTTTTCCATACGGCAGACGGGGCTTCTGTTGAAGCAGCGGATACTGGACTACGCCCACGAGCTGACCCGCATGCCGGTTTTCAACCTGAACATCGTGGACGGCAACATCGTGCGCACCACGGACGGGCGGGCGCTGCTGAGCCTTTCCGAGCTGGCGACCGAGGCGCTCTACAGCCTCACCGACAGCCGGCACATCACCGCCGAGAGCACCTACCAGGTCAAGTCCAACGCCTACTCCTTCGGCTGCACCCTCGCCGAGGTGGAGGTGGATATTCCCATGTGCAAGGCGCGGCTTCTGAACGTGGTGAACTGCCACGACGCCGGCACACTGATCAACCCTGCCCTGGCGGAGGCCCAGGTGCACGGCGGCATGAGCATGGGCATCGGCTTCGGCCTGAGTGAAAGGCTGATTTACGATGAAAAGACGGGCCGACCCCTGAACAACAACCTGCTGGACTACAAGCTGCCCACGATGCTGGACCATCCCCGGCTGACGGCGGAATTCGTGGAGAACCCGGAGCCCACCAGCGCCTTCGGCACCAAGGGCCTGGGCGAGCCGCCGGTGTGCTCGGTGGCCCCGGCCATCCGCAACGCCATCTTCCACGCGACCGGCGTCGCGCTGAAGGATGCGCCGGCCAACCCCCACAACCTGTTCCGGGCCTTCACCGAGGCCGGAATGATTCACGATGGGAAGGAGGCGTCGCAGAATGTATGACATCAAGGCGCTGTACGAGGCCGGCAGCGTAGAGGAGGCCATTGCGCTGCTCCAGCAGCATCCCCAGGCCCAGATCATCGCCGGGGGCAGCGACGTGCTGGTGCAGATCCGGGAGGGACGCCGCGCCGGCGTCGATCTGGTGAGCATCTACGGCATCGACGCGCTGCGGGGCGTGCGCTATGACGAAGAGGGGGCGATACGCATCGGATCGCTGACCAGCTTTTCCCACATCGCAAAGTCCCCCATCATTTGTGAAAACATCGCCGTGCTGGGCGAAGCGGTGAGCCAGGTGGGCGGGCCGCAGATCCGCAACATCGGCACCATCGGCGGCAACACCTGCAACGGCGTGACCAGCGCCGACTCTGCCTCGACGCTGTTTGCCTGGGACGCCATCGTGGAGCTGACCGGGCCGGAGGGCGTGCGCCGGCTGCCCATACGGGATTTCTACATCCGGGCGGGCGTGGTGGACCTGCGGCCCGCCGAGCTGCAGACCGCCATCCTCATTCCCAGGCAGGCCTGGGAGGGCTATCAGGGCCACTACATCAAGTACGCCATGAGGGAGGCCCTGGACATCGCCAACCTGGGCTGCTCGGTGAACGCGCGACTGTCGGAGGACAGGCGGACGATCACAGACGCCCGCATCGCCTACGGCGTGGCGGGGCCGGTGCCCATGCGCGCCCCCACGGCGGAGGCCGCCGCGAAGGGCCGACCGGTGAGCCGGGAGACCGTGGACGCCTTCGCCCGGGCAGTGCTTTCCGACATCCATCCCCGGGACAGCTGGCGGGGCAGCAAGGTCTTCCGCGAGCACATCGCGGTGGAGATGGCAAAGCGGGCCCTGGTGAAATCCATCGAACTGGCGGGAGGTGCGATCGATGGCTAAGCAATATAAGCTGATCCACTGCACGATCAACGGGCGGGAGCGGGAGGCCATGGTGGACGTGCGGGCCTCGCTGACCGACCTGCTGCGAAACGACTTCCGCCTGACCAGCGTCAAGAAGGGCTGCGAGGTGGGCGAGTGCGGTGCCTGCAACGTCATCATCGACGGGGAGTGCTTCAATTCCTGCATCTACCTGGCGGTCTGGGCCGACGGCAAGGACATACTGACGCTGGAGGGCCTGGAGGGGCCCAACGGCGAGCTGTCCGACATCCAGCAGGCCTTCATCGACGAAACGGCGGTCCAGTGCGGCTTCTGCACGCCGGGCGCCATCATGAGCGCGGTGGAGATCCTGAACGAGGGCCGGGCGCTGTCCGACGAGGAGATCCGCGTCCGTATGTCCGGCCACCTGTGCCGCTGCACCGGGTATGAGAACATCTTCCGGGCCGTGAAGAAGACGATGCTGAAGCGGCTGGAAGCGAAAGCGAAGGCCACCGTTCAGGCGGATAAATTCTGATTTATCGAGTATCAGCTCGATAAATCAGAATTTACCTCTCCAACAAACAGGAGTATATGTATGCTGATGATTTACAACGGGCATGTTTTGACCCGCGATACGGACAACCCCTATATCCCCGACGGGGCGATAGCCGTTGAAGGTGAGCGCATACTGGACGTGGGCGAAAAGACGGCCTTAACGGCGCGCTACCCCGACGCCGAGCGAATCGACGCCCACGGCGGGGTGATCATGCCGGGGCTGATCAACGCCCACACCCACATCTACTCCGGGCTCGCCCGGGGGCTGTCCATCCGGGGGAACAACCCCACCAGCTTCCTGGAGGTGCTGGAGGGCACCTGGTGGAACATCGACCGCCACCTGACCCTGGACATGACCCGGGCCAGCGCCTGTGCCACGATACTGGAGTGCATACGAAACGGCGTCACGACGATCTTCGACCACCACGCCTCCTTCTGCGAGATCCCCGGCAGCCTGTTCGCCATAAAGGACGTGGCGAAGGCGCTGGGCATGCGCGCCTGTCTGTGCTACGAGGTGTCGGAGCGGGACGGGGAGGAAAAGTGCGAGCAGAGCATCCGGGAAAACGCCGAATTCGCCCGCTGGGCCAGATCGGAGGACGACGACATGATCCGGGCCATGTTCGGCGGGCACGCGCTGTTCACCATCTCCGATGAGACCTTCGAGAAGATGGTGAAGGCCAACGACGGCATGACCGGCTTCCACATTCACGTGGCCGAGGGCATGAACGACGTGTACGACAGCCTGCGCAACTACGGCTGCCGCCCGGTGAACCGACTGCTGTACAACGGCATTCTGGGTGAAAAGACGCTGCTGGGCCACTGCATCCACGTCAGCCCCGCCGAGATGGACATCATCCGCCAGACCGGCACGATGGTGGTCAACAACCCCGAATCCAACATGGGCAACGCCGTGGGCTGCGCGCCGGTACTGCAAATGCTGGCAAAGGGCATCACCGTGGGCCTGGGCACCGACGCCTATACCCACGACATGCTGGAGAGCCTGAAGGTGTTCCTGCTGATCCAGCGGCACAACGCCGTCCTGCCCAACGTGGGCTTCAGCGAGGCGATGGCCATGCTGTTCGACAACAACCGGCAGATCGCCGCAAAGTACTTCCGCGAGCCCCTGGGCGTACTGAAGCGCGGCGCGGCGGCGGACGTGATCGTTATGGACTACCCAGCCTTCACTCCCTTCTCTGAGGCAAATGCCGACGGCCACATCCTCTTCGGCATGATGGGCCGCAGCTGCCGCACCACGGTCATCAACGGCCGGGTGCTCTACCGGGACCGGGCCTTCGTGGACATCGACGAGGAGCGGATCAACGCCTGGACGCTGGAGCAGAGCCGGAAGCTGTGGGGCGCGCTGCAATAAATTCAAAAGGAGGCCACCATGAGCGACAGGATGCATCCCATTCCCTTTGAGGCCCTTCTAGACTGGATCCTCGGGGAATACCGGACCGAGGGCAGCATCTTCGGCGTAAGGAAGTTCTGGCACGCCCCGGAGGGCGCGGGACAGCCCTTCATGGGCCGCAGCATCGAAAGCGCCGTCGGTCCCGCTGCCGGGCCCCACACCCAGCTGGCCCAGAACATCGTCGCCGCCTACCTGTGCGGGGCCAGGGTATTCGAGCTGAAGACGGTGCAGGTCATCGACGGTGAGGACCTGCGCGTCTCCAAGCCCTGCATACTGGCCGAGGACGAGGGCTACAACTGCGAATGGTCCACCGAGCTGACGGTGGCCCAGGCCCGGGACGAGTACATCAAGGCCTGGGTGCTGCTGCACGTGCTGGCAAAGGAGCTGGGGCTGGGCCGGGCGGACGGCTTTGCGTTCTGCATGAGCGTGGGCTACGACCTGGCGGGCATACAGGGCCCGAAGATCGACGGCTTCCTGGACGACATGACGGACGCCTCCAACACGGAAATTTTCCGGCACTGCCTCGCCGTACTGGAGCGCCGGCTGGGCGACTTTAAAAGCTTCACCTCCGACGACCTCGCCGCCATCTCCCCCAATCCCTGCAACAACGTGACCGTCTCCACCATGCACGGCTGCCCCGCCGGGGACACCGAGCGGATCGCGCTGCACCTGCTGGAAAACAAGGGGCTGCACCTGCTTCTCAAGTGCAATCCCACGCTGGTGGGCTATGACCAGGTGCAGGAGGTGCTGGACGCGCTGGGCTTCGATTACCTGCGCTTCGAGCGGGCGTCCTTCGACAACGACCTGCAATACTCAGACGCCGTGCCGATGCTGCGCCGCCTCCGGGAAAGGGCCGCGGCGCTGGGGCTGTTCTTCGGCGTCAAGCTGACCAACACCTTCGCCGTCAAGGCGGTTCGAAACGAGCTGCCCGACGGTAACATCTATATGAGCGGGCGGGCGCTGCTGCCGCTGAGCCTTCGGGTCGCGGCGATGCTGCGGAAGGATTTCGGCGATGCGCTGCCCATGTCCTACTGCGGCGGCGCGGACGCGAAGAACATCGCGCTGCTGGCCAAAGCCGGGCTGTTCCCCATCACCGTCTGCACCGAACTGCTGAAGCCGGGCGGCTATGAAAAGCTATACGCGATGGCGACGGCGCTGGAGGGCGCGAAGCACGCCGGGATCATGCCGGACGCCGCGCTTCTGAGCGAGCTGGCCGATACCCTGTGCGCGCCGGCGAAGCGCATCCCCTCCCGGCACCGGGCCATGGAGCTGTCCACGCCCGATGAAAAGGCGGACTGCCGCACGGTCTGCGGCATCTGCGCCTCGGTGTGCCCCAACCGGGCCAATGTGATCGTCACCGTAGACGGCAAGCGGCAGATGCTGCACCTGGACGGGCCCTGCAACGAATGCGGCAACTGCGCCTCCTTCTGCGCGGATAAGACCGTGCCCTATGCCCAGAAGCTGACCGTCTTTACGGACAGGGCGGCGCTGGAGGACAGCCAAAACGCCGGCTTTGCCTGCCTGAGCGAATCCGGGCGCTTCCTGCTGCGCTGGGAAGGCGCCTGCCGCGAGGTGGACCCGGAAGACGCGGGCGTGCCTCCGGAAATCGGCCGGGTGATGGTCGCCGTGCGGGACAACTATCCCTGGCTGCTGTACAGATAAGGAGGTTACTATGGATCGCATCAAATGGACCCTGAACGCCATGCCGAAGAGCAACGACCGCTATCTGCCCCTGATGTCGGCGGCCAATGTGGATCAGGTCCGGGCCTTTTTCAAAAGCTTTCCCCAGTATGCCGTCACGCCGCTGGCCCGGCTGGAGGGCATGGCGGACCGCCTGGGGCTGGGCGGGCTGTTCGTCAAGGACGAGAGCCACCGCTTCGGCCTGAACGCCTTCAAGGTGCTGGGCGGGGCCTTCGCCATGGCGAAGACCATCGCCGAGGCGACGAACCAGGGCATCGAGCAGATGACCTACGACTACCTGACCAGCGAACAGCTGCGACAGGACTTCGGCCAGGCCACCTTCTTCACCGCCACCGACGGCAACCACGGCCGTGGCGTGGCCTGGGCGGCGCGCCAGCTGGGCCAGAAGGCCGTGGTGCACATGCCCAGGGGCAGCGCCAGGGTGCGCTATGACAACATCGCCCGGGAGGGCGCGAGGGTCACCATCGAGGACATGAACTACGACGACTGCGTGCGCCTGGCGGCGGCGGAGGCCGCGAAGACCGAGCACGGCGTGGTGATGCAGGACACCGCCTGGGAGGGCTACGAGCTGATCCCGTCCTGGATCATGCAGGGCTACGGCTGCATGGCCCAGGAGGCCGCCGGGCAGCTGGCCGACAGGCCCACCCACGTATTCGTGCAGGCGGGCGTGGGCTGCATGGCCTCGGCGGTGGTGGGCTACTTCGTCAACCTGTTCCCGGAAAACCCGCCGAAGTTCGTCGTCATCGAGGCTGAATCGGCGGCTTGCCTGTACAAGGGCGCCTGCCAGCGGGACGGCAGCCCCGCCACCGTGGGCGGCGACATGCCCACCATCATGGCCGGACTGGCCTGCGGCGAGCCGAACATACTCAGCTGGGACATACTGCGCAACCACGCCGACGCCTTCCTGGCCTGCCCGGACTGGGTCAGCGCCAGGGGCATGCGGATGCTGGCCGCGCCGCTGAAGGGCGACCCCGCCGTGGTCAGCGGCGAATCCGGCGCGGTAGGCATGGGTGTGATCGACGCGCTGATGACCGATCCCGCCTACGGCGCATTGAAGGAGGCCCTGGGACTGGACGGGGACAGCCGCGTGCTGCTGTTCTCCACCGAGGGCGACACCGACCCGGAGAATTACCGGAAAATCGTCTGGGGCGGCGCGTACCCCACCCCCGGGATATGAGCTATGGCGGCCCAGGGGCCGCCGCTACAAAAGAAACCGCCACGCGCATCGACGTCGCGGCGTCCATGCCGCCACAGATCTGTACGTATCATAATCACTGAAAGGAGCAAACGCCTATGGCACTGGACTGTTCCGCGATCAAGGCAGCGGCAGAAGGCTATAAATCAGACATGGTCCGCTTCCTGCGGGCGATGATATCCCTCCCCAGCGAGAGCTGTGAGGAAAGAGAAGTGATCGCCTGCATCAAAGCCGAGATGGAGAAGCTGGGCTACGACAAGGTGGAGGTGGACGGCCTGGGCAACGTCATCGGCTGGATGGGCGAGGGTGACAGGATCATCGCCATCGATTCCCACGTGGACACCGTGGGCATCGGCAACCGGGAGAACTGGACGGCGGACCCCTACGAGGGCTACGAGACCGACGAGATCATCTACGGCCGCGGGGCCTCCGACCAAGAGGGCGGCCTGGCCAGCGCGGTCTACGGCGTCAGGATCATGAAGGACCTGGAGCTGATCCCCGAGGGCTATAAAATCATGGTGGTGGGCTCCGTCCAGGAGGAGGACTGCGACGGCATGTGCTGGCAGTACATCGTGAACAAGGACGGCATCCGTCCCGAATTCGTCATCTCCACCGAGCCCACCGACGGCGGCATCTACCGGGGCCAGCGGGGGCGCATGGAGATCCGCGTGGACGTGCGGGGCGTGTCCTGCCATGGCAGCGCCCCTGAGCGAGGCGACAACGCCATCTACAAGATGGCCGACATCCTCCAGGACATCCGCGCCCTCAACAACAACGGCGCGGACGACAGCACCGCCATACGGGGCCTCGTCAGGATGCTCGATCCGAAGTACAACCCGGACCACTTCGAGGACGCCCGGTTCCTGGGCCGGGGCACCTGCACCGTTTCCCAGGTCTACTTCACCTCCCCCAGCCGGTGTGCGGTGGCGGATTCCTGTTCGATCTCCGTCGACCGCCGCATGACCGCCGGCGAGACCTGGGAGAGCTGCCTGGACGAGATTCGCAGCCTGCCCGCCGTCAAAAAGTACGGCGAGGACGTGAAGGTCTCCATGTACATGTACGAGAGGCCCTCCTGGACCGGGGAGGTCTACGCAACTGAAGCGTATTTCCCCACCTGGATCAACCGGGAGAACACCGCCCACGTGAAGGCGCTGGTGGACGCCCATGTGACCCTGTTCGGCGATAAACGCATCGGCGCGCCCAGTTCGGTGGGCACCCGTGCGGGACGGCCCCTGACGGACAAATGGACCTTCTCCACCAACGGGGTGGCGATACAGGGCCGCTACGGCATCCCCTGCGTGGGCTTCGGCCCCGGCGCGGAGAGCCAGGCCCACGCTCCCAACGAGATCACCTGGAAGCAGGACCTGGTGACCTGCGCGGCGCTGTACGCCGCGGCGATCCACCTCTACCCCACCGAGACGCCCACCGGCGACGCCACCCAGTTCCGCGCCGGCTCGACAGACAACAACATACAGTGACAGGGGGACGCAAAGCATGGACAATAAACTGCAAGCCTATATTGACCGGCTGAATGACCTGGATTTCAAGGGCATGTACGGGGGCGACTTCTTCCTGACCTGGGAAAAGAGCGACGACGAGCTGGCGGCGGTGTTCACCGTGGCCGACGCCCTGCGCCACTTGCGCCAAGGCAACATTTCCACTAAAATCTTCGATTCCGGCCTCGGCATATCGCTGTTCCGGGACAATTCCACCCGCACCCGCTTCTCCTTCGCCTCGGCCTGCAACCTGCTGGGCCTTCAAGTGCAGGACCTGGACGAGGGCAAGAGCCAGATCGCCCACGGCGAGACCGTGCGGGAAACGGCCAACATGATCTCGTTCATGTCGGACGTGATCGGCATACGGGACGACATGTACATCGGCAAGGGCAATCAATACATGCGCGCCGTAGCGGACGCGGTGGCCGACGGCCACAGGCAGGGCGTGCTGGCTCAGAGGCCCACGCTGGTCAACCTCCAGTGCGACATCGACCACCCCACCCAGTGCATGGCCGACACGCTGCACCTGATCCACGAATTCGGCGGCGTCGAGAACCTGAGGGGCAAGAAGGTGGCCATGACCTGGGCCTACTCCCCCAGCTACGGCAAGCCCCTGTCGGTGCCCCAGGGCGTCATCGGCCTGATGACCCGCTTCGGCATGGACGTGGTGCTGGCCCATCCCGAGGGCTATGAGGTCATGTCCGGGGTCGAGGACGTGGCCCGGGCCAACGCCGCGAAAAGCGGCGGCAGCTTCTCGAAGACCCACTCGATGGCCGAAGCCTTCAAAGACGCCGATATCGTGTACCCGAAGAGCTGGGCCCCCTATGCCGCCATGGAAAGGCGCACGGACCTGTACGCCCGGGGCGACGACGCCGGCATCAAGGCCCTGGAAAAGGAGCTCTTGAAGCAGAACGCGGAGCACAAGGACTGGTGCTGCACCGAGGAATTGATGGCGACCACGAAGAACGGCAAGGCCCTGTACCTGCACTGCCTGCCTGCCGACATCAGCGGCGTCAGCTGTGAAGAAGGCGAGGTAGCGGCGTCGGTGTTCGACCGCTACCGCACCCCGCTGTACCGGCAGGCCGGCTTCAAGCCCTACATCATCGCCGCCATGATCTTCCTGGCCAAGGTGAAGGACCCCCAGGCGACGCTGGCCGCGCTGGCGGAGGCGCATACGCCGAGATTCTTCCAGGCCTGACGGGGCAACGCCCTGTAGCGCCCTGTAGCGGCCTGTAGCGGCGACTATCAGTCGCCACACGCGTTCAGCGCCTGTGGCGGCAGATTGCGACACAAAGTTAGTCCTTTAGGGCCGCCGCTACGGTGTGGGATACCGTCCTCCTTTGTTATTGATGACATTGGTCTAAAAGGAGATTCCATGCGCAGAAACTATTACTTCACCGTCAACGGCGTCCTCCGGGAAACCGATGAGGACAAGCCGCTGCTGCGCTACCTGCGGGACGATTTGCACCTGCACTCCGTCAAGGACGGCTGCAGCGAGGGGGCCTGTGGCACCTGCACCGTCATCGTGGAGGACAGGGCGGTCCGGTCCTGCGTGCTGAGCACGAAGCGGGTCGCGGGCAAGCACGTCCTGACGGTGGAAGGCCTTTCCGATTTCGAGAAGGAGGCCTTCGTCTACGCCTTCGGGGTCAGCGGGTCGGTGCAGTGCGGCTTCTGTACCCCCGGCATGGTCATGGCGGGCAAGGCCCTGCTGGACCAGAACCCCGACCCCTCGGAGGAGCAGATCCGCGCGGCGATCAAGGGCAACCTTTGCCGCTGCACCGGCTACCGCAAGGTCATCGACGGCATCAGGCTGGCCGGGGCCATCCTGCGGGGCGAGGTCCGGATCGATCCGGATGCCGAAAGGGGCGACGAGTACGGGGTCGGCAAGCGGGCCTTCCGGGTGGACGTGCGGAACAAGGTGCTGGGCACCGGCGCGTACCCGGACGACGTGGAGATGGAGGGCATGGCCCACCTGTCTGCGGTGCGCTCGGAATATGCCCGGGCACGGGTGCTGTCCATTGACGCGAGCGAAGCCCTGGCCATGGAAGGCGTGTTGGGCGTGCTGACCGCCGAGGACGTGCCCCACAACAAGGTGGGCCACCTGCAACAGGACTGGGACGTGATGATCCCGGTGGGCGGCGTGACCCGCTGTGTGGGCGACGCCATCTGCCTGGTGGTGGCCGAGAGCGAGGCAATCCTGAAGGCCGCCAAGGAAAAGGTCAGAATTGAATACGAGGCGCTGACCCCCGTCACCTCCATTTCCGAGGCCATGGCCCCGGACGCGCCGATGGTGCACAGCGGCGGCAACCTGTGCCAGAGCCGGCACGTCACCCGGGGCGACGCCAAAGCGGCGCTGGCGACCTCGGCCCACACGGTCACGAGGTCCTTCAGCACCCCCTTCACCGAGCACGCCTTCCTGGAGCCGGAGTGCGCGGTGGCGTTTCCCTACAAAAACGGCGTCAAGATCCTCAGCAGCGACCAGGGCGTCTACGACACCCGCAGGGAGGTCGCCCTCATGTTTGGCTGGGAGCCGGAGCGGGTGGTGGTGGAGAATATGCTGGTGGGCGGCGGCTTCGGCGGCAAGGAGGACGTCTCCGTTCAGCACATCTGCGCCCTGGCGGCCTGGAAGCTCCAGCGCCCGGTCAAGGCGCGGTTCAGTCGGCAGGAATCCATGCGCTTCCACCCGAAGCGTCACGCCATGGAGGGCACCTTCACCCTGGGCTGCGATGAAAACGGCATCTTCACGGCGCTGGACTGCGACATCTATTTCGACACCGGGGCCTACGCCTCGCTGTGCGGGCCGGTGCTGGAGCGGGCCTGCACCCACTCCGTGGGGCCCTACTGCTACCAGAACACCGACATCCGGGGCTACGGCTACTACACCAACAATCCCCCCGCCGGGGCCTTCCGGGGCTTCGGCGTCAGCCAGAGCGAGTTCGCGCTGGAGTCCATGATCAACCTGCTGGCGGAGAAGGTGGGTATCTCCCCCTGGGAGATCCGCTACCGCAACGCCATCGAGCCGGGCAAGGCACTGCCCAACGGCCAGATCGCCGACTGCTCCACGGCGCTGAAGGAGACGCTGCTGGCCGTGAAGGACGTGTACGAGGCCAACCGGGGCCACGCGGGCATCGCCTGCGCCATGAAAAACGCCGGCGTGGGCGTGGGCCTGCCGGACAAGGGCCGGGCGAGGCTGAGGATCGAGGACGGCTGCTGCGTCATCTACTGCGCCGCCTCGGACATTGGCCAGGGCTGCCGGACGGTGTTCTGCCAGGACGTCGCCCAGGCCACGGGCCTGCCCCTCTCGAAGATCCGCAACGGCTCCGGCAGCACCGAGGACGCCCCGGATTCCGGCACCACCTCCGGCTCCCGGCAGACGCTGCTCTCCGGCGAGGCGGTGCGCATGGCGGCCATGCAGCTCAAGGCGGCGCTGGACGGGGCGGGTGGCGACCTCGACGCCCTGAACGGCCAATCCTTCTTCTACGAATACTTTGAGCCCACCGACAGGCTGGGGGCCGACGTGCCCAATCCCAAGAGCCACATCGCCTACGGCTACGCCACCCACGTGGTAATCCTGGACGACGAGGGCCAGGTGAAGTCGGTCTGGGCGGCCCACGATTCCGGCAGGGTGGTCAACCCCGTCGCCATACAGGGACAGATCGAGGGCGGCGTGCTGATGAGCATGGGCTATGCCCTGACGGAGGACTTTCCCCTGAGAGACGGCGTGCCCACGGCGAAGCTGGGCACGCTGGGGCTGCTGCGCGCGACCCAGATCCCCGACATCCACGCCATTTACGTGGAGAAGGAGTCCCTCTTGCCCGTGGCCTGGGGCGCGAAGGGCATCGGCGAGATCGCCGCGATCCCCACCGCCCCCGCCATACAGGGGGCCTACTACGCGCTGGACGGCGTGTTCCGCACGAAGCTGCCGCTGGAGAACACCTGGTACAGGAAAACGCCGTAGCGGGACTGTGTAGCGGCGACTATCGGTCGCCATGTGTTCGGCTGTGGCGGCAGATTGCGACACGAGGTTAGTCCTTTAGGGCCGCCGCTACGTGTGTTTCGCGCACAGGATGCAGGGGCGGCGTTGCGCCGCCCGCCCAAACGACATTCGAAGAGAGGTGTGCTGGCAATGAGGACACGGATTACAGGTGGCACCATCGTTAGGGAAGATGGCCTGATCCATGGCGACGTCCTCATCGAAGATGGCCGCATACTGGAGCTGTCCAGACATATCGCAGCCCCCGACGCCGAAGTCATCGACGCGACAGGCAGGCTCGTCCTGCCCGGAGCGGTGGACATCCACACCCACATGGATCTGGACGTGGGCATTGCGCGGGTGATCGACGACTTCTACACCGGAACGGTGGCGGCGGCCTGCGGCGGCACCACCACCATCGTGGACCACATGGCCTTTGGCCCCGAGGGCTGCAGCCCCTGGCACCAGGTTCGTCAATACCACCGCCTCGCGGACGGCAGCGCCGCGGTGGATTACGGCTTCCACGGGGTATTGCAGCACGTCAACGACAACGTCCTGGAAGACATGGCCGAAATTGCCGACCGGGAGGGCATCACCAGCTTCAAGGTCTACATGACCTATGACCACAGGCTGGACGACTTGGACCTGATGCGGATACTGGCGCGCTCGCGGCAGGAAGGCATACTGATCGCGGCCCACTGTGAAAACCACGGCATCGTGACGGCCCTGCGGGAGCGCTTTGTCGCCGAGGGCAGGACCCAGGCCCGCTGGCACCCCGTCAGCCGGCCCCCGGAGGCCGAGGCCGAGGCGGTCAACCGGCTGCTCTGCCTGGCCCATGCCGCGGGGGACGCGCCGGTGTACGTGGTGCACCTGTCCACCCGCCTGGGGCTGGAGGCGATACGCAGGGCCCGCGCCGCCGGGCAAAAATGCACCGGGGCCGAGACCTGCCCCCAGTACCTGCTGCTGGACGAGGCGCTGTACGACGACCCCGCCGAGGGCCTGAAGGCCATCATGGCCCCGCCGCTGCGCCGGGCCGAAGACCGGGCGGCGCTGTGGGAGGCCCTGGCGAAGGGCGAGCTGGATACCGTCGCCACCGACCACTGTCCCTTCACCTTTGCCCGCCAGAAGCAGCAGGGAGCCGAAGATTTCACGAAGTGCCCCAGCGGCGCGCCGGGCGTGGAGGAGCGGCTGATCCTGCTGTATTCCGAGGGCGTCGCCAGGCACCGGATCGCCCTGCCCCAGCTGGTCAAAACCGCCTGCGCGAACCCCGCCCGGGTGGCGGGCCTGTATCCCAGAAAGGGCGCGATCGAGCCCGGCGCGGACGCCGACCTGGTGATCCTGGACCCGGAGAGGAAATGGACGCTGACCGCGCAGCGCATGCACGGCAACGCCGATTACACCTGCTACGAGGGCATGGAGATCACCGGAGCCATCGAGCGCGTGCTGCTGCGGGGCAAAACGATCGTACAAAACGGCGCGTTCACCGGCCAGCGGGGCGACGGCCAGTACCTGCGCCGGGGAAAGAGCAGTCTGGCACAGGGGTGATGTCTACGATGATACGGGATATCGGGTGCGTCGTGATGGCCTCCGGACTGTCGGCGCGGTATGGGAAAAACAAGCTGCTGGAGGACCTGGGCGGCAGGGCTGTCATACTGCGCGCCGTCGACAGCCTGGAAGCCGCGGGGCTTGTTCCGCTGGTGGTGACCCGGAGCGAGGCCGTGGCCGCGCTGATGGCCCGGGAGGGCATTGCCTGCGTCCGCCACGACGGCCCCCTCAAGAGCGACACCATGCATGTGGGCATCAAAGCCCTGCCCCCGGACGCCGCGGGCCTTCTGTTCATGCCCGGCGACCAGCCCCTCGCCCGCCCCGAATCGCTGCAGAAGTTGGCGGCGCAATTCCTGGCCCATCCCGACCGGGCCGTCCGCCTGGCTTACGGGGATACCCCCGGCAGCCCGGTGATCTTCCCCGCCGCCTGCCGTAAGGCGCTGCTGGCCTACAACGGCGACCGGGGCGGCATGGATGTGCTGCGAAGCGAGCGCGTCCCCTGCGACACTGTGCAGGCGGCACAAGCCTGGGAGCTTTGGGACGTGGACACGCCCGAGGCGATGGCGCGGGTCCGGAAAGTATACGCTGAAATCGCGGGAGGGGAAGCGCTATGATCTATCTTGACAACGCTGCCACCACGATGATGAAGCCGCCCTGCGTCGTGGAGGCCGTCACCGAGGCGCTCACGTCGCTGGGCAACGCCTCCCGGGGGGCCTACGAAGGGGCGCTGAACGCCAGCCGCCTGCTGTACAGGGCCCGCCGGAAGCTGGCGGGGCTGTTCGGCTGCCCGAGGTCGGAGCAGGTGATCTTCACCGCCAATTCCACCGAGGCGCTGAACATCGCCATCGGCGGCACGCTAAGGGCGGGCGACCACGCCATCACCACGGCGCTGGAGCACAATTCGGTGCTGCGCCCGCTGGTCCGGCTGAACCGGGAACGGGGCGTGGAATTGTCCATCGTGCCGGCGGACAGCCGGGGATGTGTGCATTACGGTGATTTTGAAAAGCGCATTCAAAGCAACACCCGCGCCATCGTCTGCACCCACGCCTCCAACCTGACCGGCAATTTGCTTGACATCGACAGGATCGGCAAGATCGCCCGGTCCCACGGCCTGCTGTTCATCGTGGACGCCTCCCAGACGGCAGGAGCAGTGCCCATCGACATGGCCGCCTCCGGCATATCGTTGCTGTGCTTCACCGGGCACAAATCCATGATGGGGCCACAGGGCACCGGCGGGCTGTGCGTCAACGGAGATATTGACATAGACCCCTTCAAGGTCGGAGGGACAGGCGTGCAGTCGTTCCTGGAGACACAGCCCCCGGAATACCCGACCCGTCTGGAGGCGGGCACGCTGAACGGCCACGGCATCGCCGGTCTTTCGGCGGCGGTGGATTTTATCAACGCCACCGGCATCGACGCGATCCGCGCCCACGAGATCGGATTGGCCCGGCGGTTTTACGAGGGCGTCGCTTCGATCCCGGGGGTCAGGATCTACGGCGATTTTTCCACCTGGGACCGCTGCCCCATCGTCTCGCTGAACATAGGCGATATGGATTCGGCGCTGGTGTGCGACGCGCTGGCCCGGGACTACGACATCGCCACCCGGGCGGGGGCCCACTGCGCGCCGCTGCTGCACAGGGCGCTGGGCACCCAGGACCAGGGCGCGGTGCGCTTCAGCTTCGGGTACTTCAACACCGTAAAGGAGATCGACGCGGCCATCGGGGCCATGAAGGAAATCGCACAGAGATAGAGGAGGAATGACATATGGAACGCACCATCGACTGCATGGGCATGGCCTGCCCGCTTCCCGTAATCAACGCGAAGAAGGCCATCGAGGCCTTCACCGGGAACGGCACGCTGCACATCAAGGTGGACAACGAAACGGCGGTGCAGAACCTGATCCGCCTGGGCGAGCACAACGGATTCAAGGTGACCTCTGCCCAGGATGGCGAGAAGGCCTTCACCGTCACCATGACCGTCGTGGCAGGGACAGGCAAGCCGGCCAGCGTGCCTGCGGAGGCTTTGAGCTGCCAAACGCCCGCCGGCAGCGGCAGGGTGGTCGTGCTGTCCGCGGATACCATGGGCACCGGCGACGAAAAGCTGGGGAAGAAGCTGATGAAGGCCTTCATATTCGCGCTGACCAGTCAGGACGTGACCCCGGACAAGGTAATCTGCTACAACACCGGAGCCCGGCTGACCACCGTCGATGCGGACACCATCAGGGACCTGAAGGTCCTGGAGGCGGCGGGGACCACGGTGATGACCTGCGGCACCTGCCTGGACTTCTACGGCCTGAAGCAGCAGCTGCAGGTGGGCATCGTCTCCAACATGTACGACATCGTGGAGGCCCAGATGAACGCCGCGCTGGTCATAAGGCCGTAATGCGGGCGAAGGAGCGGCGGCTGATCGTCGCGTTCCGCACCACCCACGACGCCATGGCGTTCGAGGACTTCTGCGACGAAAAGGGCGTCGGGGGACGGCTGATTCCCCTGCCCCGCCAGATCAGCGCCGGCTGCGGCCTGGCCTGGAGCGCCCCGCCGGGGGACGCGGCGGGATTGCGGGCTTTGCTGGAGGAAACGGGCATTGCGCCGCTGGATTTGAAGGAGTTGGACATCTGATGGAGACGAACGTGAGGCTCACCCGTCTGGCCAGCTGCGCCGGCTGCGGCGCGAAGGTGGGCGCCGGCACGCTGGCATCCCTGCTGGGGGATTTCAGGACCCGCACGGACCCGAAACTGATCGTCGGCTTCGACAAGAGCGACGACGCCAGCGTGTACGTGGTCAACGACAATACCGCGCTGATCCAGACCGTGGATTTCTTCCCGCCCATCGTGGACGACCCCTACCTGTTCGGCCAGATTGCCGCCGCCAACGCCATCTCCGATGTGTACGCCATGGGCGGCGAGCCCCGGCTTGCCCTGAACGTGATGTGCGTGACGGAGGCCATGGAGGAGGCGTGGATACGGGAGATCCTGCGGGGTGGCTACGACAAGGCCTTCGAGGCCGGGGTGATCATCTCCGGCGGCCACACCATCCGAGGCAGCGAGCCCCTCTACGGACTGTCGGTCACCGGCTTCGCCCACCCGGCGCAAATTCGCCGCAACGACGCAGCCCGGCCCGGCGACGCGCTGATACTGACCAAGCCCCTGGGCGTGGGCATACTGACCACGGCAGCCAAGGCGGAGATGGTCGAGCCGCCGCTGATGGAGCGGCTCTACCGCCAGATGTCGACCCTGAACCGGGATGCCTGCCGGGCCATGCAGCGCTACCGGGTCCACGGCTGCACCGACGTGACCGGCTTCGGCCTGATGGGCCACAGCTGCGAGATGGCCCAGGGCAGCGGCTGCACGCTGCACATACAGGTGAAAAGCGTGCCCTTCCACGCCGAGGCCCTCGATCTGGCCGACATGGGCCTGGTGCCCGCCGGGGCCTACCGCAACCGGGATTTCGCCGAGGGCGCGACCCTGGTGCGGGGCGAGGTATCCCGTGCCATGCAGGACATACTCTACGACCCCCAGACCAGCGGCGGCCTGCTGATCGCCGTGGACGGGAGGGACGCGGAGGCGCTGAAGGGGGAGATTGAAGGTGCGGCGATTATCGGGTATGTGACGGAGCGGGAAGAAAAAGCGATTGTTTTGGAAGTGTAAATGACAAATTCTTCAATGCAAAACACAATCCTCCCCTCCCCCCTCGTCATCGTCCGAGGGGCGGGGGACATCAGCACGGGGACCATTCACCGCCTGTTTCGCGCCGGGTTCCCGGTGCTGGCGCTGGAGGCGGAGCGGCCCTCGGCCATCCGCAGGCGGGTGGCCTTTTCCGAAGCAGTCTATGAGGACTCTGCGACGGTGGAGGGCGTCACGGCGGTGCGCGTCGACAGCGCGGAAAAAACCGAAGCGACGCTGGCGCTGGGCCAGGTGCCACTGCTGGTGGACCCCACGGGCGAGAGCATCCGTCGGCTTCGGCCCGCCGTTGTGGTGGACGCCATACTGGCCAAGCGCAACCTGGGCATGACCATCGACATGGCGCCGCTGACCGTCGCCCTCGGCCCCGGCTTTGAAGCGGGGCGGGACGTGCACTACGTGATCGAGACCATGCGGGGGCACGACCTGGGGCGCATCATCGCCTCGGGCAGCGCGGCCACCAACACGGGCGTCCCCGGCGTCATCGGCGGCTATGGGGCCGAGCGGGTGATCCACGCCCCCGCCGCGGGTGTGTTTCGCATGCGCTGGGACATCGGCAGCGTCCTGGCGGCGGGCGAGGCCGTGGGGTTCATCGACACCCCGGAGGGCGCAGTCCCGGTGCAAACGAGGATCGCCGGGCTGCTGCGGGGCATCCTGCGGGACGGCCATCCCGTACCAAAGGGCTTCAAGCTTGCGGACGTGGACCCGCGGCTGGACCAGCTGAAGAACTGCGCCACCATCTCCGACAAGGCCCGCTGCATCGCCGGCAGCGTGCTGGAGCTGGTCAGCGCCCAAGCGAACAGGGAAAGGCGTCCCTGTCGATGAGGTCGCAGAGCTGCCGGACCACCCCGATATCCTGAAGGGCGTCCACCTGGTTGACGAGCCAGCAATCCGCCAGGGTCTCCCGGTTCAGTACGGCGGCGACGTGCGCCGGCTGCACGGGCTCATCGGGGGCGATTCCCGCCAGGCCGCAGAAAATCTCGGGGCAGTGGCAGGCCAGCGCAGCCGGCTTCCCGAGCCCGGACGCCCCCACCACGCCCACGGTCATCGTGGAGCAGGCCGGCACGACCGGCTCCCAGGGCCGATGGGCCTTGAGGGGACAGCCCGCCGCGCCGTCTGCCTCCACGACGACATAATCCGCCGCGTCCAACAGCGCCTCAAAGGGGATCATCGCCGAGGGATCGGCCAGCTTGCCGGAGGCCTGCAGGCTGCCCAGGCCAATCACCCGGCTGTCCCTCAGGGCGGTATGCAACTCACGGATGACGCGCCGCCGGTTCTCAGCGGACGTCTCCCCACCCGCGTCCACCAGGGGCAGGTCTGGGAAGGGAAACATGTGGGTCGAGGTCGTCAGGATCACGGTCCCGGTCAGACGCTCGGACAGCCAGCGCAGAAAAGTGGTCTTTCCCCCGCTGCCGATGACGGAGGCGAACCTGCCGGTGATGTGAAACGCTTCAAAGGGCCTGTACATATGGCGTCCTCCTTTCCCCGCTCGCTGTCATTATAAACCATCCATGCCCGCGCGGTCAAAGGTTCTTCCCACATATCTTAACCCCGGTTTATTGCAGCGGGGGCTTTTTTTGTGTATAATAATGCCATTATAACCGATACTGACGATGAGGTGTGATCTATGGATTTCAAGACCGCCGTTGCAAACGAGATAATGACCGCGCTGAAGGCCGCCTTCGGCGAGGTGGACATTACCCCTGAAACCGTCGCCGCCGCCCTGGAGGTGCCGCCGGATACCGCCATGGGCGACTACGCCTTCCCCTGCTTCAAGCTGTCCAAGTCGCTGCGCAAGAGCCCGATGATGATCGCCGACGCGCTGGCCGGCAGCATCCACGCCGACTTCATCGGCAAGGTGGAATCGGTGAAGGGCTACCTGAACTTCTTCATCGACAAGGCCACCTACGCCGAAAAGGTGCTGGGCCTGGCGCTTAGCCAGGGCGAGCGCTACGGCGCGGACGACAGCGGCGCGGGCAAGACCGTGGTGCTGGACTATTCCAGCATCAACATCGCCAAGCGCTTCCACATCGGCCACCTGTCCACCACGATGATCGGCAATTCCCTGGTCCGGCTGCACAGGTTCTTCGGCTGGAGGGCCGTGGGCGTGAACCACCTGGGCGACTGGGGCACCCAGTTCGGCAAGATGATCGCCGCCTACAAGCGCTGGGGCGACCATGACACCGTGGCCGCCGGCGGCGTGGACGAAATGGTGAAGCTGTACGTGCGCTTCAACGCCGAGGCCAAGGAAAACCCCGCGCTGGACGACGAGGGCCGCGCCTGGTTCAAGAAGATCGAGGACGGCGACCCGGAGGCGCTGGAGATCTTCAACTGGTTCAAGTCGGTCACGCTGAAGGACGCCGAGCGGGTGTACGACCTGCTGGGCGTGAAGTTCGACAGCTACGCCGGGGAGAGCTTCTACAACGACAAGATGCAGCCCATCATCGACGAGCTGAAGGCCAAGGGCCTGCTGGTCGAGGACAAGGGCGCCCAGATCGTGGACCTTCAGGAGTGGGGCATGCCCCCGGCGCTGATCCTGCGCTCGGACGGCGCGACGCTGTACATCACCCGCGACCTGGCGGCGGCCAAATACCGCAAGGACACCTATAACTTTGACAAGAGCCTGTACGTGGTGGCCTACCAGCAGAACCTGCACTTCAGGCAGCTGTTCAAGGTGCTGGAGCTGATGGGTTACGACTGGTACAAGCAGTGCGAGCATGTGAACTTCGGCATGGTGTCCTTCGGCGGCGAGAGCCTTTCCACCCGGGAGGGCCGCGTGGTGTACCTGGACGACCTGCTGCACGAGGCCATCGCCAAGGCCCGGGCCATCATCGAGGAAAAGAGCCCCGACCTGGAAGACAAGGACGAGGTCGCCCGCCAGGTGGGCCTCGGCGCGGTGGTGTTCTTCGACCTGTACAACAACCGCATCAAGGACATCGACTTCACCTGGGAGCGGGCGCTGAACTTCGACGGCGAGACCGGCCCCTACGTGCAGTACACCCACGCCCGGGCCTGCTCGGTGCTGCGCAAGGCCGAGGGCGTGGACCGGTCGGTCCCCGACTTCGCCGCCCTGTCCGACCCCTTCAGCCAGGACGTGGTGCGCCTGATCGAGCAGTTCCCGGACATCCTGAAGAGCGCCGTGAACCGCAGCGAGCCCAGCATGGTCACCCGCTTCTCGGTGGACCTGGCCCAGGCCTTCAACAAGTTCTACTATGAGAACAAGGTGATGGTGGACGAGCCCGGTACCCGCGCCGCGCGGCTGCTGCTCACCGACGCCGTGAGGCAGGTGCTGAAGCAGGCCCTGTACCTGATCGGCGTGGAAGCGCCGGAGCGGATGTAAGGATATCTACAGCCTTCCCATCGGGAAGGCTGTTTTTGAGCTTGGGGAGGTTTATATATGATCCGGCTTCAGCGCGTCGCGCCCGACCAGCGACAGCTTCTGTTCAACCTGAACCAGAAGTACCTCTACGAGATGACGAACTATTACGACGATCCGCTGGACGAAAGGGGCAACCTTCACTACGGCCATTTCGACGAATACTTCACCGATCCCGCCCGGACGGCGCTGCTGATCTACGACGGCGACGCGCTGGCGGGCTTCGCGATGCTGAACCCCTGTTCCTATTTTGGCGGCACGGTCGATCATGTGATGGCGGAATTCACCGTCTTTCCGATGTACCGGCGCAGGCATCTGGCCACCGGGGCGGTGGAAGCCATCTTCGCCTGCTGCCCAGGCCGGTGGGAAATCAAGTTCAACGAAAAAAACGCCGCGGCCAAGTCCCTCTGGACCAAGGTCACGGCGCGATATGCCCCAACCGTCCGCCGGCTCAGCGACGAGGAGACGGTGCTTTGCTTTGATGTGACGTGACGGCGGGCAAAACGCCCCCTTTGCCTCCTGTCTACGAATCATAGGTTGCATTGACTTCCCTCCTGGGCTATCATGATGGCACAGGAGGGATTTTCATGAATCAATATGTGACCGGCGCGATGATCAAGCGCCTTCGGGAAAACAGGGGGATGACCCAGCAGCAGCTGGCCGGGAAGCTGGCGGTCAGCGACAAGGCGATCTCCCGGTGGGAAACCGGGCGGGGGTACCCGGACATTTCCCTGGTCGAACCGCTTGCCGGAGCCCTGGGGGTATCGATCATCGAGCTGTTTTCCGGCGAGGACGTGACCAACCGGAACCGGGCGTTCAACATGCTGCGCATGAAGCTGTTTGCGTGCCCGATCTGCGGAAACGTGATCCAGGGCATCGGGGAGGCCGTCGTCAGCTGCTGCGGCATCGTGCTTCCGCCCCTGGAGGCCGAGCCGGAGGACGACGCCCACAGGCTGAACATCGAGCGGGTGGAGGACGAATACTATGTGACGATTCCCCATGAGATGGGCAAAGCGCATTATATATCGTTCATAATGGCGGCAAGGGACAACGGCTGCGAAATCGTGAAGCTCTATCCCGAGGGAAGTGCCGAAGCCCGATTCAAGGTGCGTCGGACGAAATGGCTGTATTACTACTGCAATCGACACGGCTTGTTCAGAGTTACCCTGCGTTAAAATCCATATCCCGCCGCTTTCAACGCCTCGACCGCCCGGTCGCGGTTTTCCTGCTTCACCAGGATATAATCGGTGTCGTAGGTGGACACGGCGAATATGCCGACCCGCGCGTCGGCGAGTACCGCGGCGATCCCCGACAGTATGCCCGTCAGCGAAAAATCCAGCTGACCGACGATGCGCAGCGCCCGCCAACCGTCCTCTCGTGCGGTGGTGTTTATGGGCGTTTTGTCCGTCTCGCAAACCAGGGACAGCTCGCTGTCCGTTTGACCGATGAAGTACAGCCCCGCCATGGCAAAGCCGGAAAGGTCCGAAACCTTGCACACGGTCAGGGGTTGGGGCAGGATTTGCAGGGTGAGCATGGGTTATCGCTCCTATATTGTGGTATACAACTTCTGATTTATCGAGATGCTTGAGGTATAGCAAAGGGACGGTTTAAAGGCAATAGGGAATAGGCAATAGGAAAAGCCGCGCACGGGACGTTGCATCCAAGACAAAGGAAACATTCCCGCGAAGAAATCGAAGCTCGGAATCCTCCAAAAGCCTGTAACGGCAGCGCAGACGCCGCTCTGAAGGATTAACTACATGCCGCGTAGCAATTCCTTTAGGATGACACGCACGATATCCATATGTACGCGGCAGCCGCCATTCCTATTGCCTATTCCCTATTGCCTATTGCCTTGATGTCTCCCCGACAAATCAGAATTTGCCCGCCTGTCCAACAATCATCACTCCGCCGGCATCGCGAACACCCTGCCGAAGATGTCCAGCGCCTCGTCCAGCAGCTTCTCGTTCAGGCTGGCCATATAGCTGGTTCGCAGCAGGCACAGCTCCGGCGGCGTGGCCGGGGGCAGCACGGGATTGACGTACACGCCCGCCTCGTACAGCTGGCGGGCCCGCAACAGCGTTGCCTCGGCGGTGTAGGTGTAGATGGGGATGATGGGCGTCTCGGCCTCGATGATCGGTATGCCCCGCGCCTTCAGGCCCTTGCGCATGTAGGCGGACAGGTCGGCAAGCCGCTTCACCAGCTCGGGATGGGCCTCGATGTGCCTGAGAGATGCCAGGGCGATGGCCGCGCTGGCCGGGGTGATGGACGCTGAGAATATGAACGGGCGGGAGTTGTGGCGCACGAAATCCACCACCGTGGCGTCGGCCACCAGATAGCCGCCCAGCGACGCCAGCGACTTCGAGAAGGTGCCCATGATCAGGTCCACCTCGTCCTCCAGGCCGAAGTGACTGGCCGTGCCCCTTCCGCCCTCGCCGATTACGCCCAGGCCGTGGGCGTCGTCCACCATGACCCGCGCGCCGTAGCGCTTCGCCAGTTTCACGATCTCGGGCAGCTTGCAGATGTCGCCGCCCATGCTGAACACGCCGTCGGTGACGATCAGGCAGCCCGCGCTCTCGGGCACCTTCTTCAGCTGGATCTCCAGCTCCTCCATGTTGCTGTGGCCGTAGGTCAGCATCCGGCCATAGCTCAGCTTGCAGCCGTCGTAGATGGAGGCGTGGTTCTCCTTGTCGCAGATCACATAGTCGCCGTGGCCCACGATGGCGCTGATGATGCCCAGGTTCGACTGAAAGCCCGTGGAGAAGGTGCAGCAGGCCTCTTTATGCAGGAATTTTGCCAGCTCGTCCTCCAGCTCCAGGTGCAGCTTCAGCGTGCCGTTTAAAAAGCGGGAACCGCTGCAGCCGGTGCCGTAACGCTCCAGCGCCTCAAGGCCCGCCTGCCGCACCTCGGGGCAGGTAGTCAGGCCCAGGTAGTTGTTGCTGCCCAGCATGATGCGGCGCTTGCCCTCCATGATGACCTCGGTGTCCTGGCGGGTTTCCAGCGCGTGAAAGTAGGGATAGATGCCCTTTTCCCTCAGCTCGTTGGCCAGCGAATAGCCATGGCATTTTTTGAAGATATCCAATATAATTTCCCCCTCGGCGACGATTAGTGCGGGTTTTGTTGCACAGCATCACCCAGTATATACACATAAAACACTTTATCATTATAGCACACTGAAACGGACCGGCGGGTCTGTTTTTTGTTTTTTGATGGTAAAATCGAGATTGAATCCCGCTCCGGGCATTTACAAAATCCTGAAAACGGGTATAATAGAAGGGTACAATTCACTGCGTAGATGGGAACCGCCCACAGTCATAAGGCGCGAAGCGAGCCGGAGGATGGTGCAAGTCCGGAGGCCGGGGCCGTGGGGTATCCTCCCGGAGCAGCGGACCGAACCCGCGATTACGCGGCAGTAGGCTCCGTCGGGCGCGCCCGTTACAGCGCGAGAGAGTGGGCGTATCCCCTGGATACGTCAATTTGGGTGGTACCGCGAAGCGCCTTCGTCCCATAGGGATGTAAGGCGCATAATTTTTGACGGGGAGGAACACACGGATGATCGAGAAGGTCTCCACGGCGCTGGATTTCCTGGCGCGTGAAAAGGAAGTCATCAAGTTTTGGAACGACAACGACATCTTCCAGAAGTCCATGAAGAACCGGGAGGGCCGGGAGGTCTGGTCCTTCTTCGACGGCCCGCCGACCGCCAACGGCAAGCCCCACATCGGCCACATCGAGACCCGCGCCATCAAGGACCTGCTGCCCCGCTACCACACGATGAAGGGCCAGCTGGTGCCCCGCAAGGCGGGCTGGGACACCCACGGCCTGCCGGTGGAGCTGGAGGTGGAAAAGCTGCTGGGCCTGGACGGCAAGGAGCAGATCGAGGAATACGGCATCGAGCCCTTCATCCAGGAGTGCAAGAAGAGCGTCTGGAAGTACAAGGGCGAATGGGAGCGCATGTCCGAGCGCGTGGGCTTCTGGGCCGACATGGAAAACCCCTACATCACCTATGACAACAACTACATCGAATCGGTGTGGTGGAGCCTGAAGCAGGTAGCCGACAAGGGCCTGCTGTACAAGGGCCACAAGGTGGTGCCCTACTGCCCCCGCTGCGGCACCGCCCTGTCCAGCCACGAGGTCTCCCAGGGCTACAAGGAGGTCAAGGAGCGCTCCGCCGTGGTGCGCTTCAAGGTGAAGGATCAGGAGAACACCTACATCTACGCCTGGACCACTACCCCCTGGACGCTGCCCAGCAACGTGGCGCTGTGCGTGAACCCGGACGAGACCTACGCGAAGTTCGATTTCGACGGCCGCACCGTCATCATGGGCGACGCCCTGATCGAAAAGGTGCTGGGCGAGGGCGCGGAAGTCGCCAATAAGACCACCTTCCCCGGAAGCGCGCTGAAGGGCCTGCGCTACGAGCCGCTGTTCGACTTCCAGAGGGCCGCCATCGAGGGCGCTGAGAACGCCGAGAACGCCTGGACCGTGGTGTGCGACGACTACGTCACCATGTCCGACGGCACCGGCGTGGTGCACCAGGCCCCCGCCTTCGGCGAGGACGACGCCCGGGTGGGCCGGGAGAACCACATCCCGTTCCTCCAGCTGGTGGACGCCAAGGGCGAGATGACGAAGGACACCTACTGGCCCGGCGTGTTCGTGAAGAAGGCCGACCCGATGATCCTGGAGTGGCTGGAAAAAGAGGGCAAGCTGGTGGACGCGCCGTACTTCACCCACGACTATCCCTTCTGCTGGCGCTGCGACACCCCGCTGATCTACTACGCCCGTAGCACCTGGTTCATCCGCATGACCGCCGTGCGCGACCGGCTGGTGGCCAACAACCGCACCGTGAACTGGTATCCGGACAACATCAAGGAGGGCCGCTTCGGCAACTTCCTGGAGAACGTGATCGACTGGGGCCTGAGCCGCGAGCGCTACTGGGGCACCCCGCTGCCGGTGTGGATCTGCAAGGACTGCGGCAAGATCCACGTGATCGGCAGCCGCGCCGAGCTGAAGGAGATGGGCAGGGACGTGCCCGACGACATCGAGCTGCACCGCCCCTACATCGACGCGGTGACGCTCACCTGCCCCGGCTGCGGCGGCGAGATGAAGCGCACGCCCGAGGTCATCGACTGCTGGTACGATTCCGGCAGCATGCCCTTTGCACAGTGGCACTATCCCTTTGAGAACAAGGAGATGTTCGAGGCCAACTTCCCGGCCAACTTCATCTCCGAGGCCATCGACCAGACCCGCGGCTGGTTCTACACGCTGATGGCGATCAGCACGCTGCTGTTCGACTGCAGCCCCTTCCAGAACTGCGTGGTCATGGGCCACGTGCAGGACGCCGAGGGCAAGAAGATGTCCAAGCACCTGGGCAACGTGGTCAACCCCTGGGACGTGCTGGACAAGCAGGGCGCGGACGCCGTGCGCTGGTACTTCTACGCCAACGGCGCGCCCTGGCTGCCCACCCGCTTCTCCGGCGAGCTGGTCAGCGAGATGCAGTCCAAGTTCATGGGCACGCTGTGGAACACCTACGCCTTTTTCTGCATGTACGCCGCCATCGACGGCTACGTGCCCGCCGAGCACAGGGCCGACCCGGCGGACCTGACCCTGATGGACAAATGGGTGCTGTCCCGCCTGAACAGCCTGGTGAAGACCGTGGACGAGGGCCTGGCCGAGTACAAGATCACCGAATCCGCCCGGGCCATCCAGGCCTTTGTGGACGAGCTGTCCAACTGGTACGTGCGCCTTTCCAAGTCCCGCTTCTGGGGCAAGGAGTGGACCGGCGACAAGAAGGCCGCCTATGAGACGCTGTACACGGTGCTGATGACGCTGTGCAAGGTGGCCGCGCCCTTCATCCCCTTCATGACCGAGACCATGTACCGCAACCTGGCCAGCGTCATCGAGAATGCCCCGATGAGCGTGCACCTGTGCGACTACCCGGCCTGCGACGAATCGAAGATCGACAAACAGCTGGAGGCGGAGATGGACGAGGTCGCCCAGGCCGTGACCCTGGGCCGCGCCTGCCGCAACACCGCCAACATCAAGGTGCGCCAGGCCCTGAGCACGCTGTACGTGAAGGGCGCGAAGCTCTCCGACGCCTGCGCCGCGCTGATCCGGGACGAGCTGAACGTGGAGAACGTCGAGTTCATCGACGACGCCCGCGCCTTCACCACCTACCAGATCAAGCCCCAGCTGCGCACGCTGGGCCGCCGCTACGGCAAGCTGGTGCCCGCCATCGGCGAGTACCTGAAGGGCGTGGACGGCAGCGCCTTCGTGGACGCGCTGGAGAAGGACGGCCTGGTGAAGTTCCTGATCGACGCCGTCGAGGTCGCGCTGGAGAAGGACGACTGCCTGATCGCCCCGGCCCAGAAGAGCGGCTTCGTCAGCCAGACCGAGGGCGACATGACCGTGGTGATCGACACCAACCTGACGCCGGAGCTGATCGAGAAGGGCTTCGTGCGCGAGGTCATCTCCAAGCTGCAGACCATGCGCAAGGAGGCCGGCTTCGACGTGGTGGACCGCATCACCGTGACCTATGTGGCCTCCGAGGCCCTTGCGCCGGTGATCGCGAAGCACGCCGACGCCATCGCCTCCGCCGTGCTGGCCACCGCCATCAGCGAGGGCGAAGCCCCCGAAGGCGCCTATGCCAAGGATTGGAAGATCAACGGCGAGGCAGCGACGTTGGCCGTGAGGAAGAACGGTTGATCGCTCAGCCCCCTGTTTTCATCGAGGTCATAGGGATGGTTCCATTTGACTCCTTTTGCCAGATATCGGAGTCATGTAGAACCGTCCCCGCTGACTCCATCAACCATACCCACAAGGTGGTTGAAACGGCCAGCGGCCCTCGGGACTACCTCCGCAATGTGTACCGCTGCTATAGAAAGCTGAACGCCCGCGTGACGTGCGAGGGCCAGTCAACGTACAATGCCGAGCGCATCGAGGAAACGGTGCTGGGCGTTGTACGTTCTTTCTTTGCCCGGATCAGCCGGGTGCCAGAGGCCGCCCAAGTGAAGGCCTCTATGCGCCGGGAAGAATCCACCCAGGCGAAGGCCCTGGCCGACGCTGCCGCCGCCGTGGATAAAGCGGCGAAGGCCGTGGCCGCCCTGGAAGACCAGACGATAAAGGCGCTGACCGGCGAATCGCAGCTGGATTTGGGTATCATAAACCAGCTCATGCCGAAGCAGAAGGCCGCCCTCGAAGCGGCCCGCGAGGAATACCAACGCATTCTCCTGGTGAACCAGGCCGAGGAAGAAACCCTCGAAGCTAAGCGCCTGCAGGCCCGCAAGATGGCCGAATGGGGCCAGCTTTTCGAGGACGCGCCCGAAGCGCAAAAGCGAATGATCCTAGCGGAAATCATTGACAGGATCGAGGTGCGGCGCGGATACCGGGTGACGATCAGGTTCAAACTGACGGCCCGGCAATTCCTGGAGCCGGACGCCGTGGACGCGGGGGATCAGAAAGCATCATAATAACCGTATTTGCCGCCCATTCGGGCGGCCTTTTTTTGTTTTGTATGTTACTAAAACAAATTGCGATACAGTATAAGCCAATGAGTTGTGTTAAATTTTCTCTTATAAATATTTATGTTACTATACATGTTGCCTATGGCGCAACCGTATGATATAATTTGTTTACATAATTGACTCCGAAAATCCATAATCACGGAATAATGATAGACTTAGGATAAAATGGTATGAAGCGTTAGCCATGTCTTTAGCCACGAGATTTTTTAAGGAGGTTTTGATAATGAAGAGGCTTTTCACGGTATTCTTGGTGTTTGCAGTTTTGATGGGAAGTATAACTTGTAATGCGGACGATAACGATGCTGCAGTCAGCATTGATGTTGAAGAAGATGAAAATGTTCTTGTGGTAGAAGATTTTGAAGAGCCGGTAGAAGAAGTCGATTTTCTTCTTGGCGGAGATCTGCCCGGGGAAGTTGACTTGTCGTTAGAAGAGGATACCTTTTTCGATTTAGGCGGGGGTGAAATAGATCTCTTTACCCCGGAAGCACAAGAAGATGTCGAAACCAAGGAGATAGAAGCTACCAACATTGCGAATGACATGGTATCGAATGGGGAAAAATGCCCTAATTCAGTTTTTTACGTTCCGCTAAGGGATAGGCATACAAGTGAACCATATGGTGGTTTCATACCATTAAGAGATATATCCGAAAGTTCAAATACCACAGCGCATCTTGCACAGGATTATTGGTCTGAATACTCTGATATAATGGCTATATACGATGGATCAGTTTACGACTATCACGATAGTTATAGTGGGGGTGCGGGTATGTATATCGTGCTCCAACATAATATTGATGGGTTTATTTTTTATTCGGAATACCAGCATCTTAGTAGTATAGAACCGACATATAAAACAAAAGGTCAAGCGGTTCAAGCAGGAGCAAAAATAGCGACTAAAGGAGGTTCTGGTTATGGCCGCAGTGATGGTTATGGGCAGCATCTACACTTGATAATCGCTTCTGGTATATCAAGGACTGGACAATTATGGACAAGTCAGTTCAGTAAATATACGGATGAATATGGAAAAGAAGATACATATGGTGTTAATGAAAAATCTGAACGGAGCTTTTTTATAATAAACGGCGTAACATATTACAACCCAGAAAAAATATTAAATGGAAATTATATAATTGGCCCAAGAATAACAAACATCTCATTAAACGAAGATACAGTCAGTATATCTGAGCAAAAAAAACTAAGTCCTGTATTTGAACCTTCCAATGCTGCGTATAAGACCGTTGCATGGTCAACAAGCGACGCTGAAATATGTGAGATAACTAACGATGGCGTATTGAAGCCAAAAAAAGATGGGAAGGTGACGATTACTTGCGCTGCTTTGGATGGTAGTGGAGTTACAGCTTCCTGCGTAATTTCGGTTATCAGCCTCCAACTCAACAAAGAAAACTTAGATATGTATATCGGCCAGACCTTTACGCTGGAGGGAGAGATAGGAAAGGCAAATGTTGATTGTTCATTTAAGAGTAGCAATTCCAAGGTCGTTTCGGTTGATAAAAAGGGTAAGTTAACTGCCAAGAAAGCAGGAAGTGCCAAAATTTCGGTAACCGCATCAAAAAATCGTGGAACGGCTACTTGTGTTGTGACAGTACACCCGAAGCCAAAAAAGGTTTCAATCAAGCAGGGATCAAGTAAAACGCTCAAAATAGGTGACAGTCTTGCGCTGTCTATTACCTATGCGCCGAAGGATGCTCTTGCAAAGGTGACTTGGAGTTCGTCGAACAAGAAAGTAGCAATGGTAAGTAGCGCGGGTAAAGTGACTGCGGTCAAAGAAGGTACAGCAACCATATCTGCTAAAGTATCGGGGATGAATAAGGGAGGTAGCTCTACCCAGAAAATCAAGATTACCGTTACTGACCCTAATAAGCCGACAGGTATAAGTATTTCTTCACCCAGCAAAACGGTAGAGATTGGAGAAACGCTGCAATTAAGCACTACTTTGAAGCCGAAAACGGCTCAAAGCGATGTGAGCTGGAAAAGCTCCAACACAAAAATAGCCAAGGTAAGCAAGAAGGGTCTCGTAACGCCTGTTAAGGTTGGTAAGGTAACGATTACAGCTACTGCGGCGAAGAAAAGCCCGAAGGGTAAAACTGTATCCGCGACCATTAAACTGACGGTGAAGAAGTCCAGTGCACCGGAATCAATATCTGTGGGTACACCTAAAAAGTCTATGTATGCAGGCGATAAATGGAGCTTGGATTACAAAATCAAACCTTCTGGAGCAAAAGCCAGCCTTACGTTCACCAGTTCGGACGAGTCTGTCGCAACTGTGAGCAAAAAGGGTGTTATTAGTGCGCTCAAAAAAGGTACAACGACCATAACGGTTAAGACGCAAAACAATAAGAAAGCTTCCTGCAAGGTAACCGTCAAGAAAAAGCCGACATTACAGCTTGACAAAGAAAGCTTGTCGATGTCTGTAGGTGACACATATTCCTTGACTTGCTTTGTAAGCGGTGGCAATGGTGAAAAAATCACGTTTAGCAGTTCAAACAAGAAAGTCGCAACTGTTGATAAGAATGCACTTATAACCGCTGTTGGCGTTGGAGAAGCGACTATAACAGCTTCAATGGATAATGGTGCTATTGCAACTTGCGCAGTAACGGTGAATGGACAAA
The DNA here is from genome assembly GCA_017432405.1 of Clostridia bacterium. The sequence goes on along the minus strand of JAFRJF010000056.1, from coordinate 1,424 downwards.
TAAGTACGGAAGATTTTGAGATCGAGAATGGTGTTCTTGTGAGATATATAGGTGCGGGTGGAGATGTTGTTATTCCAGAAGGTGTAACCAGTATCCGTTTTTATGCGTTCAGGGACTGTGAAAACCTAACTACTGTATCAATACCCAACGGCGTGACCGACATTGGTGAAGGTGCTTTCAGTGGCTGTACAAGTCTTACCGGCGTGATAATCCCTAGTAGTGTGTTATATATCTATAATAATGCTTTTACACATTGTGATAGCCTTACTAGCGTAACAATCCCAAGTAGTGTGACCAGCATTAGCCATGGACTTTTTCACAGCTGTAAAAGTCTAACCAGTGTGATAATTCAAGGCAGCGTTATATCGATTGGTGATTATGCATTCTATGGATGTACTAGCTTGGTTAATTTATCAATTCCAACTAGTGTTAAAGCAATAGGCGATTGTGCATTCATGGGGTGTGATAATCTGAGAACCATTACAATACCCGACCTTTTGACAAGCATTGGTTTTTCAGCATTTCAGGACTGTAGCAGTTTAACTGGGATGGTAATTCCTCAAGGCGTAATGAGTATTTACGATGGGACATTTTGTGGATGTAGTAGTTTGATTGACATAACAATACCTGAAACCGTGGATGATATCGGCGTTAAGGCATTCGGTGATTGCAAGAATCTATCCACAGTGACAATCCTTGGTAGCGATACTGTGGTTTATTCATTTGCATTTGATAATTGTGGGAAATTGACTATTTATGGCAAATCTGGCTCTTATGCAGAGCGATATGCCTTGTCTAATGGAATTCCGTTTGTTACAATATAGATGCCATTCTAGCAAGTCTTGAAGCGAGGGTAGAGCACGAGGAGACGTTCTCAAGTCATCAGGGACGGTTCCATTTGACTCCTGTCATAAATGCAAGTCATCAGGGACGGTTCCATTTGACTCCTGTCATAAATGGGAGCCATGTAAAACCGTACCCCGCTGACTTTAGGAGGAGCTGTGAGGAGGCAATGTGCCGACCAAAAGCCTATAACGACTTATGGTCGGCACTTTTTTAGACATATAGGGACGGTTCTCTGTGTTGCTCCGACATCACCATTCGGCGGGCCAGTAAGATAATAGGTATCTGCTCTGTATCTGTGAGAAAATTTGTGATGAAGCCATAAGAACACAGAGAACCGTCCCCATGTGTTTTGTGTTTTTGAGGACAGGGACCGTTTCTGATACGCGCACCCCGCCGTTGCGCATGCCTGCGGCGGGGTGCGTTTAGTCCTGCCTGCTGATGAAGCGGACAAATTCAGCGGGAGAGTACACCTGAACAGATGACGTTTTGTAGTGCGCGGGGTTTCTGGTAACAATGTACTCAACACCGGCGCGGGCGGCACTTTCAATCAGGATGGCATCCTCATAGTCCCCATTATT